>CAZOBJ010000054.1:0-20699 GCA_964577825.1 uncultured Planctomycetales bacterium
CGCACGTCCTCGGTGCCCATGTACACGTGGCACTCCAGGCCGAAGAGCGCCGCCGCCGTGGCCGTGGCCACGCCGTGTTGGCCGGCGCCGGTCTCCGCGATGATCCGCGGCTTGCCCATGCGCCGAGCCAGGAGCACCTGTCCCAGGGTGTTGTTGATCTTGTGCGCGCCGGTGTGGTTCAGGTCCTCACGCTTCAGATATACCTTGGCCCCGCCCAGATGCTCGGTCAGCCGGCCGGTCAGGGTCAGGGGATTGGGCCGGCCCGCGTAATCACGCAGCAGGGCGTCGAGCTCCGCCTGAAAGCTCGGGTCCGCGCACGCCTCGGCATACGCTGCCGTGAGCTCGTCCACCGCGGGCACGAGAACCTCGGGCACGTACCGTCCCCCGTACGGCCCGAAAAAGCCATGTACATCCGGCAAGGTCGCCTGCATGCCATACTCCACACCTGGCCGGGGCTGCGTGCCGCCGGCCTAGTCCACCCATGCTACCCTCACGCGGCAGTAGGGTCAAGACGCGCTTACGCCAAGCGCTGTCGCCCCGAATCAATCGAGACCCCGCGAGAATCGCACGCGCATGCTGGAGGCCGGCTCCCCACTCCCCTGCACCGCGGTGGGACGGCCTCAGCGCCGGAGCCTCGACCGACGACGCGGGCGCGGGCGCCGGGCCGCATGGGGAAGTTGGTGCCGAAGGAGGGATTCGAACCCTCATGTCCCGAAGGACACGGGTTTTTGAAACCCGCGCGTATGCCATTCCGCCACTTCGGCCCCTGTTCAAGCGCCTTTATTCTAGGCCAGGGAAGCAACCGGTCAAGGCCAAGCCTTGCGTCGGCCGCGCACGTACGGTATACAGGCTCGCTTTGACCCAAGGCACAGCCCCGGCTGGAGACGCCATGTCCCCCGCGCACGGCGAAGACCACAGCCCTTCTCTGCCCACCGACGCGCGTCGGGCCGGAATGCGCCGCGCGTATCTCGCCCAGGCGATCGGCCTGCCGCTGACCGTGCTCCTGACCGAAAAGTCGGTGGGGCCACTTTTCATCAAGGCGCTCGGCGGCACGGACTTCCAGGCGATGCTTCTTTCCTCCTTCTTCGGGCTGTTCATCGTGCTCCAGATCCCGACCTCGCTGCGCGTGACCCCCACGCGGGGCAAGCGGTTCATGCTGCGCATGTTCCTGCTCGCGGGCGCCGCGGCGGGCGTGGCCGCCATACTGCCGTCGTTCCTTCCCACGGGCGCGGGCCCGACCTGGATTGTGCTCCTATTCCTGTGCGCATTTACGGCATCTCGCGCCGTGGGGAGCACCTTCTGGTTCCCGCTTCTCCATGACGTCGTGCCCTCGAACGCCCGGGGCCGCTTTTTCGGGAACCTGCGTTTCGTGTGGAACATGTCCGTGTACGGGTGCGTGGTCGCCGCGGGCGTGTTTCTCGGCGCAGATCCACCGCTCTGGAAATACCAGGTGGTCCTCGGCGTGGCGCTCGCGGGCCATTTCCTGCGCAATGTGATCATCGCACGGATCCCCCAGCCCTCCCAGCACGCCGAGCGCAGCGACGGGTTCTCCGACTGGCAGGGACATTTGCGCACCCTGGTGCGCCGCCGAGAGGTCCTGGTGTTCTGCCTGTATCTGTCCACGCTCGTGTTCTGCGCGGGCTTCCTGCAGCAGCCCATGGTGCTGTATCTCGAGCACCTGGGCTTCGACACCTCCGAGAACGTGGTCATCTACGGGTTCACGACGCTCGGTTCGGCGCTGGCATTCCTGGGCGCGGGGTTTCTCGTGGACCACCTCGGCACCAAGCGCACCTTCCTGCTCGCGCACCTCAGCCTGTGCGCGCTCGCGCTCATCGTGGTCACGAGCCACGGCCTGGCGCCGGCCGCGCGCAAGCCCCTGCTCATGGCGGTGTTCGTCATCACGGGCGGGGCCGTGGCGCTCACGAGCGTAGCCGCGACCACCCAGCTCTTTCACCTCGCGCCCCTGCGGGGTCGGGCCTTCTTTTTCGGCGTGACCACCATGGTGGCTGTCACCGGGCGGTCGCTCGCCTACCTGACCGCGGGCGGAGTGCTTGCGCTCGTGCCGCGCGGCTGGTCGATGCCGATTGGCGGGTCCCTGTACAATGTGTACGAGGTCGTGTTCGCGCTCGCAGGCCTGGGGCTGCTCGGAGGGACGCTGCTCCTCTACTTCATCCACGACGTGCGCAGACCGCATGCGGACCGAACCGACCCATAGACCGACGCCTCAGTCCGTGCACAACTCGATGCCGCAGGGGAAGGACCGCGTCTGTCCGGGCTTCAGCGCCAGGGCCTCACGGCACTCGGGCCGATTGTAGGCGTTGGTGGGGAACTCCACAGGCTCCAGGGCCACGCTGCGGCGCGGCCGCTCGGGCTAGGGGTCGCCTGTGAACACATGCACAAGGCCCGTGCGCTGCACCACGCGCAGCGCCAGGCCGTCTTCCGCATTGGTCAGTACAGTCCGCGCCCAGCCGTCTGCGTCCATCTCCAGATCACCAAACGCGGTGTCGAGTACTCCGTCCCCGATGCATGCGCCCTGGGGCGAGCACAAGTCTCGCTCGGGCGTGTGTTCGATCGGCATGTAGGCTTGTGCTCCTGCGCGCGGGATCCCCCGCGCATCCGTCTCCACCCGAGCTCGGGCCGGAAGAGCGAGACGAAGCCCGTCGACGCAGCATCGGCCCGGGCGGAAATACGGGTGCCATCCCGCGCCGAACGGCGCGCTCTCGTCGTCCAGATTCGTGCCGCGAATCTCCAGAAACAGGCCCGTGGGCCGTAAAGCGCAAATCACGTCCACGTCCACGGCGAACGGATACCCGGCGAACGCGTCCGGCCGCAAGGCGCTCGTGCGCAGCCGGACGCGCGCTTCCGCGTCCTTGGTCTGCGCCTCGCACACGCAGAAGGCGGCCCGGTGCACGAACCCGTGGAGGGCCGTGTTCTCCTTGGGCCGGTTCACCGGCAGCGCACGCGTATGCCCACCCCATGAGTACCGGCCCGCGTCCACGCGATTGGAGAAGGGCGCCAGGATCCACCCTCGCCCGCCCTGCCCTGCGGAAAGCTCTTGCGGGCTGCGGAACCCGTCGGTCACGTCTACCTCGCGTTCGCGATGGACCACGCGCAAGGACAGGAGCGTCGCGCCCAGACGCGCGAACACGGCCTCGCGCCCCAAGTGCTCGTCGCACAGCGCCACGGTCTCGTGCGGGCCGAATCGTCCGGATTCCACGGCGAACCGGGCCATGCCCTCCCCTCAGTCCGTCTGATCCGATGGCGACCGACCGGTGCTCTGGGGCCGGGCGCCCAGCCGGTTCTCCGTGCCGTGCCACAGCCGCGCGTAGTTCGCTCGGTGGCGCACCACCACCAGCACGGCCAAGAGCCACGCGAGCATGGTGCGCGGCAGGTCCTCGCCATAGGGCGCGGGCGAGAGAAGGTGCGCGCCCACGAGCACCCCGAGCACCGCGGCCGTGCTGCCCACGCTCACGTATCGCGTGGCGGCCACGGCCAGGACAAAGGCCCCCAGGCCCATGGCCAGGGCCCCGGGCATGAGCGCGGCCAGGGCCCCCGCGCTCGTGGCCACGCCCTTGCCGCCTCGGAACTTCAGGTATACGGGGAACGTATGGCCCAGGACTGCGGCCACGGCGGCCAGCGCCTGGGCCCGGGCTGGGCCGGCCTGGGGCACGCCCCCCATCACGCCCAAGCCGACCCCCCAGACGGGCGCAAACCCCTTGCATGCGTCGAGCGCCAGCGCGAGCGCGCCCCATCGCCATCCGCATACCCGCACCACGTTGGTCGCGCCGATGTTGCGGCTGCCTTCGGCGCGCACGTCCTTGCCCGCGAGCCGTCCGAGCAGATACCCGAACGGCACCGCACCCACGAGGTATGCGGCCAGCGCAATTCCCAGGTACTGCATGCACGCCCCCTCGTCTCAGCGAGTCGCAGACCAGGCCGCCGCGTCCGTAGGGAAGTGGGAGGTGTACTTCACGGTCGCGCGGTCCTCGGCCATCCACGGCGCTACCGCCTCGCGCCAGGCCCGGTAATGCGCGGTCTCCTTGTGCGCGGCCGCGCCCGCCGCGTCGCGATAGACCTCGTAGAGCAGGAATCGGTCCGCGTCGTCCTGCTGCTGCAAGACGTCGAATCGAAGGGCCCCCGGCTCCTGGATGGTGTTGCGCCCGTTCTCCAGGCTCGCCTGTAGGAACGCCTCGCGATGCTCGAGCTTCACCCGCACGTGCACGCAGGCCACAAACATGCCACTCTCCTTCCACGCGTGAGCCAAACGGCGCGACACGCGCCTGCCGCGTCCGCGCCCCATTTTGGCCGCACGTCGAGGCAAGTCAACCCACGGCGTTTTGACGGACGCGCAGACGTGCTTCGTGCTTTTGGCCGAGGCTCGGGCTTGACAGGAGCGCAGGCCATGGTAGCAAACGATTCGACTGCAGCGGCTTGCGTGCGGCGCTACGCGTATCAAACGTGCCCGGCGCGGACAGGAGGCTGATCGGCGCCCCCGCGCCACAGGGATCCCAAAGGAGGAGGCACATGAAGGTCAAGGCACTGGACACCGGGCTCGAAGGCGGGTTGGAGGTCGTCAGTCTGGCGACCGGATCGGACGGCCGAATCTACGGCGGCTTGACGGGCCTTAAGGGCCACTTGCTGTGCGAATACGACCCGGGGACCGGCGCAGTGCGCGACCTGGGCGACAAGGTCGTGTCCGCCAACGAGGTGTACAAACGGGACGGCACGCCCTACACGCAGAAGATCCACCATGCGCTCGACACGTTGCCGGATGGCCGCCTGGCGGGCGGGACCGGACAGAACTACGGCTACGGCGCGGTCCACAAGAAGATCAGTGAGGACGAAGGCGGGCACGTGTTCGTGTACGACCCGAAGACCGAACAGGGCCGCGACCTGGGCGTGCCCGTGCCCCACATGTGGATTATCGCCACCTGCACGAGCCCTGACGGCAGCCAGCTCTTCGGCATGACGTATTTCCACAACGACTTCTTTGCCGTCGACCTCAGGACAGGAGACGTTCTGTTCGCCGACCAGGTGCACGGCGCCTGCTGGGGCGACAGCGCATGCAGCCACACGATCGTGTGCGACCGGGAGGGCATCGTGTACGGATCGTGCAGCGAAGGCTGCATCTTCACGTATGACAGCAACAAGCGCGAGCTCACCGAGACCGACGTTCGGCTTCCCGGCGAGGGCGCGCGCAGGATCGACGCCCTGATGCTGGGCGAGAATGGGATGGTCTACGGCGGCGTTTGGGAGAACGGCATCGTGTTCTCGCTCGAACCGCGCACGCTGAAGCTCCGAGAGCTGTGCCGTCCCGTGGACGGCCCGCGCCTGCCGGCCCTGGTGTGGCGCGACGGGTGCATCTACGGATGCGCCGGCGGAGGCCCGCAGTACGGCACCCGTGGCGCCATTCTCTTTGAATGCGATCCAACGGCAAGCAAGCATCGCGAGGTCGGTCCCATCCGGGATGAGCAGAGCGGAATCGAGGGCCAGCGCGTGCACGCCATGACCGTGGGCCGGGACGGTACGATCTACGCGGGCGAGACCGGGGCGGTTCGCGAACCTCGCAAGCAGGACCACAGCGGCGATATCGAGGCCGGAATGCACCCCTACCTTTACATCATCGACGTGTGAGGCACCCATGCGCTGGACGGTCATCGTCCCCGCCACGGGGCCGTTCTCCACGATCGACGAGGCCGCGCACGCGGAGCGTGCGGTCGACTGGGTCAACCCGCGCTGCGGCGAAGACGCGGCCTGTACGCTCTCGTTTGCGGCCCAGGAAACGACGTGCTCCTTGAACCAGGCCCCGGACACCGAGGCGAGCACCGCGGCGTGGGCCGGCGCTGTGCCCGACGCGTCCGCGATTCTCCTTTTCGAATCGTCCACGTTCGAGCGCAACCGCGCGACCCTTCAGGACACGTTCGGCGAGATCGACGCCCCTGCGAGAGCGCAGTCCTATGTCATCAAGCATGCGCAACCGGAGAACCAAGGCTCGCGCGCGCGGTACCTCGTCCTGGGCGCGGACCGCACCGGGGCGCTGTACGGGGCCTACGACCTGCTGCAGCGGATGGGCTTCCGCTGGTATGGCCCAGACCCCTGGGACACAGAGGTTCCCGAGGCCCTGATCCCGCCGGTCCTGGACTGGCCGGCGACCGAAGCGCCCTCGTTCGAGACACGCGGCTTCATCAGCGGGCGCCGGGGCGGCGAGCGCATGATCCTGTGGATGGCGCGCAACCGGCTCAACCTCTGGAGTCCCGCACCCGAACACGCGGCCCTGTGCCGCAAGCTCGGCATGCGCTTTATGATCGGCGGGCACGACACGGGCAGACGGTACCTTCCCCCGGACAGATACTTTGCGGACCATCCGGAATGGTACGCATTGCATCACGGTGAGCGGCAGAGAGACCTCTCGGACGGCACAGGGTTCAACCTGTGCTTCTCGAACGCCGCGATGCGCGCTGAGCTCGCCGAGACCCTGGTGCGCTCCCTGGCTCAAGACCCCGAGCAGTACGCGGACTTCGTCAACGTATGGCCCCTGGACAACGGCAACTGGTGCGAATGCGATGCGTGCCAGACCTTGGGCAACAAGACCGACCAACTGCTGGCCCTGGCCTGCGACTGCTGCAGGGCTATGGACCGAGCGCGCCAAGCCGGCCGCCTGAAGCGGGACGTAAAGGTTGTCATCCCCGCCTATCACGAAACGCTCGACGCGCCGACCAAACCCCTGCCCCCGGACTTCGACCACGACCGGCTGGTCGCTACGTTCTTCCCGATCGAGCGCTGCTATGCGCACGCGTTCGCGAACCCGCGCTGCACGGAGATCAACAAGGACCTGCACCGCTACTTCCAGTCGTGGAGCGAGTTGGTCGGCAAGACCTTCCGCGGCAGCTTGATGATGGGCGAGTACTACAACGTGTCCAGCTTCACGTCCATCGCCGTTCCCCTGCAGTCGATCATGGCCGCGGACATCCCCTACTACCACGCGGCCGGGGTGCGCCACATGCACTACATGCATGTAACCGTCATGAACTGGGGCTCGCTTTGCCTGACCAATGGGTTGTACAGTGCGCTTCTGTGGGACCACGAGCTGGACGCGAGCGCCTATCTGCAAGACTACTGGAAGCGGCGCTACAAGGGCTTGGCCGAGCGCATGGAGCAGTTCTACACCGTGCTCGAAAAGGCCATGAGGAACGCCAAGCCCCTGAAGCACTACGCCGGCATGCGCCGCCACCGGCTTCGGCGGGCACTCATCCGCAAGCAGGGGCCCATCTTCTCGACCGAGCATTTTCCGTACCTGCCCAGGGAACGCGACGTGAACGACGGTCCGTCGTTTATCGAGACCATTGCGCTTCTTAACGACGCCGAGGCGATCCTGGACCAGGCCCTGCTGGATTGCCCCGACGATCCCGTGCTCCGACAGCGCGTGAGCGCGTGCGCGCGTCGGTTCCGGTACACGCGCAACATGGTCCGCTTCTACTACAGCTTTGCCCGGCTGCGCATGTTCGAGGAGAAGCGCGACCGGACCGGCGCCGAGCTGGAGGCCCTGCGCCTGCGCGACTACGGCGAGACGTTGCGCCGCGAGATGCTCATGCCCAAGGGACAGAGCCCCCGGCAGGACCCGGCCTTTGACAACGGGCTCGCCGCGGCGTGGCTGGGCAGCGCGTACGCGCGCGCCATGGCGGACTATGGCCTGAACACCCCCAACACCCCGGGCGGCGCGCTCCCGCAGGACTTCGACCACAACGATCCCTTGTTCGAGGTCTTGTGACCCCTCGCGCCCGGGTGCGAGAACGAGAAAGGCGCGCGGATTTCGAATTGACAGTGCGCTTCAGTGGATTATAATGCATTGTGGATGTGGAGCGTACCGGTGCTGACCGGTACCGCCACGCCCAAGGTCGTGCGACGCCGTTGGTACGCAGAGGCGTTGCGCGGGCCGCACAAGACCGCGGGGTGGAGCAGTCTGGTAGCTCGTCGGGCTCATAACCCGGAGGTCGGAGGTTCAAATCCTCCCCCCGCTACCAAGCTTTCCCAAGGCCCGGCCCTGCAAGGGGCCGGGCTTCCTCTTGGTGTTCGGATTGGCGATCCCGTCCCTCTGGCAGTCCCAAACTCAGGGTGTGCACTTGGCCAGCCGGCAGGCCGCGGAGAGTCTGCAGCTCGCCGCCTGGCAACGTCACGCGGACATCCACGTGATCAACCTGCCCCAGGCCGAAATGGAGCATGCACGATCGCTTGGAGCGATAACAGAAGTCGGTGCGGACCTCGTCGCTGCCCAGGATGGTCTGCGTGCCGGCCTTGTAGATCACCACGCGAGCCCCGATGGCGGGTGTAGCATGTAGGCCACGGACCACGTTCAGACGCACCCAATGGTTCTCGTTGACCACCTGGTTCATGTAGATCCGAGTGTTGTCCTGGCCGTCGTAGCCGCCGACGGTGCCGTCATGGATGATCACATCCAAACGGCCGTCGCCGTCGAGGTCGCCGTAGTCCAGGTCGCGCCCGCCGGCCTCGCCGCCGATGGCGTGCTCCGCGGCCGGCACCTCAACGAATGTGCCCTTGCCCGTGCTGCGGAAGAGGTGCGGATACGGCCAGCGGGTCCTGTCCTTGTCGCGGCGGTTGATCAGGCACAGGTCCACCCAGCCGTCGTTGTCATAGTCCAGCGCCGCGCCGGAGGCGAAGCTGATCTGCCACCGCTGCGCCTGAGGCAGTTCGTTATACCGACCGAAGCCGCTCTCGCGGGTGCGGTCGACGAAGCGGATCTCGCCCGGCTTCGAGGCGTTCTCGTAGAGCGCCACGCATCGCGTATCCTCCGGCTCGCCTCCGTGCCGTCGCGTAACCGCCCCGACGAACAGGTCCGGGTCGCCGTCGCCGTCGTAGTCTAACGGCACCACGGAATAGCAGTTCCAGTGTTTGCGGGTATTGCCGTGGGCATACTCGCCGATGGCCTGACGGGCGACCTCAGTGAAGTGGATATGGCCCGGCGTGGACCGATTGTGCAGTACGAACAGCCCGCGATCCTGGTGTTCGACCCACTGCTGGCCGAACCCACCGCGGCCGCCCTCCTGGTAGCCCAGGTCGGCATAGGCGGCCGTGGCGATATCCGGCTTGCCGTCGCCGTCGAAGTCGCGAACGACTGCGCCCTTGAACATCTTGTTGGCCCATTCCTCTTGGCCGCGGTCGGGGTGCGTGGCCGTGGCGTACCAGAAGCCCGGCATATCGGGCTCCAAGACCTGTCGGATGATGTCCGGTCCGAAAGTGCCGTCGGCCTTACCGGGGTGCAGTTCGCAGCCAGCGTGATTCGTGCCGAAGGCCGAGACGCTATGATAGGAGTCGATATGACCGTCACCATCGAAGTCGGCGAACAGGACGTTCCGCGTGCAGCCGACGGTCTCGTTGCCGAGATCGCGGCGGATGAAAGCGCCGTGGCCGTTGTTGATCCAGCAGTCCGCCTGTCGCCGTTGCTGCTGAGCGACGAACGCGTCGAGACGGCCGTCGGCATTGAAGTCGTGCGCGCCCCAGCCGTTGGCGTTGTCTGCAAAAAGGGTCGCCGCATGATCAAACGCACCTTCGCCGCGATTGCGCACGAGGTGGACTTGTCGCTTGCACGCGATCAGGATGTCCGGGTGGCCGTTTTCGAAGACGTCGATCAGCGCGGATGCCTGCGCAAGCGACCCCTGGTGGATGTACGCCAGCCGGAAGAGGCTTTCAGCGTTCGCAGCGCCTTTGGGCAGTTCGCCGTCCATGGCCCCGGGCCGTTGCGCCGCTTCACGTTGCTTGCGCCGCCACGCGCGGACTTCATCGAGCGTAATGCTGCCGTCTCTGTCGGAATCGCCCTCATCGAACCGCACCAGCCCGCCGGCCTGTCCGACCGTCAACACACCGTAGCCGTTGCGGTCCAACTGGTCAAACCGATCCTTGAGCGTACTTGCTCCCTGGCGAGCGTCCTGACCGCGAGCCGCGCCACGCCGCGGCTCGTCCTGTAACACGTCGTGCAGGAAGGCCATGACCTTGGTGCACACCGGATCATCGATGGCGCCGAAGTTGCGCGCGATCTGCATGTGCGTCTTTTCGGGCGCGCGGATGAGCTGTGCGCGCACACCCGCCTCGGACAGCTTTTCCACAAACGCCTCGGCGTGGCGCCCGCGGCGCGGGTTGGGCCACAGTCTCATGCCGCCGCTGTACGCCACGGCAAACGGCGGGATGCCCCTGCCCCGGGCCACGTGCGCGGCGGGCGACATCTGCGCCCAGGTCTGGGGATCGTCGCCGAACGCCGATCGATACACGGCGGGCAGCGTGCCGCTGTCCGGCCGCGCCAGCGCCGCGATGTCAAAGACCTGCGTGTCGAGCACCACCACGCCCCGCACCGCGTCGAGCGACAGGTCGCGATCTTCCAGGTAGCGCCCGTCCGTTCCGACCAGGGCCACGAGGTGCGCGCCCGCGGAGTGCCCCATGAGGAAGATCCGATCCGGGTCCCCGCCAAGCTCGGCCGCGTTCCCGCGCGTCCAGGCCACGGCGCGGGCCACGTCCCCTGCCTGCGTCTGCACGCCCGCCTCCGGCAGCAGGCGGTAGTTCATGGACAGGAACACGAACCCCTCGCGCACAAAGGCCGCTGCAATGGCCGCGCACCTGGACTTGTCTCCGCGCCGCCATCCGCCGCCGTGCACATGGATCATGATTGGCCGGTCGACCGCGTCCCGGGGCGCGTACAGGTCCAGGCTGAGCAGTCCCGGATCCACGCCCTCGACCGCGGCATAGGGGATGTCGAGGCCCTTGTCCATGGGCGGCGGAGGCGGGAACTCGACCTCATCTTGAGCGCCGGCAGCGCGCCCCCCGAGCGCCGCACATAGCACGGCCGTCGACAGGGCGGCGAGCGCACGCCTGGCACGGTTGGTCATGTGCTTTCCTCACGCGTCAAAGGCCGCTTGCATCTCCGGGCCGGCGCACCTGTGTAACGCGGCTGCGGACCGGCGTATTGCGTGCGGCCCGGCCTGGAGGCTTCTGCGCCCCTGAACGGTCGCGCCTCACTACGGCTCGACACCCTCGCTCTTCGTCCCATCCGCGAGCCTTGACACGACACCGGCGCAGTGGCAAACTACATGCGGGCGGTGTTCAGATGGTCATCGGCCCCGGTCGCGCTGTGCGCGCTTCGGCTCCGCGGCCCTCGCCCGAGACCGGAGGCGTGCACGCATGCCCACCGCAGACTCCGACCATGTATCCGAGCGACGCTTCTCCTATCCCACCAGGCCCTGGGGCCTGCCTCTCTTCTGCGACCTCTTGTTTGTAGGGCTGTTCTTGGCGCTCTATTGCGGGACCGCCCCAGGCCACTCGCCCTGGTACGCGGCTGCAGCATACCTCTTCTGCGTAGGCATTCTTCGCTGGGTTGGGCCGGTCCTCCCGTGGAACATCGGCCTGCTCCTCAGCAAGAATGGAATTACGGTGAACCGATGCTTTACGCGATGGGAGGATATCGTGCGAATCGATCCCGGACCGCTCATCTTCCGCTACGCGTTGGTACGGTTGAGAGTGAAGCGACGGAAGAAGAAGTTCTGGATCATCGAGTGGCCCCTCGGACGCCCCTTCCTCAAGCTTCCGCCCTATCCCATCGTTTTCAAGGAGGTGATCCCGGCGATCCAGGTAATGCGCCCAGAGATCGAAGTCTCGCCTGGTATTGAGCGGATGCTGAGGTATCCTGACAACGCGGGCGGAGCAAAGGCTTGCCTCGCGGTGCCGTCGCTCGTGCTGCTTGGTGGCGCACTGACCGTTCCATTCTGGACCTTTCCACAAAGCGCGTCGTACTATGCTCCCATTCTTCCGATAGTTCCGCTCTTGGTCATGATGCTAGGCATCGTCAGCGTGCCAGCGCCGACCACCGCGCGCGATAGGTTCGTGCAGTTTTCCCTCTACTGTCCGCTGCTCGTGGGATGGGGCCTTCAACTCGACTTTTTCTCCACTGCCGAACGCTATGCCGTGGAGACAGTTATAGGCACAGCCGTCGCAGCCTGCGCGATCTCCGTCGCCCTATTTCTTACCACCAACAGACTTTCCAGGCCCAGGCAGTTCGCCATTGCCGCGCTGCTGGCAGGCACGGCATTCGGAATCTATCACCACCGCAAGGCGGGCACGTGGCCGGCCGTTGACGTCCCTCCTGCGCTGTGCGAAGACCCGTTGCCCACTCTGGTTTGGGGGCGGGACGGAACCTATCTGGCCTCCCTTTGGGCTGAGAAGAATACCTGCCTGCTGCACCTGCCCGACATGACCAGGGTGCCGCTGCCGCGCACACAAGGGCACGCCACGGTCGTTTGGCTGAACGAAGGCATGCTCATACGGCAGGTCCGGCCCGAACAGGGCCCAATGCGGCTTCTGGCATATCGCTTCTCCACGGGCCGAGAGACGCAAATCCCCACGGCCGATGAATTCGGCGTGAGCTTCCTGCGGCCCGTGTCCCCGGATGGGCGATTGCTGGCCTGGGTGGACAAGGAGGACAAAGGGGACGAGGAGGCCCACGAAGAGAGGGCACAGACACTGAACATCTGGAACCTAGAGACCATGAGTCGAGGCTACGATCCTCGGACGCTGCCCGAGAGGGCTCCGTGGTCCCACGGTGGCGCCAGTTGGGTCGGTGAACGAGAGCTCGTGGTCTGGGCGCAGGAGCGAACCGCCTGCACCGAAGACCCGAAGCCGCACCCCCTGCGCCTGCTGCGCATCGACCTCGCGAACGAGCGGACCGAACGCTTCTCGTCCACGCATGCGTTTCTGTACTGGCGTCCCACCTTGGACTTCCGGTTCGCGTTTGGTGACAACGGACGTAACCAAGAGGCCCCCTGGATCCACGTCGTAAACCTGGAGACCCACGAGGTCACCAAGCTGCCCGGCGAAGGCTTTCCCCTGGCTCCACCGTTCTCCGAGAGGGCATTCCGCGTGACCGCCCACAACGGTCGGCGCACACTCATGGAGCTGCATTTGCCCAGCGGCAAGGAACGACCTCTGCACGAAGTCCCGGAAGGGATGGGCCTCGCCGGCGTCTCTCCCGACGGGCAGCTGGCGCTTCTGCATGCTGACGGATCTCTGTTCCTGTCCTTTCTCATGATGCACATCCCCAGCGGAGCCCAGCACCGGCTGTATGGCAAAGTCGGCATGTCCTCCGGGCTCGACCCCGAATCGATCACGGCCATACCAGCCACCACGCCATTCGCGCCGGACGGAAAACGCTTCGCGCTCGCCACGTTGCCCTTGTTCGGACCCAGAACCCGCGTGTACACCGTGCCCCCGGACTGGCCGGACGAGTAGGTCCGCGCCTTCATCGGCACGCGCCTCACGGCCGGCGCGGCGACCTCCGGGTGCCGGAGGACCGGTCTTCCCGACGTCGCCCAGTGCCGCCGCAAGGCCGCAGGGGCCTGTGCGCGCAACCTGGGCTCTGGCATGGTGCTTGCTAAAGTTGCTTCGCGTTCGTAGACGGAACGGCCCGCCCGAGGCGCGGGCCTGAGCACGACGACGTGCAGACGGAGGGGACGAACCCATGAACGGAAGACTTGTTCGCCACCTGGTGATCGCGTTCTTCATCCTGGGGACCGCGTGGTGGAGCCTGAGCGCGGCCCAGCGGGCCGAGGCCCGCGGCCCAGACCAGGGGCCCGCGCAAGGGCCAGCCTACGGGAACCCGCAGTTCGCGGCCACTGCGGTGTGGCTCGAAGAACACATGGACGACGTGATCGTCGTGGACGTGCGCACGGACGAGTACTTCGACGGCACGGTCATTCCGGGCGCGATCCGCATGCCGTGGTCTCTGTTTCGCATGGACGACAAGGAGCGCAACCTGGCGTCCACGTTTGTGGGCGTGGGCCGAGCCGAGGCGCTCCTGGGCGAGCACGGCATCTCGCGCCAGTCGCGGGTGGTCCTGTACGACTCGGTCAAGCGCGACGGCGGGGCCACGGCCTCGTATGTGTTCTGGGTGCTCGACGTGCTCGGCCACCCGGACAAGCGCGTGCTCGACGGCGGCATCGACGCGTGGAAGGCGGCGGACGGCGCCCTGGCCAAAGAACCGGCGACCCTGCCGCCCGTAGAGTATGCGGCGCCCGCGGACGAGCTGCGCCGCGACCTGTTGATCCACGGCGAGTTCGTGGAGGCCCGGCTCGACGACCCCCACTACCAGATCCTGGACGTCCGCTCGGCCGCGGAGTATCGCGGCGAAAAGGGCACCCGGGGCATGCAGGGCGAGCCGCTCAAACTCGGGCACATCCCCACCGCGGGGAACATCGAGTACACCCAGGCCTGGCAGGACGAGGACACGAAGCTCCTCAAGTCCCAGGCGCAGCTCGAGGAGCTGTACGCCGGGCTCGACCCGTCGAAGACGATCATCGTGTACTGCAACTCGGGCCGTCGCAGCTCGTTCAGCTACTACGTTCTGCGCCTCATGGGGCTTCCGCGGGTCATCACCTACGAACCCTCGTGGAAGGAATGGGGCCAGCCGGGCAAGTTCTTCCCGGTAGAGACTCGCGAAAATCCGCTCCCGTCCGGCCCGGCCCTGCAACTCGACGGCGACCAGGCCGCACGAGAACCGGCGCGCCCCATGCCGACGCCGCGCCCAGCCCCCAGGGCACCGAGCGAAGAGCCCGCGGGCGGCTACGTCTCTTGCGGAGGATAGGGCATGCCAGAAACGGACGAGACCGCACACCCTAGCGAGGCCGAGAAGCGCCAACAGAGTGCCCGCCCCCGGGAGGGCGCGCCCTACTGGCCATGGTTCCCGTCGGCCCTGGCGCTTGCGGGCATTATCCTGTTCGTCTTCGTCACGCACGGGCCCCCGGCTTCGTCCAGCGGGTTCGTGAGCACGATGAACGGGCTTATCGGCGTGGTCGCCCCGGACTACGTTGCAGACAAGGCCCACTACACCATCATCCCCGGCGTGGGCTCCTGGCTCATGGCGTTCGTGGTGGGCATGGCCGCGGGCGGATTCCTCGCCGGGCGCATCTCTCGCAGCCGCCCCTATGACGTTCCGCCCATCTGGACCCGGCGCATCGGCGCGAGCCGGACGAAGCGATATCTGGCCACCTTTGTGGGCGGGTTTCTCATCCTGTTCTCTGCGCGCCTCGCGGGCGGGTGCACATTGGGGCTGTTCATGTCCGGGTCCATCCAGCTCGCGGTCAGCGGGCTGTACTTCGGCGTGATCATCTTCGCGGTGGCTATGCTCACCGCGCGCATCGTGTATGCGAACGCCAGAGGAGGCTCATCATGACCGGCGTGGTTCTCGGCCTGATTGCGGGCATCGCCTTCGGGTACGTCATCACGCGCGTCGGCGCCACCAACCCGGAGAAGATGGCCCGCGCGCATCTGATGATGGAGCCCGCGATTCCGCAGTTCATGCTCACCGCGGTCGCTGCGGCGGCCATAGGCCTGACCGGACTCGTAGCGGTCGGCCGCGCGGACCTTTCGCCCTTGCCCACGAGTCTTGTCGCCACGGGCCTGGCCGCGGTCATCTTCGGCGTCGGCTGGGGCCTCACCGGCTACTGCCCGGGCACCACCTGGGCCGCAGTGGGCGAAGGCCGCATGGACGCGGTCTTTGCGCTCCTGGGGGGCCTTGTGGGCACCGCCGTGTTCGCCCACTTCCACGAGGCGATCATCCCCGTGCTCTATGGCCCGACCAACGTGGGCAAGATTACGCTCATGGACGCGCTCGGCGACAGCCGCATCGCGGCGACCGTGGCGCTCGTGACGGTATTCGGCTTGGGGGTCTGGGCCATCGGCAAGCTGTGGACCCGGTCGTATGACGCCTAATCGCCGATTCGTATGGGTGGGCATGGCCGGACTGCTCCTGGTCGGGGCGGTTCTTGTCGCAAGCATTGTGTTCTCTCCTCAGGATCGCACCGACGAGAAGGTAGTTCCCTCCGGATACAAGCAGGTCCTGCACCTTACGCACCGGGGACAACGGCTCTCCTTCGGGCCCTTCGTGGGGTATTACTTTCGGCCCGAGAACCCGGACGCGCCCGAGCGCGTCGAGTTCCTGTGCCGCAACGAGCGTAGCTTCTACACCCAGGACGTGCCCGCCGACACGCTGCTCTTCGTCGGGGACGGAGTGCTGACCACGCTGCCGGACACGGGGCGCCCGATTCCGAGCAAGGGCCGGATCAACCCGGTCTTCTTCTCCGATGCGCCCGAGGCATGGACGGCGACCCGCCCCGTTCCGCAGGAGGCCTATCGCCACTTCCATTCCTGCCACGACGAGTCCGGGGCCGTGCGGACCGGGTACTGGCTGCGTCACGAGGCGCAGGCGACGTTCACCTATGACATGAGCGGCCGCGTGAGTGAACAAAGCCCGCTGTACCATGAGGTCACGCCGGGCGTGGACCGCGCCTTCGCCGAGATCATCGAGTTCGACCACGGCCCGGACTTTTGAGCGCGGTGAGCGGCCTCTTGCCCGAGCGGACACGACGCACAGGCTCTTCCGCTGAAAGGAGATCGGCATGACCTCACGCGCGGCAGTCGAGCAACGTTCGGCACGCCTACTCTCGGCGGCAGCCATGGTGCTGTTCGCGCTTTCGAACGCAGCGGTGTCCGCGGCCGCGGACCTGGCCTTTGCACCTGACAACGACGGACTTGTCTTGCCCGACGGCTTCCGCGTGGTCGTGGTCGCCGAACGTCTCGGCCCCGCGCGGCACCTGGCCGTGCGCGAGAACGGCGACATCTACGTGGCCATGCGCCGCCCGCACCAGGGCGGAGGCATCGCGGCCCTGCGCGACACGGACGGGGACGGAGACGCCGACGTAGTGGCACGATTCGGCCGCCGGGGCGGCACCGGCATCCGCATTGTCGATGGGATCCTGTACTTCGCGCGCTTGACGGAGGTGGTTCGCTACCGGCTCGACGACACGGACCTCGTGCCAACCCAGCTCCCGGAGACTGTGGCGAGCGGTTTTCCGCGCCAACGCTCGCACGCGGACAAGAGCATCGCGTTCGACGACGCGAGCTGGCTGTACGTGAATGTCGGCCCGCCGTCGAACGCCTGCCAGGAGCGCTCGCGCACGCGCGGCTCACCCGGCATGAACCCTTGTCCGCAACTGGACCGCCACGCCGGGATCTGGCGCTTGCGCAGCGCTATCTGGGCGGAGCCTTTATTGCGTTCCACGGCTCTTGGAACCGCGCACCCCTTCCCCAGCAGGGGTTCAAGGTCGTGTTCGTGCCCTTTGCCGACGGCCGGCCGTCCGGCGAGTTCGAGGTCTTCGCCGATGGATTCGCCGGGCAAGAGACCGTGGAGCGCCCTTCGGACGCACGCTATCGGCCCATGGGCCTTGCGGTCGGCCCGCGCGGTTCGCTGTTTGTCTCCGACTCCCAGCAGGGCCGAATCTGGCGCGTCGTGTACATGGGAGACTGAGGCGCCAAGGCGACGCGCATCCGGAGTTGGCGACCACCGGCTCATGTTATCCCCGGGCCGCTCGCCCCCCCCGGCGAGAGATTTCCCGCGTTATGAAAATCCATGGAAGTTCAACGAGCATTCTGCACGAACGTCGGGTAGGATAGGACCGGCGCTCTGTGCGCTCCGACGCGTGGGTGGCCGACCGGTGTTGGTGTCAGGTACCAGCTCCAAGGACAGGAGCACGGCGCATGGACCACGACCTGCGGCTCTCGCGTCTTCTCGGCGAAGAGGGACCAGCCGAGCTCCTGCTCGACAGCATCTTTGACGGCGTGTACATCGTGGACACTGATCGGCGGATTCTCTTCTGGAATCGCGGAGCCGAAGAGATCACCGGCTACGCCCGCGAGGACGTAGTCGGGCGGCATTGCGGCGACGACATCCTCAACCACATCGACGCCGAAGGAGTGCTGCTCTGTCGCAGCGGATGCCCGCTCATGCAATGCATCACCACCGGGGAACAGGTCCGGGCCAAGATCTACCCCCTACACAAGGACGGACATCGCTTTCCCGTGAAGACCCACGTCAGCCCCATCCGCGACCAGACCGGGACCATCGTGGCCGCCATCGAGGTCTTCCGCGACATCTCTCAGGAAGAGGAGCTGCGGATCCTGCAGGAGAAGTTCAACGAGATCATCCGCAGATACGTCTCATCGGCCGCGTACGAGGAGGCGTTGAGCCGGCTTCAGGAGGATGTGCAGGGCAGAGCCCGCATCCGCGATCTCACGATCCTCTGCCTGGACGTGGTAGGCTTCACTCGATTCGCGGAGCGGCATTCCCCGGAAGACACCGCGCGCATGCTCAACGACTTCTTCTCCATCTGCGAAGTGATGACCAAGGAGTGGCACGGCGACATCGACAAGTTCGTGGGGGACGCCATCGTCGCGGTGTTTGTGGACGCCAACGACGCGGTGGCAGCCGGGATCCGAGTGCTGGCAGGCCTCTCCGACCTGAATCGCAAGCGCGCCGGCCAGGGCCAGGACGACATTCAAATCCGCATCGGGGTCAACTCCGGCCTGGTTCTGCAGGCCGAGATCGGCACCGAGAACCGCAAGGACCTGACCGTGATCGGCGACGCGGTGAACACGGCCTCGCGCATCGAGGCCCTGGCCGAGCCCATGTCCGTGTGCGTGTCCGACGCGACGCGTTCCCGGCTCAAGGACGCGACCGGGTTCCAGCCCTACGCCAAGGTGAAGGTCAAAAACCGAGAAGAGCCGGTCTCCATCTTCCGATACACGAGCGAGACTCAGGGATAGCCTCGCCTCTTCTCCTTTCGCCTTGAAGCACCGCCCCGATTCCGGATAATTGTGTCCTCTTAGCGATCTCATCGAAGGGAGAGACGGTCCATGCCCGAGCAACGCGACCGCGCGAAGACGAGCCCCGCAGCGATTGCCGCCATCTTTGTCGTCCCGCCTATCCTCTTCCTGGTGGCCGTGCTCTTGTGGCGAGGCTGCGCGCAGGCCCCGCCGCCGTCGGCCCATGCCTCCGGCGCGGAGCCGGACGGGCAGGCGCCCGCACCTCGTGCGCCGGTGTCGCCCGACGCGCGTACCGGCACGCTCAGGCTCCGCTTCCTCGACGTGCCCGGCGGTTCGGCGCAGACAGTCAGCTACGCGATCTACGCCTCCGAGGTTCAGGATGCGCCCGTGGAGAGCGACTACCGCGACACCGTGGAGACCAAGCTCGCCGCGGGCACGTACGACGTCCTCTGTCAGACCCGCGCCACAGAGAAATGGGCACGGGGCATCCAGGTCCGCGCGGACGAGACCACGGAACAGACGATCTTCCTGGGCAACGGCACGCTGCATCTGACATTCCTCGACGCGCAAGACGGACAACCCGTGAACACGTCCTACGCCATCTACGCACAGGGAGACCGCGACACCAAGCTCGACAGCGACCATCAACGCGAGACCACGGTCGACCTGCTCGACGGAACCTACGACATCCTGTGCCAATGGCCCACGGGCCGGAAATGGGTCGAGGACGTTCGCGTCACCGCGGGCGAGCAGACGGATGCGGGCATCGCGCTTGACCTCGGTCGCCTCCACTTTCAAGTCTATCGAGAAGGCGACCTTATGAACGTTTCCTATCAGATCTACCCCACTGGCCGCCACGACGAGGCCTTGGCCGACGACTTCGGCAAGGATCGAGTCTTGCTTCTGGCCGCCGGCAGGTACGACCTGCATTGCGAGTGGGACGGCGGCGAGACCTGGGTTCGCGAGATCGCCATCGCTCCGGGCCAGACCGTAAAGCAGGTCGTGACGATCGAGGAGTGACCGGCTCGAAGGGCATGGCTCGATGAGCCCTCGCCCGCGGCCAAGCAGGGAGAGACCATGCGATTGACGCCGAGACCGCAGCGACGCACGCCCGTCGCGCTTGTGCGCGGATCGGCCGCCCTTCTGTGCGTGTGCGCCGTATGGATCGCCGGGTGCGCGACCCGCGCCAAGGTGGAGCGCCACCGGCCCGCGCCGTACAACGCGGGCGACGCGCGGACCCTTTCGCTTGTGCAGACCACCGGGCGGCCGGACCTGCAAGAGCTTCTGAGTACGTCCCTGCGGCGCCAGGCGGTCGCCTCGGACTGGTGGACCTATCGCGACGCCACGAACGCCAACATCGCGCTCTTTCCTCATGCCGAGCCGGGCCGCGCGGTGCGCGGCGGTCAGCCGGCGGCGGGCGCGGTGTTCGTGCGGCTGGACGCCTACGACGCACTCGTGTTCCCGGAGAAGACCGAGGAGGGTGCCGAGCGTTCCGGCCCGCCTCGCTCCGGGAACGGACGCGTACAGGTGCGCTTCGCCGCGACCGTGGTGGATGCGCAAGGCGCGGTGCTCATGCGCGAACGCGACTACGCCGGTCAAGCCGACGGCGACATCGGATCGCGATTGCGCCGTCGGCGCTTGATCGACGAGGCCGCAGAGCAGGGCATCGACGCGTTCCTGCACGACATCACACCGCATCGCGTACGAGAAGGCATCGTGCTCGACAAGGACGCCGAGGACATGGCTCCCATCGCCGAGCTGGTGGCCCAGGGCCGGTACGCCGAGGCGGCCGACCGGCTACAGGCCATGCGCGCTCGCTCGCCCCACAGGGCGGACGTCGTCTACAACATCGCGGTGCTCACCGACGCGCGGGGGGAGTACGAACGGGCCCTGGACCTGTACGACCAGGCCCTCCAGCTCGGCTACAAGCCCTTTTACGCCGAATCGCGCGAGGCATGCGAGCGTCGCCTGCGCGACCGTCGCCGGCTCTCGCGCTGATCGTGCGGGCGCACAAGCAGCTTCTCGTCCGGCCCGACAATCCGTAGTCC
>CAZOBJ010000055.1:0-20657 GCA_964577825.1 uncultured Planctomycetales bacterium
AGGTCGCCATCCTGGAACAATACCTCAATCTGCTGTTTTCAGACAGAGCCTAGTCGTGGTCGCGTACCTGGCCTTTTGCGCGTACGTGTGGCTGCGCTGGTACCGCCGGCTGCGCGCCGTGCAGGATGGCGAGGCGACCGAGGGCGACGGCGCGCACGTACAGCGCCCCTCCAATCATGCGGATAGGGACTCCCAGACGGACCAGGCCTAGGCAGACCGGGGCCGCTCAGCGGGTGCGCGTTCGCCCGCCCCTCTCGATCGCAACATAGTCCTTGACGTCGTCAGTGAAACAAGGTGAGGTGTGGCGCCGGACGGCGCCGGCTGCGCAATCGCAACGCCCTTGCCGAGGAGAAGCGTATGTACAAGGTAGCGGATATCGGAACAGGCACGCATGGGCTGTTGGCCATGCTCAACCCGAAGCTCGACACCACCGCGTTCTGCGACATCAGCGACAAGAAGCGCAACGACGCGGTGAAGATCGCCCGGGTGCTCAAAGAAAAGATGAAGGCGGACAAAGAGCCCACGCCCGTGCGCGGGTACGCGGACTACCGGGAGATGATCGAACAGGAAGAGCCCGACATCGTCACGATCATGACGCCCGACGAGTTCCACGCGGACATGAGCGTGTTCGCGCTGGAGCACGGCGCGCACGTGTTCGTGGAAAAGCCCATGTGCCTGACGCTCGAGGAGTGCGAGCGCATGATCGACGCGGTCCGGCGCACGGGGCGCAAGCTCGCCGTGAACCAGTGCGCGCGCACGATCCAGGCGTTCCATACCGTGTTCGACATACAGGCCCATGGCGACCTGGGCCTGGCGTACTACATCCGTGCCGAGTATCTGCACGGGTCCATGCGCAGGGTGTTCGAGGATCCCGGCTCCTGGCGGCGCAGGAAGAAGACGACCCTCGGCGGAAGCAGCCATGCCATCGACCTGGTCCTGGGCCTGATGGGCGAACAGGCCGAATGCGTGTGTGCGAGCGCGAGCAAGCACATGTTCAGCGCGGACGTGCGGACCCATGACATGGACAACGTGCTCATGCGCTTTCCCGGGGACCGGGCCGGATACTGCGTCACGGATCTGGGCAGCCACCGGCGCGGCCTGGGCATGGCCTTCGAGCTGTACGCGACCAAGACGGACGTGATCCAGGCGCAGACGCATACGGACGAACGCGACGTCGACCGGGGCGCGCGGTCGGGCCTGCGCTTCTACGATGCGTCAGGCGCGCGGACCATCCACGACGGCCAATTCAGCGACACGCAGATGGAGATCGAGTTGGGCCACGGCCAGGGATTTTACCGCCAGCAGGAGAACCTGGTCTACGCCATCGAGCACGACACCAAGCAGCGCACCATGGCCGACGTGGTCGACGGCGCGCGCACCGTGTCCGTGGGCGTGGCTGCGGTCGAGTCCATCGAGACGGGCAAGACGGCCCCGGTGCGCCAGTGGGAGCCGCTCGCCTACAAGGGCGGCGCCCCGCTGTGGGACCTGGACGACTATCAGAAGGACATGCTGCGCGCCTATGTGCCGATTCTTTCCAAGGAGAACCGCAAGAAAATCCTGAGTGGCGGGAAGTAGTGTGGAAGACGGAGCGCTTGCAGGCGCAGGGAAGCCTGCAAGCGCGCGGACCACTGTTTGGAGGCACGAACATGTACAAGGTAGCGAGTATCGGGAGCGGGACGCACGGGCTGTTGGCGATCCTCAATCCCAAGATGGACACGGTGGCCTTCTGCGACATCAGCGAGAAGAAGCGCAATGACGCGGTGAAGATCGCCGAGGTGCTCAAGGACGAGATGAAGGCGGACAAAGAACCCACGCCCGTGCGCGGGTACGCGGACTATCGCGAGATGATCGAGAAGGAGAAGCCGGACATCGTCACGATCATGACGCCGAACCCGCTGCACGCGGACATGAGCGTGTTCGCGCTCGAACACGGCGCGCACGTGTTCGTGGAAAAGCCCATGTGCGTTTCGTACGAGCAGTGCGAGCAGATGGTCGACGCGGTGCGCCGCACGGGACTGAAGCTTGCCGTGAACCAATGCGGCCGCACGATTCAGGCCCTCCAGTCCGTGTATGATCGCAAGGCCGCCGGCCGGATCGGAGCGCCCTACTACATCCGAGCGGAGTACCTTCACGGCACGCTGCGCCCCCGGCTGGAGAATCCGAACGACCTCTCCGGACAGGATCCGGTGCTGTTGGGCGGAGGGTCGCACCCGATCGACCTGATCCTGGGGCTCATGGACGATCCGCCCGAGTCGGTGTCCGCGAACGGCAGCAAGTTCATGACCTCGCCCGCCTATCTGCACAACGACATGATGAACGTGCTCATCCGGTTCCCGGGCGGCAAGACCGGGTACGTGGTGACCACGCATTCCTGCTATCGCCGGGGCCTCGGCTTGGCCTTTGAGCTCTACGCCACGAAGGCGGACATCATCCAGACCGTGACGTATGTGCAGGGCAAAGAGCCCAGCGGCTTGCGCGTGTTCGACGCCGAGGGCGGCCGGTCGGTGTACGAGTTCTCCGACACCCAGACCGAAATCCAGTGCGGCCATGGCGAGGGGTTCTACCGCCAGCAGGAGAACCTGCTCCAGGCGATTGAACACGACGTGAAGAACCGCACCATGGCCGACGTGGTCGACGGCGCGCGCACCGTGTCCGTGGCCCTGGCCGCGGGCGAGTCCGCGCGCACGGGCAAGTCCGTGCCGATGCGCCAGTGGGAACCGCTTACCTACACGGGCACCGGGCCTCTGTGGGACCTGGACGACTATCAGCAGGACATGCTGCGCGCGTACGCGCCCGTGCTCTCCAACGAAAACCGCAAGAAGATCCTGGGCGTGACCGAATGGTCCGGGTACAAGCACGACTGGACCGAGCGAGACCGGTAAGTATGTCGCTGGCCTGTGCACGCGGTCTCGTGCGGCGCCTCGTGGCGAGCGAACATGTGGCCTCCCTTGACGCGCGGGCGGGGTGGCTGGTAGGCTGACGGCTGCTGGGAGGGGCGCCTGCGGGCCGTTGCGGCCCGGGCGCCGCCACTCTATGGCGCCGTGCGCACGCGGTGCCGGACGGAAGCGCACACCGCCGGAAAGGAAGCCAGGATGCCTGACGAGAACCTGAAGGGTCTCGAAGACCTGAAGATCGAGCAGAACGAGCTGTATCGCGAGGAGAGCTACACGGACCTGCGCATGGGCCAGATCCGCAGGCTCGTGCCGGTCAAGCCCGACGGGTCGCCCGACAGCGGGCGCGAGGACCGGTTCATGGGCCAGACCCAGATCCTCACCGGCGCCGGGTCCCTGCCCATCCAGGCGCCCCTGGAGGCCGAGACCATGGAGCAGGCCATCCAGGAGTTCCCCCAAGCCATGCGCAAGGCTGTGGAGCAGATGGTCGAGCAGGTCCGCGAGGTCCAGCGCGAGCAGGCCGGCCGCATCGTGGTTCCCCGGCCGGGCGCGGGCGGCCAGCCGGGCCAGGGCCCAGGGCAAGCGGGCGGCCCGGGAGGTCCCGGCGGCATCGACGTCGTACACTGATTTGTCGGCGAACGCTCCCCGGACATGGACGCGCGCGTTTCGCGATGACGCGGCTTGCGCGCAGTGCTCGGGAGACGACGGCAGGGCGCGAGCCGCCGGTGGCGCGCCTGGAGGCGCCTACCGGGCGTACTGCATGGCCGCGGCGAGTTCGTTGGCCTTCTGCTCGCCGGCGAGCTGGCGCGCGAGCTCCAGCCCGAAGGCGAAGGCCGTGCCCGGCCCGCGGCTCGTGGTTACGTTCCCGTCCACCACCACCGCGTCTTCCACGAAGGTAGCCGTGTCCGGGAACCGCTCCTCGAACCCCGGGTAGCAGGTCGCGCGCTTGCCGTCGAGCACCCCGAACGCGGCCAGGGCCATGGCGGGCGCCGCGCAGATGCCCGCCACGATCCGTCCGTCATCCGCATGGCGGGTGACCACCTCGCGGACCATGTCCGTGCCCCCGAGCACCTGCGCCCCGGGCATGCCGCCGGGCAGTACTACGGCGTCGAAGTCCTGGTCCTTTACGTCGGCCAGGGTGACGTCGGCCACGAACGGGACGCCGTGCGCACCGTCCACGCGCACGCACGCCACCGCGGCCACGGTCACGCGCACATCGGCGCGGCGCAGGATGTCGATGGAGGTGACCGCCTCGATCTCCTCGAATCCATTGGCCAGAATCACAAGCGCGGTGCGGGGCATGACGAGTCTCCTTGGGATCGGTCGGCCGATGCGCGGCGGCGGGCAGTCCGTCCGTCGATGCCCCGATTATACGCAGGCAAACGCGATCCGCACGTTTTTCTGCTCGCGAATCCGAACCGGCGGCCGGTAGAATGACTCCGGCCGCTTCGCGTGGCCGCCGGAGCAGAGGGAGCCCTGGCGCGGCGTTTGCAGCGCCGCCTGACACCGATGCGGTGAGGGAGAATGAGGAGACGGACATGGCGAAGCTGACGGTACGCGACCTGGACCTCAAGGGCAAGCGGGTGCTGACGCGCGTGGACTTCAACGTGCCGGTCCAGGACGGCAAGGTCACCGACGACACGCGGATTCGCGCGGCCCTGCCCACCATCCGGCACGTGCTCGACCAGGGCGGGCGGCTCGTGCTTATGAGCCACCTGGGCCGGCCCAAGGGCGAGCGCAAGCCCGAGTTCTCGCTAGGGCCCGCGGCAGAGCGCCTGGGCGAGCTCTTGGGCAAGCCCGCGCCGCTGGCGACCGACTGCGTGGGCGACGAGGTGCGCGGCCTGGCGGACGGATTGGGTGAGGGCGAGGTGCTCGTGCTCGAGAACCTGCGCTTCCACCCCGAGGAAGAGCTGTTGGCCAAGTACGACAAGCAGGACGAGGCCACCCAGCAGCGCATCGACGCGTTCGTGGACGCGCTCGCGTCCCTGGGCGACGTATACGTGAACGACGCGTTCGGCACGGCGCACCGGGCCCACGCCTCCACGGCCGGGGTGACCCGCCACTTCGACCGGAACGCGGCGGGCCTGCTCATGGAAAAGGAAGTCGAATACTTCGGCAAGGTGCTCCAGGCCCCGGAGCACCCGTTCGTGGCCATCCTGGGCGGGGCCAAAGTCTCGGACAAGATCGGGGTGATCGAGAACCTGCTCGAACGCGTGGACAAGCTGCTCATCGGCGGGGCCATGGCCTACACCTTCCTGAAGGCCCAGGATCAGCCCGTGGGCAAGAGCCTGGTGGAGGAGGACAAGGTCGGCCTGGCCGGGGACCTGTTGAAGCGCGCGGCCGACCGCGGCGTGGAGCTTCTGTTGCCCGTGGACCATCGCGTGGCCTCTGACTTCGAGGCCGACGGCCCCGAGGCCACGGTGGCCCAGGTGGGCGAGGGCCAGATGGGCCTCGACATCGGCCCGAAGACCGAACGGCGCTATGCTCAGGCGCTCGAAGGCGCGAAGACCGTGGTGTGGAACGGGCCCATGGGCGTGTTCGAGAAGTCGGGCTTTGCCGAGGGCACCATGGCCCTGGCCCGCGCGGTGGCCGACGTGGACGGGGTGAGCGTGATCGGCGGCGGCGACTCCGTGGCCGCGGTGAACCAGTCCGGCTTGGCCGACCGCATGACCCACATCTCCACGGGCGGGGGCGCGAGCCTGGAGTTCCTGGAGGGCAAGGTGCTGCCGGGCGTGGCCGCGCTTACGGACAAGTAACCCGGGCGCGGGGCCGCGGAACGTCTCGTCCGGACGACAAGCACGGATCGCAGCCGCGCACCCGCGCTCGCGCGCCGGGGCGCAGGCGCCGAGGAGGTCCGCCTTGAGCAAGGAGTCGCGCCCGCCCAACCTTCTCGTTGTCCACACCGACCAGCAGAGCTGCTGGACCCTGAGCGCGTACGGCGGCAACGAGGTGCACACCCCGAACGTCGACCGCCTGGCCCGCGAGGGCGCGCGGTTCGACCAGTTCTTCACGAACTCGCCCGTGTGCACGCCGTCGCGCGGATGCTTTGTCACGGGCCGGTATCCGCACGCCCACGGCGCGTACCGCAACAGCGCGGAGCTCCACCGCGACGAGGTGACCTGGGCCAGCCTCTTGCAGCGGGCGGGGTATGCGACCGGCTACATCGGCAAGTGGCACCTGGACGGCCCGGGCCGGACCCGGGGCGGGTGGTTGCGGGCCGAGCGGTCCATGGGGTTCGCCGACTGCCGGTGGATGTTCGAGAATGCGCACTGGAAACGCATGATCGAGCAGCCGGACGGCACCGTGCGGACCGAAAAGGAAGTCGGCGATCCGTCCGAGCGTCCGGACCCGTCCACATACACGACCGACTTTCTGACCGACAAGGCCATCGAGTTCCTGGAGGGGCACCGGGCGGGGCCCTTCTGCCTGATGCTCAGCATCCCCGACCCCCACATGCCCTGGACCGTGCGCGAGCCGTACGCGTCCATGTACCGGGCCGAGGACATGCGCCTGCCCGCGTCGCTGTGCCAGGAGGACGTGCCCGCGTGGCAGCAGGCCATGCAGACCTGGCGCGACCGCAGCCCGCCGGCCGAGCAGCAGCTCGTGCGCGAGGTCAAGGCCCAGTACTGCGGCGAGGTGAAGTGCATCGACGACAACGTGGGCCGGATGCTCGACCGGCTCGACGCCTGGGGCATCTCCGAGCACACGGCGGTCGTGTTCACGAGCGACCACGGCGAGCTCATGGGCGAGCACGGCCTCATGGCCAAGAACGCGCTCTACGCGACCGACTGCCGGGTGCCGCTCATCGTGCGCTGGCCGGAGCGCGTGCGCGCGGGCACGGTGGTCAGCCGCGTGACGAGCACGGTGGACTTCCAGCCCACGCTCCTCTCGCTCCTGGGCGTGGACCCGAGCGGCAGGGAGCAGGGCGCGGACGCCTCGGCGTTTCTGTTGGGCGGCGAGGTCCCGTGGCGCGACACCGCGTTCGTGCATCACAGCTCCATGGAGCACCTGGCCCTGTTCACCCCGGAGCATGAGCTCGTGTGCGGGCGCGAGGGCGAGCATGCGCTCTACGACCGGCTCACAGACTCGGAGCAGGTGCACAACCGGTTGCGCGACCCGCGGATGCGCGACGCGGTCCGCGACCTGTTCGCGCTGCTCGTGGACCACTGCCGGCGCGTGGATGCCCCGGAGCTCGCCTGGGTGCAGAACCGTGCCGGCGATTGGGTTTGACGCGCGGGCGGGAGGCCCGTTCCGCCGGTCCCGGTCATAGGCGCGTGAGCGCGGGGGCGCATGCCCGGCGGGCGCGGGAGGAGGGCGACGACTCGGAGGGAGCGCCATGAAGAGGGTAGGGCTTATTGTCGGGCTCGCGCTCGCGGTTTTCGCCGCGGTGGGGTTTGCCGTATTCCTGTATCTGAGCCGAGATATCCCGCCGCCGGACACCTCGGACCTCGTGGTCGAGCGGCCGGACGTGGCGGACGAGGCAAACGCGTTCACGTACTTCGAGGCCGCGGGAGAGGTGCTCTTCTACCCGGAGGACTCGACCCTGATACAGCGTTACCTGGCCGGCGAGCCGGTGGATGAGCAAACGGTGCACCGGATCATCGAGCGAAATGAAGAGACGTTCCAATGGATCGATAAGGGGCTCGCATGCGAGGTTTGTTTGGCCCCGCGTACGAGCCTTGAAGACGATCAACCCTACCTGTACGACTGGCGACACATGGCGGAGGTCCTGGCCGTGAGGGCACGCGAAGAACGGCTCGACGGGCGCCATGAGCAGGCAACGGACACGTGCATCCTCTTGCTCCGCTTTACGGCCCTCATTCAGGGCAACCCTGTGTCCCTGGTCGACTGCATGGTGAGCTTGGCTGCGCTGCATATGGGGACTGACCAGGCCATCGGCCTGGCCCGCGACGAGGAAATCACGAAGCCCCAATTGCAGCGGCTCAACCAGGCTCTTGTCCGGGTTCCCTTGCTCGACCAGGTGTTGATTCGAGCCATGCAGGCAGAGTATCGAGTCAGTGCCAGTTTCATCGATGACCTGGTCGCAGGCAAGGTGCGCACAAAGGAGTTTTGGGGCAAGCGGTTCCGGCCGGGATATCGCTTTCAGCCCAACAAGACCAAGGCGATGCTGGCGGACATTTGTCGAGACATCATCCGCAATGCGTCCTTGCCCTGTGGCGACATCGATTTATCTGTAGCAGAGGGAATCGCGCGAGTGCCTCCGGAGGAGTACCTTTTGCCTTCAGCGAACACTGTGGGGATGACTCAGTGTGCCTTGACGTTTCCTGCTTGGAGAGAGTACCTGAAGGCGAAATGCTCCGCCGAGTGCGCGCTCGCAGCCAGCCGCCTCGTCTGTGCGTGCAACCTGTATGCGCGGGATCATGACACGCTGCCCGAGCGGCTGGACGAGCTTGTGCCCGACTACATCGACGCGGTGCCCAGGGATCCGTATGACGGCGAGCCGTTCCGCTACGACCGCGCGAACAGAACCGTGTACTCGGTCGGCAAGGATCTGGAGGACGCGGGCGGGTCGCCGCAACTGCTGCCCCTGGGAGAGGGCAGGTATGGAATGCGAAACCGCTGGGTTACCAAGGACGCCGTGTACGGCATCTTCGAGCCCGTGGAGCTGATCGAGCCCGAAAATGCACAGGACATGGACCAGTCGAATGAGGAGCTGTCGCCCCAGATGCAAGAAGCGGTGGATCGGGCGGTGCAGGATGCGATGCAGGAGCTGAACCCATGAAGAAGTTTTTCGTCATCCTCGGCATCGCGGTTCCCGTGTTGATCGGCGCCGCGATCATCGTGTTGCTGATCCTGAGGCGCGACGTGCCGCCGCCGGACCTCTCGGACCTGAAGGTCGACCGGCCGGACGTGGCGGACGAGAACAACGCGTTCACGTATTTCGAGGCCGCCGCGGAGAAGATGTACCGACCCTCAGATGCGGAGTTCATATGGGCCTACGTGGTTGGCGAGCCAGTGGACCCTCAAACGGTGCAGGAAGTCCTTGCGCGCAACGAGGAGACATTCGAAAGCATGCGCAAGGGGGTTGCCTGCGAGATTTGTCTGCCGCCCAGAGTCGTAAGCCCTTATGATCATCCTCCTCATCTACAGGACTGGCGCGCTCTCGCAAACCTGCTGGCCTTCAAAGCACGTCACGATCGCCTAGCTGGTGACCATGCGCAGGCGGTGGATACGTCCAGGACCCTGCTCCGGTTCGGCAACCTCGTGCAGCACGACCCCATACTGTTCACCGAATACCTGACGGGCTTTGCTCTGCTCGAAACCGGGCTCATGCGAGTCGTGGAGCTGGCGCATGATCGAGACGCACCGGCCATGCAGTTGAAGCGGTTGGCGCGCATCCTTGGGGGCCTCGGTCCGTTTGATCACGGTTTGGTCCGCGCCATGAAGGTGGATTGCGAAGAGTGCGTCGAGATTGTGAATCAGATCCAGAGAAGAGAAAAGACATTCATGCAGGCGCTGGACATGGACGGTGGGTGGATGGAAGACCAACTGCTGACCCGATTGTGTTTCCAGCCTAACAAGACGAAGGAGATGTTCGCTCAGGTCTGTCGGGAAGTGATCCGCAACGCGCCCCGCGCGTACGGCAACATGAAACCCTCCGAGGTGATGGAGGCCGCAAGTCGTCGCTGCCGGAGCAAGCGGGGCGCCCTTGGTCCGAACGCTGTGGGCGATATTCTGGTGGGACTCTGGGGCCGGTTATACATCCATTCTCTGGAGGTCAAATGCAGGATCGAAGCCGATGTGGCAGGAATGCTCCTCGTCTGCGCGTGCAACGCGTACAGGCGTGACCACGGCACGTTCCCTGAACGCCTGGACGATCTTGTACCCGACTACATCAAGGCGGTGGCTAGGGACCCGTTCGACGGCGAGCCGTTCCGCTATAACCGCGCAAAGCAGATCGTCTACTCCGTGGGCGAGGATCTGGAGGACCTGGGCGGATCCACTCTCAACCCCTGGGGGGAGGAAGTGGGCTCGTTCGGCTCGGCCCGATGGAGGGACGCCGAGGACGCCGTCTTCGGGCTCACCAAGTCCGCGGAAGCGGAAGAGTCCCGAGACACGGAATCCGAAGAGGCCCAGGAGGCGAAGCGCGACGCGGGGCAGGATACGCAGTAGCCGGACGGCAGGAACATGGGTCAACGAGCGGAGGGACGTATGAACAGGAAGCAGCGGGTCGTGGGCGCGGTGGCCGTGGGGCTGGTGGTGTTGAGCGGGCTCTTTCCCGCGTTCGAGGGCGAGTGGCGCCGCCCGGGCGACAACCTACAGCGGTACCTGGGGCACGGGTGCCTGCTGGCCCCGCCCTCGGAGGCAGAGGTGTACCAGGCCATGCTCGGGCACGCGCCGGGCGACGGGGTCACAGAGACGGAGCTCAGCCAGTTTTCGGCGGACGTGCTCCTCTCTTACGCGCTCTTGCAGATCATCACCGTGGTGGTGGCCGGCTGGGGCCTCATTCTGATCCTGGCGGACAAGAAGTCGAGCCCCTCGGACGCAGGCGCTGCCTCGGGCGAGACGTCTCCGTCCGCTTGAGCGTGTGCGAGAAGCCGCGCGTGCATGGCCGCGCACGTCGCGTGTAGGCAAGACAGCGACAGCTGGCGCGCGTCGGGCCGATGCGGCGCGGGCGTGGTTTTGTCTTGCGCAAGGGGCGCTGGAGGCTATACTCTCCTGCCGATCGGGCGCCCGGAGGCGCCCCGGCATGGAGGGACGCATGGAGTACAAGTCCAGAGTTAGGAAAAGTCGCAAGGCCCGCCAGGCGCGCCAGCGCAAGTCCCGGGGCCTGAGCCGCGTCAAGGTGCGGGGCCGCAAGCGCTGGGTGAAGACCGCCGAGGTCGTCGAAGAGTCGCCCCGGCGCGCCTGAGCGCCCGTCCCGCTGGGCGCGGCCCTTAGAATCGAGAGAGACCCATGCCCGAGGCCGCCCAGGTCCAGGTCTACCTCGCCGCGCCCGTGTTCACCCAGATGGAACGCCAGTGGAACCGCGCGTTCGCCGCGGCGCTTCGCACGCACGCGCCCGGGGTGGAGATGGTCCTGCCGCAGGACTTTCGCGTGGAGGGGCGATTCAACGCGCCCGAGCACTTCGCCATGCTCTTCGACCGATGCCGCGAGTCCATCCGCCACAGCACGGCGGTGGTGGCCGTGCTGGAGGGCGCGGACGCGGACAGCGGCGTGGCCTTTGAGGTGGGGTTCGCGCATGCGTTGGGCGTGCCCGTGGTGGGGCTTCGCACCGACTACCGCGAGGGCCAGGACCGGGGACTCAACCTCATGCTCTCCCACGCGTGCCGGTACTGCGTGCGCGAGTTCTCCTTCCGCGAAGACGTGGACCAGCTCGCCGCGGCCACGGCCCGGCGGCTGCGCAAGCTGCTGGACGGGGGTCAGTCGGGCGAGTCCTGGGTCTGATCGCGCACGAGCGCGCGGCGCGCGGCCACGGCCAGCCGGTCGGCGCGCTCGTTCTCCGCATGGTTGTTGTGCGCGCGAGTCCACCGCCAGGTCAGCCGATGGCGGCCGGCGGCGTGGAGCAGGCGCTGCCACAGGTCCTTGTTCTTGACGGGCTTGCGCGCGGCGGTTCGCCAGGCGTTCCGTTGCCAGCGCGCGAGCCACCCCCGGGCGAACGCGTCGTGCAGGTACCGGCTGTCCGTGGTTACCACCGCTTCGCAGGGCTCGCGTAAAGCGTCAAGCGCCTCGATGACCGCGCGCAGCTCCATGCGGTTGTTCGTGGTCTGCGGTTCGGCGCCGCAGAGCTCCTTGTGCTCGCCTCGGGCCGGATACACGAGCACCACTCCCCAGCCGCCCGGGCCCGGGTTGCCCGAGCACGCGCCGTCCGTGTAGATGTCCACGCGTTTCATGGGCACGATCCTACGGGGCCGGGCCTGCGCGTCCGGCAAAACCCGGACGGGACTCCCCACGCACGATTCGCGGTGGAGAGAGAGAACACGGCCTAGCCGTGCACGAGCGTGCGGGCCGCGGCCACGAGGTCGGCGACCTGGGGCAGGACCGCGGTCTCGAGTTCCTCGCACGCGGGCACGGGCAAGTCGCGTGCGGCCACGCGCAGAATCGGCGCATCCAGGTACCCGAACGCTGCCTCCTGGATGGCGGCCGCGATCTCGCCGCCCACCCCGCCGGTGCGGGGGCCTTCCTCGGCTACGAGCAGGCGCTGGGTGCGCGCCGCGCTCTCGGTTACGGTGTCCAGGTCGAGCGGCCGCAGCGTGCGCAGGTCCACCACCTCGGCCTCCACGCCCTCGCGTGCGAGGTGCTCTGCCGCGGTCAGGCACAGGCGCACCGTGTGGCTGAATGCGACCATGGTGAGGTCTCGGCCCTGCCGCACCACGCGCGCGCGGCCCGGAGGCGGGACCTCGGCTGCGGGGTCGAGCTCTTCGCGCACGCCGTAGAGCAGCTTGTGCTCGATGAACACCACCGGGCTTTCGTCCGCGATGGCGGTGAGCAGCAGGCCGTAGGCGTCCTGCACCGTGGCCGGGGTGAAGAGCTTCAGTCCCGGCACGTTCAACAGCAGCCCCTCGAAGCACTGGCTGTGCGTGGGCCCGTACCCTCGGCGCCCACCCGCGGGCACGCGCAGCACCAGGGGCGCGGTCAGCTTGCCCGCGCTGATCGTGGACCACTTCGCCGCGTGGTTGGCGAGCTGGTCGAGCGCGAGCAGCAGGAAGTCCATGAACATGATCTCCACCACGGGCCGCAGCCCGGTCATGGCCGCGCCCGCGGCGCAGCCGACCACGGTGTTCTCGCTGATCGGGGTATTGCGCACGCGCGCTGCGCCGAAGCGTTGGGCGAGCCCGTCGGTCACGCGGAAGGCGCCCCCGTACTCGGCGATGTCTTCTCCCAGAAGCACGACCCGCGGATCGGTCTCGAGCGCGTGGGCGAGCGCCTGTCCGAGCGCGCGCACGTACGTCGTCTCGCCCGGCTGGGCGGGCGCCCCGGGGGACGAGGCAGACGTGGGCTTGGGTGAGGGGTACAGCGTGCGCTCATACTCGCCAAGCGACAGGCTCTGGGGATCACGCACCGAGGCTACCGCGTCTTCGACCTCTTGCCGGGCCTCCGATTCCAGGCGCACGAGCTCGGCCTCGTCCGTACCGGCCTCGATGAGCCGCGTGCGCGCCGCGGGAACCGGATCGCGGCGGCGGGCCTGCTCGGCGTGCTCCGGAGGCACGTAGTCGCATGGGTCGCTGCGCGAGTGGCCGCCGAGCCGGAAGCAGACCGCCTCCACGAGCGAGGGGCCCTCGCCGTCGAGCGCTCGTTCGCGCGCGGCCGCGACCGCGTCCTCCACGGCCAGGGGATCGGTGCCGTCCACGGTCTGCCCGGGCATCCCATAGGCGCCCGCACGCGTCGACAGGGGTGTCACCGGCGACGTGGCCGCCACTTGCGTGCCCATGGCATACTGGTTGTTCTCGCAAAGGAACACCACGGGCAGGCGCCACACGGCCGCGAGGTTCGCGGACTCGTGGAACGTGCCCTGGGCCATGGCCCCGTCGCCGAAAAAGGCCAGCACCACGGCCCGCGCACCGCGCAGCCCTAGGCTCAGGCCCGCGCCCGCGGCCAGCGGCAGGCCGCCGCCGGTGATGCCGTTGCATCCCAGGAACCCCACCTCGGGCGCTGTCATGTGCTGGCTGCCGCCCACGCCGCGCGCGCAGCCCGCCCGGCCGCCGTACAACTCGGCCATCATGCAGGGCATGGACGCGCCCCTGGCGAGCATGTGGCCGTGACCGCGATGGTTGCTGGTGACAAGGTCTTCGGGCTCGAGCGGGCCGCACGCGCCGGCGGCCACCGCCTCCTGGCCCAGGCACACGTGGGCCGTGCCACGCAGCTGCGCCTCGGTGAACAGGGACAGGACCCGCTCCTCGAAGCGGCGGATGCGCAGCATCGTGCGGTAGTGGGAAAACAGACGCTTCGCCTCAGCGGGCGTCAGAGTCGGCGCAGACATGGGCCCATTCTAGGGTCGGATAGCGGCGTGTCAAGCCAAGCCGGTCAGGCCAGGGATGGGTGCGTGAGGAACGGCTCCCAGGTGGCGCGCACGCGGCGTAGTTGGGGCCGCGTGGTGTACAGCCGCCGCGGCTCACGGGGCGTGCGCAACAGGCGCATACCGGCCTGCGAGGGCGTTCGATCGGCCTTGCGCTTGTTGCAGGCGGTGCAGGCGACCACCACGTTCCTCCAGGAGTTCGTGCCGCCGCGGCTGATGGGGCGCACGTGTTCGAGGGTGAGCTCCCGCTCGGGAAACCGGCGTCCGCAGTACTGGCAGGTCCAGTTGTCCCGCACGAGCACGTTGCGTCGGCTGAATCGGATGGGTCGCCGAACGATCCGATTGAACCGGGCGAGCACGAGCACCTCGGGTACCGGCAGGCGAAAGCGCGGCGTCTGCAGATACGGCGTGTCGTCTCCCGTGCTCGCGCTCACCCATCGGGCGAAGTCGTACGTGCGGAACGTGCGGGGACAGACCACTTCCGCCACGCCCTTGTACAGGAGCACGATGCCGCGGCGCACGTCCGCGATCTGCAGCGGGATCCACGAGCGATTGAGAATAAGGACCGGCTCGTCCAACATCGCAGTCTCCAGCCGAATCCGGACGGCGCTATTGTAGACCCCGGCCCTGAGCCGGTCAAGGCGAAGTTGCGCCTCGCCGGGCCGGGCCGAGCCTTTGGAAAAAGGGCGAGACGCGTACGTCGGTTCCTGGTATAGTAGATGCTTTGCGCGGATCGCCGAGGGCGAAGAGGGCGCCCCGACTGCGCGGAGAGAGACATGTCGAACGACGAGCTGATCCTGACCGGCGACGCGCTCGAGGAGCTGGCGGACCTGTTCACGGACGAGTCGCGCCTGCACGGGTCCGCCCAGGGCGTGGCCCGCCCCACGAGCGAGCAGGAGCTTCTGGCCGTGCTGCGGGCCTGCACGGAGAAGGAGGCGCCGGTCACGGTGTCCGCGGGGCTCACCGGCATCACCGGGTCCGGCGTGCCCCAGGGCGGCGTGGCCCTGAACGTAGGCCGCATGGACCGGGTTCTGGGCCTGCGCGAGGAGGACGGCCGGTTCACGATCCGCTGCCAACCGGGCGTGGTACTCGCGGACCTGCGAGACGCGATCGAAAAGCGGGAATTCGAGGGCAGCGACACCTGGCCCGAGCCTGACCGCGCCGCGCTCGCGGCCCTGCGCGAGGCCCCGGAGCAGTTCCTGCCGTGCGACCCGACCGAGTGGAGCGCGTGCATTGGCGGCATGACCGCATGCAACGCCTCGGGCGCGCGCACGCACCGGTACGGGCCCATGCGCGATCACGTGGTCGGTCTGCGCGCCGCCCTGGTGGACGGGCGCACCTTCGAGCTGCGGCGGGACTATGTGGCCTGCACCGAGGACCGAGCGTTCGAGCTTGCGCTGGAGAACGGGCAGCGCATTTCCGGCCGGCTGCCCGGGTACACCATGCCCAAGGTGAAGCACGCGGCAGGATACTACGCGGCCGACGGCATGGACCTCCTGGACCTGTTCGTGGGAAGCGAGGGCACCCTGGCCGTGTTCACGGAGATCGGCCTGCGGCTGCGGCCGGCGCCGGCGCGGGCGCTCGGGATCATCGCGTTCGTGCCAAGCGAGAAGGCGGCGGTGGGGCTTGTGCACGCGCTTCGCGGCGAGGAACAGGGGGCGCCGCCCTTTCCGCCCGCAGCCATCGAGTTCTTCGGGCACCGCGCCCTGGACCTGTTGCGCGTCCACCGCGAGGAGACCGAGGGTGCGGCCGAGATCCCGGAGCTTTCCGAGGACTGGCACACCGGGGTGTTCGTGGAGTTCCACGGCGACGAAGAAGAGGTGGACGAGGCGGCGCTCGCCTTCGCCGAGCTCTTGGAAGCGGCCGGGTGCGACGAGGAGGCCACCTGGATGGCCACCGAGCCGCGCGAGCACGAGCGCCTGCGCCTGTTCCGGCACGCGGTGCCGGAGGCCGTGAACCTGCGCATCGGGCGGATCCAACGCGACTGTCCGGACATCACCAAGCTGGGCACGGACATGGCCGTGCCGAACGAGCACCTGGACGGCATGCTGGCCCTGTACCGCGAGCGACTGGAGGCGGAGGGCCTGGAGTACGTGATTTTCGGCCACATCGCGGACAATCACCTGCACGTGAACATTCTGCCCCATACCCAGGACGAATACGCGCGCGGCAAGGAGATCTACAAGGGCTTCGCGCAGGAGGCCGTGGCCCGCGGGGGCACGGTGAGCGCGGAGCACGGCATCGGTAAGCTGAAGACATTTCTTTTGCCCCTCCTGTACGGAGAGGAGGGCGTGGAAGAGATGCGGCGCGTGAAGCGCCTCTTCGACCCCGGCTGGCGGCTGAATCCCGGGACCCTGTTCCCGCAGGCGTGAGCGCGGCGGGCGAGTGTGCTGACAGAGGATCTAGAAGCGATGAGCTGGCTGGAACTCGAGGACAAGGTCGCGGTGGTGACGGGCGCGGCGGCGGGCATCGGCCGGGCCGTGGCCCACGGGCTCGCGCAGGCGGGCGCGCGGGTGGTGCTCGGGGACGTGAACGAGCCGCGCGGACGCGAGGCGGCCGAGTCGATCGCCGAGGAGACCGGCGCGCAGACCCTGTTCGTGCCCGCCGACGTGTCGCGCAAGGCGCAGGTGGACGGCCTGGTAACCGCGACGCTGGAGCGCTTCGGCGGCCTGGACATCCTGGTCAACAACGCGGGCATCCTGATCCCGCGGCTCTTGGTGGACCCGGCCGGCCGCGAGGAGCTCACCGAGGAGGTCTGGGACCGGACCCTGGCCATCAACCAGAAGGGCACCTTTCTGTGCGCGCAGGCGGCCGCGCGCGTGATGATCGACCGGGGCCAAGGGGTTATCGTCAATATGGCCAGCGAGTCCGGACTGGAGGGATCGGCCGGACAGAGCGCGTACGCGGCCACCAAGGCGGCCCAGTACAGCCTCACGCGCTCCTGGGCCAAGGAGCTGGGCAGGCACGGCGTGCGCGTCGTGGGCCTGGCGCCGGGCATCCTGGAGGCCACGGACCTGCGCAACGCGGAGTACGAGCGCGCGCTCGCCTACACGCGCGGGGTCACGGTGGAGGCGCTGCGCGCGGCCTACGAGGCCTCCTCCATTCCGCTGGGCCGGTGCGGGCGGCTGACCGAGGTGGCCGACCTCGTCTGCTTCCTGGCCAGCCCGCGCGCGAGCTACATTCACGGCACGGTGGTCAATCTCTCGGGCGGCAAGTCGCGCGCCTGATCACTGTGAGTCTCTAGCGAGGAGGTCATTCGATGAAGGCGGTAGTCTTGACGGGGCTGCGCGAGATGGCCCTGACGGAGCGACCGGACCCGGAGCCCGGGCCCGGGGAGGTGCGGCTGCGCGTGGAGGCCGTGGGTGTGTGCGGCTCGGACGTGCACTACTACACCACGGGTCGCATCGGCAGCCACGTGGTCGAATACCCCTTCATGGTCGGCCACGAGTGCGCGGGCACGGTCGACCGGCTCGGCGAAGGCGTGCGGGACCTGCAGGTGGGCCAGCGCGTGGCCGTGGACCCGGCCATGCCGTGCCACGCCTGCGACCAGTGCGAGGCCGGACGCGAGCACACCTGCCGCAACCTGCGGTTCCTGGGTTGCCCGGACCAGGCGGAGGGGTGCCTGGCCGAGTACCTGGTCATGCCGGCGGAGAGCTGCTTTGCCGTGCCCGAACAGATGACCGCAGAGCGCGCCGCGCTCTCGGAGCCGCTCACCATCGGCGTGTATGCGGTCCAGCAATCCGTACCCATGGCCGGAACCAAGGTCGGCGTCCTGGGAAGCGGGCCCATCGGCCTGTCGGTGCTCGCGCCCGCGCTGCACGGGGGCGCGGCCGCCGTGTACATGACCGACCGGATCGATGCGCGCTGCGCGGTCGCGCGCGAGGCGGGTGCGCACTGGGCCGGCAACCCGGACACCCAGGACGTGGTCGCGGACGTCCTGCGCCAAGAGCCGCAGGCCCTGGACGTGGTGTTCGAGTGCGCGGGCCAGCAGGAGTCGTTCGACCAGGCCTTCGAGTTGCTCAAGCCCGGCGGCAAGCTGATGCTCATCGGCATCCCCGAGTTCGACCGATACTCGTTCCAGGCCGACATCGCGCGAAGGCGCGAGATCTGCATCCAGCACGTTCGCCGCCAGAACAACTGCGCCCGCAAGACCCTGGACCTGGTGGCAACGGGTGCGCTGAACGTGGATGCCATGGTCACGCACCGCTTCCCGCTCGAAGAGACCCAGAAGGCGTTTGACCTCGTGGCCGACTACAAGGACGGCGTGGTGAAGGCTATGATCCGGCTGGATCGCTGATCGACCACAGAAGCCTTCGGGAAGGCCCATGGGCGCGATTCGTCTGATCTCTACGTCCCTGGGGACCCTGCGCGCAGAGGCGAGCGCGCGCGGGGTGTGCCGGCTCGGCTGGGTCGGACGCGGCGCACGCGAGTCGAGCCCGGTAGGGGGGCATGACCGCGCGGCGCGAATCCTCGCGAACCTGGCCAACGAGCTGGAGGCCTATGCACGCGGAGAGCCGGTACGGTTCGCCGTGCCGCTGGACCTGTCGTCGGGCACCGCGTTCCAGCAGCAGGTGTGGCGCGCGCTCGCGCGGGTCCCGTGGGGCAGGGCGGTGAGCTACGGCGGGCTCGCCCATACCATTCGCGCCCCTCGTGCCGCGCGCGCGGTGGGCGCCGCGTGCGGGGCGAACCCGGTGGCCATCGTGGTGCCCTGTCACCGGGTGCTTGCCGCGGTCGGCCGGCTGGGCGGATTCTCCAGCGGCCTCGCGCGCAAGCGCCGCCTCCTGCGCCTGGAGGGGATTGCGTACAGGGAATGAGCTACGCGCCGCGCGAGATGACCGCGTGGGATCTCGACGGCTTAGACGTCGCTCCCCCTCTTGCTGAACGAAGCCGAATCACTGCGTCGGCGCGGTGTCCATGTGAGGCGGTTGTGTCGTGTCGGTCGGCTTCTTGCGCACATGAATACGCAGGCTTCCGTCCTGCACCGAGAGCTGGACAAGGGCCACCCCGTATTGGCGGCTGAGCTGGTTCATGGTCTGGCGCAATTGCCCGCGCACGAGCTGCTTGCCCACGCCGGCCTCGCCCTGTTCGGGCGCATAATCCTCGCCGCCGATCGTGACCTCGGTGGGGTCGAGCTTCCATTGTCCGTCCTGGAACGCGACCTTGCCCTTGTACACGAGGTTGAGGTACCGGCCCTCGACCACCGGATGGTCGGAAGAGAAGCGCACGGTGACCTTTTCTCCCTGGATGGACGTGTCCAGCGCGTGGATGCCGGAGCGCGACGCCACGAGCCCGGACGCGAGCACGTTCAACTCGCGCTCGGTGAGCTCGAGCGTCGTCTCGTCCGATTGCTTCAGATTCTGCAGGGCTTCGGTCAGACGAGCCCGGGCGGCCTGGCGCTCCTGGTCGGTGGCTTGGATTTCGTTCGGGGCCAGCGGCTCGGGCGAGGCCAGACGGTTGTACAGGACCACGAGGAACGCCACCGCGGCCAAGAACACGACGAGCAGAAAGCCCAGGCAACCCACCACGACCCACCACGCGCGCAGGCGTCCGCGGCTCGATCCGGGGGGCTTCTGGGACGAAGGATTCGGCTTTGCAGGCTCCCCGTACGGTGGGGAGGCCGAGGGCTGTGCTCCCGCCCCTTTCTGGTCCGAAGAATCCGGCATCACAGGCTCCTTTCCGACAGTGTCCGGCTCGAGCTCAGGCCTCGGGCCGGGACGATGCGCAGGCGTCCAGCATGCGCAACAGCGCGGCCACGAGCGCATCCATCCCCTGGCCGGTGGCCGCACTCACGCATACCAGGGGCGCCTGCACGTTTTGTTCCAGACGGTCGGCGGCCTCCTGCGCGCCGGGGAGGTCCAGCTTGTTGCCGACCACGACCTGGGGGCGGCGCGAGAGGGCCTCGGAGAAGCGGGCGAGCTCCTCGCGTACCACGGCCAGGTTGCGGACCGGGTCCGAGCCGTCCGCCGGCGCCAGGTCCACGATGTGGGCCAGGCACGCGGTCCGCTCGATGTGCCGCAGGAACTTGTGCCCCAGGCCCGCGCCCGCGTGCGCGCCGGCGATGAGGCCCGGGATGTCCGCGAGCACGAACGAGCGGTAGTCGTCCGCGGCCACGAGCCCGAGCTGCGGCTCGAGCGTGGTGAACGGGTACGACGCGATGCGCGGGCGCGCCGCGGACAGGCGTGCGAGCAACGTGCTCTTGCCCGCGTTGGGCAGGCCCACCAGGCCGACGTCCGCGATGAGCTTGAGCTCCAGGTCCAGGTCGCGGGCCTCGCCGGGCTCTCCGTGCTCGAACTCGCGGGGGGTCTGGTGCGTGGGCGTGGCAAAGGCCTTGTTGCCGCGCCCGCCCCGTCCGCCGCACGCGACCACGGCCTCCTGGCCGTCTGCGGTGAGGTCGGCGAGCACCGCGCCGGTGTGCGCGTCGCGCACCACGGTGCCCACGGGCACCGGCACCACAAGGTCGTCGCCCGCCGCGCCGGTGCGGTTGCGTCCCCGGCCGGGCTGTCCGTTGGCCGCCGCGTACTCGTGCGCGCGACGCAGGGCGAGCAGCGTGCCTACATTGCGGTCCGCGCGCAGTAACACCGATCCGCCCCGTCCGCCCGGACCGCCGTCCGGCCCGCCGCGGGGCACGAACCGCTCGCGACGGAAGGACAGGCACCCGTCTCCGCCCCGGCCCGCGCGCACGCGAATGCGCAGTTCGTCGACGAGCATCAGCGCTCTCCTCGGCGGGTGCGGGTGGGCAGCTCGCCGGGCGGCGTGCCGGTGAAGGTCTCTCCGTGCAGCACGGGCGG
>CAZOBJ010000056.1:0-20527 GCA_964577825.1 uncultured Planctomycetales bacterium
CGGCATCATGGGGATCACCGCAATGCCGTGGCCGTCCGCGGCCCGGATGAGGCGGCGCATCTCGTCCTGCGAGAACGCGTGCGGACTGGTCAGTTCCGGCCGCCGGTGCAGCTCGATCGTACACGCATTCTCGTCTGCCAGGTTCAGCATGAGCGCGTTGTACCCCCACGCCGCCAGGTCCGGCAGCCAACGCGTGTACCACTCCTTGCGGAACAGCATCCGCGCCGGATCGAACATCACGCACACCAGCGAGCCGCCCGCGCGTCCCAGGCTGCGGCTTTGCTCTACAGTCATCGGATGGTTTCCCCGCTGCCCGCGTCCGGGGACGCGGGTCTTTCCACAGGATCGGGCGGGGGGCTCGCAGACCTCCCCGGCGACGTGGCTGGCCACCGCGCCTGCGCGATGGATTGTACCCGCCCGAGGCTCGCCGGTCAAAACCGGTCCCCGGTCACGGGGCCGTTGCGCGGACACCCGGTGCGCGGGACCAATCCAACGCTCGCCCATCGGCGCGGCCCCCGCCTGCGCGCCGCATGCGGCCTGGGCGCGCTCCGAGGCCTGGCGGTATGCGCGTCCACGGGGCGGATGGCCAGGGTAGGTGGTCCTAGGGCAACTCGGTCCGGTCAGCGGCTTGCCACAGGCATGCGGACGTGGTATGTTCCACATAGGTACAGGGCGCGCCGGGCACGCGTCCGCGCCTCGGACAGGTAGTGGGGAGGGTTGCAGACATGTGGAGCCTGACAAACCGCGTTGGCACGTGGGTGCTGTACCTGGGGGCGCTGTTCGCGCTCGTGTGCACGATGTCGTGCTTCTCCTGCTCTTGTCGGGACGGGCAGTCGCCACCGTCCGGCCGAGAGTCCGAGGCGCCGGCACGCGCGGAGGCCGCGTCGGCTGAGTCCGAAGGGGCGATATGAGCGATTCTTCTTCGGAGAATAGGCCGCGCCGCCCCTGGCCCGCGCTCTCGAGTGTGCTAGTGTGCCTCGCGCTCGTAGTCGCGTTCGCGGCTCCGCTATGGCTGTATGGGCAGCCGAGCATCAACCGTGGCCGAGAGTTATGCGTAAGCTCTGGCAGGACGCGGACAAGCACCTACTTCTCCTGTGGTGGGGTAAGCATTCTGCTCGATGCCGAAGACCCCCGTGATACACCTCTGTCTCGGTTCTTGGCCGACTGCGGTGACGCACTCACAGAAGACCAGGAATGGATAACAGTGTGGGACCGTCCGTCTAGCATACACCGGCTGTTCGATCCGAACACCGAATATGACATTCCGGCCCCGGACACGCAGCACAGGACTTGGGCGTGCTATTGGCTTCGAAGGCTCGTGCTCGCCCCTAGGAACGGCTGCGAATCGGAGCAAGGATACATACTCTCCATGGAGCTATTGCGGGGGGCTACACTCGACGGCGGGCCGTTCGCCTGGGGCAGCAAGCGAGAATACATCGAAAGCGAGTTCGTGGAGACAGAGGACGGTCTGCGGCCCAGGGGAGCGGCGGATGGTAGCTGAGGCGCGCTACGCACCGGTGATGAGGTCCGCCTGGGGGCTCAGGTGGGTCCCGGACGGGTTCACCTACGACGACGCCAACCGCCACGTGCGCGCGCACGACCTGGGGCCGTGTACCTATGTGTGTAGGCCCGACTGAGAGCCCCTGCGCGAGGCCGCCGGCATTAGGACGCGTATCAGGAGCAATGGTCCGATGTCCTTCATATGGCTACTCATGTTTGTGCCTGTGTGTTTGTGGCTCGTTCTTGTCACACTCATGTACATCGCCACCCTGCCCCACGTGCGTAGGACTCGGTTCAGCCGAACCTTTGTCTTGGAGACCACGGACGCTAGATACGACAAACTCAGGAGACGCTATTTCTGGATGATGGTTTACTTCTTTTTGGTCCTTGTGTTGCTGCTCATCCCTTAGAGAGCTGCATATGGGATCTACCTGCCTTAGAGACCTGCGTATGGGGCTTACTCCGGGCGCGACCGAGACCTACTTCCGGTACGACGCGGCGAACGCCCTGGCGCACGCGCACGCCCTGCCCTGGCAGAAACCCGGTCCGGAGTCGTCCCATAGGTCCGCTGACGGTGAATGAGGGTCCTGCGCGCGGGGCGGCCATCGACGCCGATCAAGAGCGCGCTCCCAGGACAACCCGCCCCAGGTAGATGCGGACACCCCCAAATCCCGGCAAAATGCGCATCCGGGACTTGCGAAAACCCAACCCGTGAACTATAGAATACGCGGCGGCCGACCGGACCGGCCGGGGCGCGGGCCCACGCGGCGGGCAGCCTGGGGCCCGGATCGCCCCGCGGGCGGCGGCGCGCGCGGAGGGTGGGGCGCATGGCTCCCGCCTGTTCTGCGACCGGATGGGGCGAGCGTCGCACCGCGCTCTGCGCGGTCGCGGTGGGCGTGCTTTTCGCCCTGGGGCTCGCGGCCGGGGCGCGCGCGGTCGAGGCCTACCTGCCGCCCTATGACGTGTCGCACTACCGCGCGTTCCTCACCGACGACGATCCGGACAACGTGCGCCTGGCGTACCTGCACATCGGCCGGGTGGCGTCCCTGCACTATTACGCGCGCTACCAAGAGGCCGCCGAGGCCTACGCCGCCCTGGCAGACCGGTTCCCGGACCATGCGCTCGCCGACGACGCGCGGTTCCTGCGCGCGCACGTGTTGCACGTGTACGCCGGCGAACTCGGCGAGGCGCAAGCCGCGTACCAGGACTTGGCGCAGGCGGGCGGGGTCGCGTTCGACTACAATCCGGCCACCCAAACCGTGCTCCAGGTCCCTGCGGACCCGCAGACGCTGACCGCTCTCGCAGAGCAAGCCGGCGGCCAGGCCGCGGACGTGGACCGGCTCTCCGCGCGCATCTCGGCCGCCGAACAGGCCGAGCCCGTGGACGCGGCCGCGCTTGCGGGGCTTCTTCTCTCTCGCGCGCGGGCGTACCGCACGGCCGGGGCGTACTGGGCGGCCGCGCGCGACCTCACGCAGGCGCACGGCCTCGTCGAGACCCTGCGGGAGGGCGAGGACGCGGAGGGCCAGGCCGCGCTCGTGGCCGACCTCACCTTCGAGCTCGCCCAGCACTGGATGGCCACGCTGCTTGACAAGGTCCACACGCCCCTGGACCGGCCCGCCATCGGGGTCACGACCACCGAGGACCACTCGCGCACGAGCGAGCTGTGCACCACCGTGCTCCAGGCGCTCGAGGCGTTCTTCGAGACCGCGGACCAGGACGACCCCCGCCGCGCCGAGGCCCTGTACTGGCAGGGCCGCGCGCTCCAGGAGGTCGGGGTGCGGTGGGTGTGGTCCGTGGACCTTCCCACGGGCGCGGCCGTCGAGATCAACGGCGACCACGAGCGCGCCGCGCAGGTCTTCGCCGAGCTCATCGACACGTACCCGGACAGCGACTGGGCGCCCCGGGCGCTCCTCGCACGCGCGCGCAGCCTGGCCTCGTACCGGCGCTGGGAGATCGAGGGCCAGGAGCCCATCGAGCGGGGGCTGAGGCAGTACGACGAGGCCCTGGCGCTGCTCGAGCGCGTGCGCGAGGACTATCCGGACACCCCGGCCGCAGAGACCGCGGACGGCTACGCGCAAATCGTGCGCGAGCTCCAGCGCGGGGAGCGCCCGGCCTGGGAGCTCGCGCCCGCGCCCGAACCGCCGCCCGACGCGGAGCCGCAGCCATGACCGGACGACCCGTGCGCGTCCTGGGCCTCGTGGCGATCCTGGGCTTCTGCTGCGCGACTCTGCGCGCGGTCGAGGCGCCCGGAGTCCCCCGCCAGGTGCGCGGCCTGCCCCATGCGGCGCTCGTGCCGGGCAAACGCGTGTACCTCACCTGGCGGGCGCCGGCCGACCCGGGCAGCGGAGTGTCCGGGTACGTGGTCTACCGCGACGGCGAGATTCTGCACAAGCTGCCCACCCGCAACTTCGCGAACGGGCTCGCGGGCGCGCAAGCGCACTACCGGCATGAAGACAGAGACGTGAACGAGGGCGAGACGCACACCTACCGCATCGCCGCGTATCACCGCGTACCCGGGGACGACGCCGACGACTGGCCCGTGGGTCCGGCGACCGCGCCCGAGAGCGTGCGCGTCGACATGGAGGCCAGCCGGCTCTATTTCTTCCTGCGCACCGACTGGCACGGCGGCACGCCCCGCGTGCGCGAAAACTTCGGAACCGGCGGCGCCACCACCTTCACCCTCCGGCGGGCCACGCTCAGGCACCGCAGCGATAGGGCGCTCTTTTACCGCACCGACGGTACGCTCGTCTCCACCACGGACGCGGTGCGCCTGGGCCGGGCCTTTGACGGCGACCCGTCCCTCGGATCGGTCATCCGCAAGCGCGGCATCTACCACAACGATCTCAACGCCTTCGGCGCGCCTCCAGACGCGGACGGGCGGCTACGCGTCTACATCCTGATCGACGAATTCAGCGGCTCGCCGACCACCCTGGGCTACTTCTGGGGCATCAACGAAAAGGTAGACCACCCCCGCCTGGTCGGGCATCGAAGCGAGTTGCTCTATATCCGCAACCGCCCGGACTGGGAGGACGCGGCCAGCACCATCGCGCACGAGTTCCAGCACTGCATCCATTATCGCCACGACAAGTGGGAGCGGCCGTGGGTCAACGAAGGCTGTTCCACCCTGGCCCAGGACGTGTGCGACTACTTCAACGACGTGTGCCGGGACCGGCTCGAGGACTACCGCGACTACTACGGCGGCTACCGGCGGTCCATGCGCCACCTCGCGAACCGGCGCGACTTCGAGTACCAGATCTCATTTTCGAAATTCCTGTACGCGCGCGAGCGTACGGACGATCCGAGCGGCGGCGCGCGCGGGGAGTTCCCCGACCTGACTCGCTTCGTGGCCGATGCGGACAACGACACTCGGGGCTTTCCCCTGGCGGGGGTGGAATACAAGGATCTGTTCCGCGACTGGGCCGTGGCCGTGCACGTGAACTCCGACAAGTTCACCGACGACCAGGGCAAGCCGATCTACGACTTCGCCCACGGCAGCCCCAGCAGCGGCGACCACATCAACGAGGACCTGCGCATCGAGTTCCGCCCCCGCAGCGGCCCCAGGACCGTGCCTTATGGAGAAACACCCGCCACGTATTCAGAGCCAGGACACCTGCACATCAACAACGTCCGGGTTCGAGAGAGCAGCCAGCGCGTGCTCGGCTTCGACCTGCGTGACCGCAACCCGGGCGTGTTGTGTGTCAATCTCGACGGCGTCAACGTGCCGAGCGCCGAGGACTACGTGTACCTCGTGTGCGAGACGGGCGCCGACGGCCGCGACCGGCTGATCCGCAAACAGGCCGACGGCGGGCGCGTACGCTTCCGCCTGGCCAACTGGGCGGGGTATGCGCCCTACGGCCACTTCTCGCGCGCGCGATGCGTCACGCCGGCGCCGTTCGGACGGTTCCAGTATGACGTGGAGTACTACAACCGGCCGCTCATCCTGACCCTGCACATGCCCTGGCGCATCCAGCCCGATCAGGACACGATTCCCGTGCTTGTATGGTACCCGATCCCGGAAACGAACCCGCCGCTCCAGGTCCATGCGTTGCGCGTGTACGAGCACGGAAACGACGAGGAGGTCGCCGACGCCTGGGTCCGCGACCCGTTCGGGGGCGCCTACCCCGCCGACCTGGCCGACGCTGGGGCGGACCGGTTCTTCCGCATCGGCGAGCTGCGCGCGGACCGGTTCTCGTTCATGAACGACTTCGACCACGACACCGCGCTCGACGCCAAAATCCGGCTGGACCTGTACGTGAGCGACAACGCGGCGGACATGATCGGCGACCGGCGCGAGGGCAAGACGATCGCCCCCCCCGAGCCGGCCGTGCGGCGCGAGTTCGTGGTCAACCGCGGCGCGCCGTTTCCCGATGCCCTGGGCTGGGACTACCTCGACCCCTACACCCACTCGCATCGCAGCCGTCAGCACGCCCCGCGCTGGGACTTCGGCGGGCCCGACGACATGGCCGACGAATGCGACGAGGCCATCGGGCTGGACGAGCATCTGGCCACCGACTATGCGGCCGACCTGGGCCAGGCCGCCGACGGCACCGCGCGCGCGCGCGAGGCCTGCAAACTTGTGCCCCTGGACGCGTACGGCCAGGGCCGGTACGTGGCCGCGTACGAGTGCCGCACGCCCATCTACGACACCGAAGCGACCCTGCGCAATGACCTCCAAACCGCGCAGACCGCCGCGGACGCGGGCGACGCGGAGGCCGCAGAGCGGGCGGAGCAAATCCGCATGCAGTACAATTCCCTGGAGGGCATGATGCGCCGCGTGGCCCAGCACGGCGGCGCGGGCTGGTGCGTGGGCCGCAGCGGATTCCCGGTCGAGCCGGAGTGGCCGGTCGAGGACTACACCGACCCCGTGCTCTACGACGCCAAGCGCGCCGGGCAGGAATACGCGCTCAAGGGGCTCCTCGCCTGGGCGGGCGACACGGTGCGCCAGGGGCCCTGCTTCCTGTGGTGGACCGACCCCTTCTTCGGGGTCGAGCCGCCCTACCCGGACGCGAACCCACCCCAGCCGCCCGTAGCGCCTGCGGCCGGGGGCGCGGCGCCGGCGCCGGCACCGGCGCCCAGCTGCCCCGCCTGGACGCCCGTGGACCGCTACGCCCAGGTGGAGGCGAGCCTGGACACGTTCGACAAGCTGCTGCAGACCACGCTCGCCAACACCCGCCGGGCCCATCCCGGGTCCGAGTACGCGGGCGGCACCTTTGTGCGCAAGCTGTACCTGGCCGCCGGGTCCAATGCGTACGCGGACTTCAACTACACGCTCGTCGAGGACACGGGCGAGACCGCGAAGTCCGAGGCCGGGTCCGGCGCCTACGGCAGAGTGCGCACCTATGCCCAGGACGGCCGGGACGGCATGATGCGCGGCCGCGCCATGATGACCAACGGCCCCCTGCTCCATTTCGACGCCGACTCGGACGGGCATTTCCACAGCGGCGACCACCAGTGGGACGGCCGGGACAACCGGCGGTTCCGCGAGCAAGTGGACGGCCAGATCGGCGGCGAGGGCACGTTCGACGGACGGTATACCCTGGTCATCAACCGGGCGCGCACCGAGGACGGCTGGTTCCACTGGCTCTGGGACAGCAACGACGACTATGGCCTGATGTACCCCACTGCCACCGGATGGATGGTCACGCCCGACGGGCGCACGGAACAGGCGTTCATGCCCACGCCCCGGCCGGGCAAGAAGCAGGAGGCGAATCCATTCGCGCTCGTCAAGCTCTCCGCCCTGCGCTGGCGGCTGCGCACGCATCCCCAGTTCGAAGGCGGACCGGAGTATCGCTGCTACACGAACCCGATGTGGGTCATCCCGGTCACGATCGACATATTCGTGGACGACGTGCGCCTAGGCGAGGGCGGGTCCATGTCCATCCCGGCGGGCAAGCTGCGCGCGCACTTCACCTTTGACGTGTCCATGCTGCCCGAGCCCTGCCAGGTCGAGGCCCACACCGTGGACGACCAGACCTGGCGCGGACCGGGCGGGTCCATGACCACGCTCGTGCCCGACGGGGGCAAGCAGGGCTGGTACGACGACGGGCCCATCAAGAACTGCATCTACAAGGCCAAGAGCACGGTGCCCCTGGTAGAGAACCATTTCCAGCCGGTCCTGCTCGAGCGCTTCTACGTGTTCATCGACAAGCTGCGAGACCGCAACGGCAACCCCCTCAACGCCGTGGCCGAGCAGTCGATCTTCGGCCTGAACATCTCTGCGGACGCCTGGGGGTACCCGATCTGCGACCATACCATCGTGCCCTCGACCCCGGAGGACGACATGGCCGTGCCCGAGGCCTACGCGGACCGCACGGTCACGGCCACCTATGCGTTCGAGGGATGCGGCAACCCGAGCGGGCACATGTTCGACCTGGTGCTCTGCAACCACACCGACGACGCGATCAGCGTGGCGGTACCCGGCGGCATGGTGATCGTGAACACCGCGGACCCGCCGGCCGAGGGCCCGGGCTATCAGAACGTGGTGGTCGGCGAGCCCGTCACGGTGGAGGTGCCCCCGGGCGAGACGGTGCGCACTCCGATCGAGGGGTACTGCCTGGACCGTACCCAGGAGGCCCCGCCCGACACGCGCACGCGGGCCCGCCGTCCCGAGGGCACCCGGCCGCGCGAGCCCGAGGCGCCGCCCACCTACGAGAAGACCTGCGCCAGTCCCCAGTACAAGGTGCATCGCGTCATTACCGTGGTCGCCAAGATCCTGGGCGAGGAGGGGAAGCTGAAGACCCCGTTCACCGGCGAGAAAGCCATCGACACGGTCGCCCAATGGGCGATCTGGAAGGAGACCAGCGAGTCCGACGAGGACCCGGACAACGACCTCGGCCCCGAGGACCTGCGCGAGGAGATGCGCGGCCAGGTCGAGGAGAGCACGGGCAAGCCCTTCGAGGAACTGCCCAAACCCACCCAGGAGAAGCTCGACAAGGATATCGACGACCTGTGGGAGTCCGTGGACCTGTGCCAGAAGGAGGCCAAGAAGGTCGCAGAGGGCGGCCAGGCGCAGACCGAAGAGCCGGCGCCCAAGCCGCCGGCCCCAGGGGAAGGAGGCGCGTGATGCACACGAATGTCCGGCATGCGGCACTGGCGTGCGCGATCCTGGCCATGCTGCTCGGCTGGTCCGGCCTGGCGCGGGCCCGGGGGCCCTTGGGCCTGGGCGGGAGAGGCGGAGGACTCTTGCCCATGCCCGGGCGCGGAGGGCGGCATGGTGGCTCGCTCCCGGACCACGGCCCGGACCTGCCGACCGGCCCCCCGGAGAGCGATCGCTTCATGCAGACCTTTCCCATGAACGAAGCGATCGAACTGCAGACCTGGGGCCGCCACCGGGGCGACACGTTCGAGCTGGAGCTGCGGTTCAACGAGGCGCCCCGGGGAGGATGCACCTTCGGCCAGGTGTATCTGGAGGACGCGCAACAGCGGCGCATCTTCCCCTACCGGATCAAGATCCTCGAACGCTGGCAGCGCGTGAAGGTGACGGTCTCCTGGTCGCGGACCAAGTACGTGGACGGACAGGAGGTCTGGCACGAAGAGGGCAGTTACTCGAACTGCTACTCCTGGCTCGTGGACCGCAAGGTCACCACAGAACAAGAGGGCGAAGGGGCGGTCCTGCCCGACCCGATCTGGCAGCGGCTCGGGTTCCCCTCGCCCCAGGGCGGGGCGCGCAAGATCCTTGTCACCTTCAAGCTGCCCGAGGAGGAGGCAGACAACCTGCCGGCCTGGGACGTGCACGTGGTGGGCGCGCACGTGGTCAAGCGCGGCCTGTTCCGCAAAGAGAACGTAGAGGTGCCCACCGCGTTCACCCTCGCCTATCACGCTCCGCCTGCAGAGACCCTCCCGCCGACGGTCGTTGAGCGGCCGGATGCGGTGACCGAGGGCGTCGAAGACGCCGCCCGGACCGTGGTCGACGAAACCCCGGAGCACGACCCGGACGTGGTCACCCGCGCGCGGGACGTCGTAGAGGAAGCGGTGCGCACCAGCGAGGTCCCCGACGAACACGAACCCGAAGAGCCGGCAGCCGGAGACGAGCCCTCCGTCAAGGTGGAGGACGACGAGGCGTCCGTCATCGGCACCCATCCCGCTCAGGGAGGCGTCGTCAGCCCGGAAGTGCCGACCGGCGAAGGCGTCCCTGCGGAGGGCGACGAGCCGTCCGAGGATGAGACCCCGGTGGCCAAGGTGCCCCCGGAGACGCCCGCCACCCCGGTCGAGACCGACGAGGCGGCGGACATCTGGCGCGAGATCGAACTCACGCAGAAGTAGGGGCGTTCCCCGGCACGATCGGGCCTCGCTTGCGCCGTGGTCCGGTACGACGGACTGTGCTGCCCGCTTCCGCGGCAGGGCATTGACCTGTCGATGGCATCGGACCTGTGCGACTCTGTGCCGACTTCCCTCTCGCACGAAACCGTTTGCACGTGCGCACCGTGCCCGGTACCATCGCAGCCCGGTGCGCCGTGCGCTGTGTGCCCGGCGCATGCCGTGAAGGGGCGATCTTGCTGAGGCCATACGCACGGATCAACGCACCGAGCGCTCATGCCGCGCGTCGCTCCCGTATGCGCGAAGCGGCGGCGCTCGCGCTCCTGTCAATGCTTCTTCTCGGCGCATGGCGTGTGCCGCTCGCCCGGGCCGCGGACTCGAGCCCGTCCGGCCAGGCGACCGTGCAGGTCACCTTCTTCTTCACGCCCGGGTGCCGGATGTGCAAGCCCGTGAACCAGGCCGTGGACCGGGCCGAACAGGCCTACGGCCCCCGCATCCGCGTCGAGCGAGTGGACCTCTCCGACCCGCAGGACGGGGCCGAGGCGGCGCAGCGCCTCTTCGGTCTCCTGGACCGTCACGGGGTGCAGGGCACGCCGTCCCTGGCCGTGTTCGTGGGCGACCGGTGCCTGGCCGGCGCGGAGGCGATCCTGGACGGGCTCGACGCGGCCATCCAGGCCGAGCTCGACCGGGCGCCCGCGCCCCAGCGCGCCGCGCACGTGGACCGCACGGACCTCCTGTACGTGGCGGGCGTCGCCCTGGCCGACGGGTTCAACCCGTGTGCATTCGCCGCGGTGATCCTGCTCGTGTCCCTGATGACCGTGGCGGGCCGGTCGCGCCGCGAAGTGGTGGCCATCGGCCTGGCCTTCACCGCCGGGGTGTACGTCACGTACGTCGTGATCGGGCTGTTCCTGTACAGCGCATTGCAGCGCGTCAGTGCGTTGCACGTGGTCGGGGATCTAGTCTACTATCTGGCCTTCGGCCTGTGCGTGGTGTTCGGGGCGCTCAGTCTGTCCGACGCGTGGCGCGTGTGGCGCGGCACCGGGCCCGAGCGCATGCATCTGCATCTGCCCGACGCCTGGCGCGAGCGCATCCGCCGCCGCCTGCGCGCGAGCGTGCACGCCTCGCACCTGTTCGCAGCCGCCCTGGCCAGCGGCGTGGCCGTTTCGGTATTGGAATCCGCGTGCACGGGCCAGGTCTACTTTCCGTTCTTGGCTGGCCTTGCCCGCGGCCAGGGGGCATACGCCCGAGCGGTGCTCTTGCTGTTGTGGTACAATCTGTTGTTCGTGCTGCCCCTGATCGGGGTGTTCTGTGCAGCCCTGGCCGGGGTGACGAGCGAACGGCTGGCCCGGTTCGGACGAAGCAATCTGGTGCCGGCCAAGGTGGCCTTGGCCCTCGTGTTCCTGGCCATGGCCTGGGTCTTGTGGCCGGCCCTGGTGTGGCCGCCAGGGGCCCGGTGATGCAGGCTGGCCACTCGGCTGGCGCTCCTCGGCGTTGGTGTGTTCCCCGCGCACCCACACACGCCGGATTCGCAATCCGGCGACGAGGCGCACGCATCCCCCGCGCCCTGAATGACCCCTGGCGTTGAGGAATGCCGCGCGAGAGTTGCCGTCTACCTGCCGTTCGCTTCGGGGCGGGTCTGGAAGCTCACGAGCGTGGGCTGGACCCAATGGGTGTTCGCGGCCAGAGCATCGTGGTCCAGGGCCTCGCCGGGCAGCCGGTCCAGCCGCGGATAGGGATGCAGATGGTACACGCGGCCTGGCTCGAGCGCCACGTACTGGGCCCCGTCGTCCACCTGCGCCCCGCCGGAGAGGAGCGTCACCGCCGGCGCGGGCCGTCCGCCGGCCGCGTACCGCGCGCCGGACTCGAGCTCCACGCCGATCCAGCTGCTGGGCGCCACGTGCACGGTGTGTGTGGGAAGCGCCAGGTCCACGGGCTGTGCATGCTCGCCCACCCGCAGACTGATCAGCCCGTGCGCGAGCGCGATGCGCCGGTCCCGGATCTCCACTTCACTGCCCTCGTCAAGCACGAGCCGCACGCCCGGGGCCGGCTCCACGCCCGCCTGCCCGCCGTCCGCGCGCAGGACCAGCGGACCGGTCACCGCAATGCGCTCGGCGGCCGGGGCCCAGGCGGACCCGGGTTCGCGCACCTGCAGCGCGCCGCGCACGCGGCCCTGCCAGACCGCGGGGCTCGCCGCGGGCTCGCTCGGGCCGGACGAGACGGGCTCGTAGGTGCGCACGAGCACGGCCGCGGCCAGGACCACCGAGGCGGCCAGGGCCACGCTGGAGGTCGCCACGAGCCGCCGAATGCGTCGGCGGCGCAACCGCGCCTGGCGCAGCGCGCGCGAGCGCATCTGTAGCCGCTCAAAGAGCTCGGACTGGAATTGCGGCCGCGGCTCCGGGGGCCGGTAGGCCTTGCGCAAGAGCTCCCGCAGGTCCATCGAGACTTCCTCCGCGTAACCGCGTGCCGCTGCGCAGCGCCCACGGGACGGGCGCGCCGGGCCGTGCGGTCAGGACATACCGGCGGCGCCCGCTTCCTCCGCGACCAACCCGGTAAAGATCTGTCGAAACGCCGCGCGCGCGCGTGTGAGCTTGCTCTCCACCGCCTTCTCGGTCTTGTGCAGGGCCCGGGCCATCTCGCGCGTGGACAGGTCCAGGATGTACTTCATCTCCAGGAGCTTGCTGTACTCGGCCGGCAGCGACTCCATGGCCAGCCCCACCACGTTGCTCAGCTCCTCGCTCTCCAGCGCGGCCTCTTGCTCGCTCGTCTCGGTGAGGTCTGCGAAGATCGTGTCCAGCTCCCCGTCGAGCATGCTCCAGCTCGTCTCGCGCTGGTGGGCCCGGCCCATGGTCGCATTGCTGGACCGAATCCGGTTGCGCGACAGCGTGATCAGCCACGCCTCCATGCTGCCGCGCTGCGGATCGTAGCGGTCCGCCTTGTCCAGGGCCTCCATAAACGTGTCGTTGACCACCTCCTCGGTGTGCTGGTGGTCATGGCCGACCCGGTAGTACACGTACCGGTACAGGCGGGCGAAGAACTTGTCGTAGAATTGCTCGAGCACGCCTTCATCGCCGCGCAGCAGACCGTCACGCATCTGCGCGTCGTCGCGTCGCGATGGACTCGTGATTACCTTCATGCCGTTCTTCTCTCGCATTCTCGGGCTGCGTCCGCGTTCAGAAGTTCACTGTCGCCCCGCTCCAAGGGCCCCCGCGCGAAAACCCGCGTCTCCTTCCAGGCGGAGAGACCCCCTCGCGTGGGCCAGTGCCCTCCTTCCCCTCACCAACCGTACCCTATTCTACCGCCCGGGCCCCGCATCGTCAACCGGATTTCCGGGCAAAACGGGGCGGCCACGCGGCCCGTGCGATTCTCCTAATCTTCTTGCAGGCAAGAGGATACGACTTCCCTTCTGCAAGGGGAGGCCGAGCGCGTCCGCGTTCCGCCCGGCGCCTGTGAGACGCGTCCTGGAGACCCGTCGCCAGAGGGGACAGCCCGCCGTGCCCATCCCTTACTGGCCCTCCAAATCCTCGGGCGGAGCGGGCCCCACGGGCCTGGACACCTCCACGTACTCGCCGCCCAACCTGACCACGGCCGTCTGGAATATGTGCAGCGCCGCTCGCCGCGCGGCATCCTCGTCCGGAGCGAGCGCCATGACCGCGAGCGCCCATCCCCTGTCTTCGAACAGGCGGATGCGTCCGGCCAGCTGCCAGTCGTCTTCCTCGCGGCGGCCGTTGAGCACATACGTGTCCACATAGGGCAGGTGCCGCGCCCCTACATCCCGAAGAAACGCCCTGTGAAACACGCGCCGAAACACGCGCGCCGGACCGTCGGGCCCCTCGGCGAACGTGCTGCGGATGTGCGAGCCTTCCGGCATCGGCAGCAGGGCCACCACCATCTCGCGCCGCGCGTCGACCCCGGAGACGAAGTGGACCCCGTTGTACGGGTTGACGCGCTCCTCCACGACCTCGCCGGGCATCTCCAGCTCGATCCAGGGCAGCCGCACCTCGGTGTAGTCCTGGATCCGCGGACGTTCGACGAGGTAGCGCACCCACAGGACGAGCGCCAGCATCAACGGGATGAAGATGACAAACAGCACGAGCGGCGTGGGCCGGTACCTGGGTCGCCGCAGCCGCGAGAGCTCCGGGACGATGTCCTCGGGCCGGTCCTCCGGCTCGTCCGGCGCGCCCGGGGTCGCGGCGGATCGCGGCCGGGCCGGGCCCGAGTCCGAGGCGGGCGACCCTGGCGCATCGTCTTGGCGGGTGGGCAAGCTCATGTTTGTCCGCAGGCCAGGCGCGGTCGCGGGCCGGCGCCTCACAGCACGTATTTCTTCAGGCCCGGCTTGCGCGCGCGGATCTCCCGGGCGCGGTCCTCGAACCCCGACCGGCCCATCAAGGCGTAGGTCGCGCTCTTGCCCGCCTCCACGCCCGGCTGGTCAAACGCGTTCACGTCGTACAGTTCGCCCGCCACGGCCGTGGCCATCTCCAGGAGGTAGAAGAGCTGCCCGAGCGCGTTCGCGTCCGGACGAGGCAGGGAGATGGTCTGGTTCATGCGGCCGGCCTCGCACAGGGCGATGCGCGTGGCCTCCTGCTCGGCGTGGAAGAGGCGGGCCATGCTCTGCCCGCCCAGGTAGGCGAGGCCCTCGCATCCGGCCAGGTCGTCGGGCACCTTGGGCAGGGGCAGGCGCAGGCGGAACTTGTCCACCGTGAGGAACGTGACCACCTTGTCGTACGGGCCCTCGGTATAGAGCTGGACCTGGCTGTGCTGGTCGGTGACCCCCAGCGCCTTGACGGGCGTGGGCCCGACGTGCACCTCGCGGCCGCGCCGGTCGCGCGCCTTGCCCAGGCTCTCGGCCCAGAGCTGCGCGTACCAGTCGGCGACTTCCTTCAGCCCCTGGGCGTAGGGCATCATCACGGAGACCCGCGCGTCCTGCTTGCGGTCGGCCAGGTACTGCGTAGCCGCGAACAGGGCCGCGGGGTTGCGCCACAGGCTCGCGACCCGGCAGCGCTCGTCCATGCGCGCGGCCCCGGCCAGCAAGCCCCGCACATCCATGCCGCACAGGGCCGCGGGCACCAGCCCCACCGGCGAGAGCACGCTGAACCGCCCGCCCACGCCCTCGGGGATGGCGTAGCTTTCCAGCCCCAGGTCGTCGGCGACCGGGCGCAGATGCCCCTGGTGCGCGTCGGTGATCGCGATCATGTGCTTGGCCACCCGGTCGGCGCCCAGGCACCCGGCCACCGTGTCGTAGGCGGTCAGGAACTGGCTCATGGTCTCGGCCGTGGACCCGCTCTTGGTGATGACCACGAACAGGGTGCGCGGCAGGTCCAGGACGTCGTCGAACAGCCCGCTCTGGAACACCGGATCCACGTTGTCCAGGACGTGCAGCCGGGGCAGGCCCTTGCGGTCGCGGCGCGGGAGCAGGTTGTGGAAGGGGTGCAGAAGCGCGCCGCGCAGGGCGACGGTCCCCAGCGCGCTGCCCCCGATGCCCAGCACCACCACGTCGTCGAACCGGCCCCGCTTGCGCCGGGCGCTGGCCAGGAGCTTCTTGACCTGGTCGCTCTGCCGGGGCAGGTCCATCCACCCGGTCATACCCTCGCCGCGGTGCTTGTGCAGGGCGCGCACCGCGGCCTTGACCTTGGGCTCGATCTGCTTGAGCCAGCTCTCGCGCAGGCCGTGTTTGCCCACGCGCGTGGTGAACAGGTTGTTGAAGTCGCAGCGGATGTCCGCCACCGGTCGCTCCCTCCATGATCGCCCGGGCGCGCCGCCCCTCGCCGGGCCGCGGCCGCGCGCCACGGGTCTCGGCCGCGGTCAGTCGGGCAGCTCGTGCCCGGTGATGCGCCGGTATCCGTCGCGGTACTTGGCCCGGGTCTCCTGGACCACGCGCCGGGGCAGGGACGGCGCGGGCGGCTCGTGGTTCCAGCCCGACTCGTTGTCCAGCCAGTCGCGCACGTACTGCTTGTCGAAGCTCGGGGGGTTGGCGCCGACCTCGTAGGTGGCCGCATCCCAGAACCGGCTCGAGTCCGGGGTGAGCACCTCGTCGATGAGAACGAGCTCCCCGTCGGCCAGCCCGAACTCGAACTTGGTGTCCGCGATGATGATGCCCCGCTCGCGCGCGTGCGCGGCGGCCGTGCCGTAGAGCTGTAGCGACGCGTCGCGCATCTTCCAGGCGAGGTCTTCGCCCACCCGGCGGCCCATCTCCGTGAAGCTGATGTTCTCGTCGTGGCCGCTCGCGGCCTTGGTGGCCGGGGTGAAGATGGGCTCGTCGAGCTCTTCGGCCTGGCGGTACCCCTGGCGCAGGGGGATGCCGCACACGGCGCCGCTTTCCTGATAGTCGCGCCACCCGCTGCCGGCCAGGTAGCCGCGCACCACGCACTCCACGGGCAGGGGGTCGGCCTTGCGCACGATCATGCTGCGCCCGCGCAGCACCCGCTCCGCGGCCCGGGTGATGGTCGGCAGGCCGGCCAGGTCTTCGGTCAGGAAGTGGTTGGGGATGATGTTGCCCAACAGGTCGAACCAGAACAGGCTCAGCTGCGTGAGCACCCGGCCCTTGTCCGGGATCGGGGTGCCGAGCACCGAGTCGAACGCGCTGATCCGGTCCGTGGCGATGATGAGCAGCCGGTCCTCCAGGTCGTAGATGTCGCGCACCTTGCCGCGGCCGAGCAGGGTGAGCCCGGGAAGCTCGGTCTCGGTCACGGCCCGGGGAAGGCTCTCGCCCGTGTCTTCGAGGTGATACGCGTCCGGCATCCTGCGCGTCCTCTCCTGTAGCGTTCGGCCCCACCCGGAACGTACGCGCGACCGCGCGCCGGGCGTCCGCGCCGCGCGCGCGTGCAACGCAACCCCTTCGCGCGCAACGCCCCACGGCCCGCCATTCTACCCCGCCCTGGAACACGGGTCAAACACTTCTTGGGCCGGGGCCTGCGGGCCGCGGGCAGGCGATTCCGGACGTTGGCGTCCGCGCTGCGTAGACTCGGGTAAGCGGTAGTGCCACGGCCGACCCTGTACGCACCACGCGGCAAGGGTCCGCCCCGCGCCAACCGCCCATGCCCGCCGGTCCGCCGCGACCAACCAGCCCCGCCGCCCCGGACTGGACTTTGGGGCGGGGGTGGGGTAGACTGGACGTGGGCAGAGAGGGGGATCGACACATGCGCGCGCGGGCGCCTCCGCAATTCTCCGGCGAAAGGGACGGCACAAGACGCGGAGCCACCTGGGTCTTGTGGCGTAGTGCGAGCGCTCAACACGTAGGTTATAGATCTGCAGCCCCAGCGAGGCGCAGCCTTGTCAGCCTAACAGGAGAATGTGATGGCCGTGTTCCGTTGCCCTGCCTGCAAAGGCAGAATAGGTCCCGAGACCACCACCTGTCCCTACTGCGGTCAGGCGGTCCGAGCCGCAAGTGCGAATCAAGCAGGCAAAGCGATCACCCGCCTTATCTGGTTCATGGTCCCCGCCGTCATCCTGATTGCGGTTGGGGTCATTCTCATGAACAACACGGGCAGTAGAGAAGACGGCCTCTCCGAAGTCCACGCGGACGCCCCTAGCCGGTCGACCTCAGCTGCCCCAAGCCCGAGCATCGCAGACGTGCCGTCTCACGAGATCGTCGACCGAGACATCTATGACGCGCCGGTCAAGACGCAGGTCGAGCTGCACGCGGTCCTCAGACAATCCGTCACGGAATCCGACCTCGATTCGCTTCTCCAGAAGCTCTACACCGACGCTCTCGCTACGGGCGGCTTCAAGCACCACGGTGGCAAACCAACCCACATCTTCATCTATGTCTACACCACCCGTGAGCACTTCGCGTCTGGTATGGGACAATGGATAGCCATGCTCAGCAAGACCGGCGAGAATGCGCAGGCCAGTACTCGCATAAAGAGCGAGTTGATCCCGGAGGCCTCGAAGCCGCCGTGAGGTAAAGCATACGCTCACCGAGGCGAAGCGGAAAGAGATCTTCAGGGCGATTTGTTCGGCAGATCACCGCGCTGATGCCGAGGCTCAACGCATGCATCCGATTCCTGACGCCTCGGAACCTGGCTACTCCCAAGCCGAAGCCAAGGCCCAGATTGAGAAGCAAGCTGAAACGAGCAACGCCCTTCACGAGAAATATAGGGCAGAACTCGCCCACGAGTACGATATCAGCGAGGATCAGCTTAGAGCAATCTTGGTAGAGGGCATTCAGAAGAATTGGCCAATGCCATAGGCACAATAGGTGCCGCAGGCGTCTGCGCCCCGCGCGCACGCCGCTCCTGGCCTGTGCCCTGCTCGCCGCGGTCGTGCTCTTGCTCAAGCAGCGGCTGCAGGCCGAGCACGAGGACGAGCGCGGGGGGTAGGACGGGGAGCGGTGAGCTGCGGGGCTCCCTGTTTGAGTGAGCATATCTATCGAGGTTCCGAGGAGGGGGCTACAGATGCCAACACGCCGAGGAGATAGGATATGACACCAAGGGACGCGTTCGACGATATCATGAGCCGAGCACAACGGCTCCTGGCCCTTTACGATGGCCTCGTTGATACCCGGAAACGGGCCATTAGGCGCGACTGGAGGCAGGCTTTCTGTAGGCTGATGAAATGGCGCGTGAAGGGATCGATTGAAAGAGTAGACGGTAGAGACGCGATCATCGTACTGAAGGAGGGCGCCACCCTTAAGCGAACGGACTTTGCCGCCGAGATGCTCGACGACCTGCTGCGCAGCGCTCTCACTCTCGCGGTCAGTGCACTTGATCGCTATGTGCATGAGCGCGTCGTTCGCAAGATCGTCCCTGCCCTCAGACAGTCCAAACAGACAACCGAGCAACAGCAACTCGAGATTCCTGCACATATCGCCATGGAGATCGCCGACGCTGTTGTCCAGGATCGGCGAGTCAAATCCAACAGGAAGTTTCGCCCAGCGAATATTGTGCGGCGACGCATGCAGGAAGTCCTGCATCAACGCCCCTTTCAGAGTTGGAGGCAGATAGCCAGCGCGTTCGCGCTCATCGGAATCGGCGGTATCGACGGTAAGATACAGGCCTCTCTTCGAGAGGCTAATCTAGGTGCTTTCAAAGACGAACTAAACGCCGCAATACGCCAGAGAAATCAGATTGTGCACGAGGGTGACCTCGTACGCCACGAGAGAACGGGCAACGCTTGCGTGCGGAAGCATCGGATCCAGCCTCACGCTGTGCGAAGCGGCATGGACACCATCAGGAAGCTGGTGGAGGAGCTTGAGAAGATTGGATGATCTGGCCAGCGAGCCAAATAGAGTGCGCTGAACCGACATCCTTTGCCTCCGCGCTTCCTTCAGGGCCGTGTACGACGAGGTCGCATTGACACAAGACTCCTCAGAGATCAACGTATTCGCTAAAGACGTGCCAGCACAGCCAGGCATGAACGCGCAGCCTGACGCGCTGGGTCCGTAGTCCGTGACTGCTCCGCTCATCGGGATGTGACAGATGGCACAGGCCAAGCGAGTCTTCATCCTCGGCGCAGGCTTCTCCAAGCCGGCGGGCATGCCGCTCGCGACAGAGCTCATACCTGGCCTAGAAGAGAGAGTCACCTACAAGGCGCTATGGGATTGGCTCCGCATCCTTCGGGAAGAACTGGCCTGGCTGAATAGAGGGGATGGTCAAGCGCCCGACTTCAAACTGAATATCGAAGAAGTCTTTCATTACGCATACTTCCATATGGAGGCCCATCGCCTCAGAGACCAGCTTAGGACGCAACGCGTTACACAAGAGCTCAAGGCGCAATATCGTGGACATCACTGCGCCGCTAACATCGTGAATCAGATGCAGGATCACGCCGATACCATCGCGAACTGGCTTTCGTGCCTGGAAGACAAGCTACACGATGTCATTTTTGAGAAGGACGGGGAAGCGAACCTTGTGTCCATCTACCGTTGGGCAAGGGCCCTACGCGACGATGATGCGGTCTTGACCTTCAACTACGACACCTTGGTGGAGCGCGCCCTGGAGCAGCGCGGCAAGAAGTGGAACCACGGGATAGGCAAAGACGCAAACTGCGGTATCCCGGTCTTCAAGCTGCACGGGTCCATTGACTGGATCGCGATTTACCGCGCCGATCCCTCGAACCTTCCGCGCAAGCTCGAGCTACTGTACAGGGTACCAAGCGCAACGTGCAAGGACCGGTCGCGCGAGGAAAAGGAGGACCTGCTTTACCGCTATGAGACGCGGAAGCAACAGAAAGAGCACTTTCCATCGCGCCGTTTGTCGCTTGGAGGGTTGCCGAAGCAAAGTGTCGGCATCGCCGGACTCGGCATATACAAGCCGCTGCACCACATCCCTGGGCTGGCGGAAGTGTGGCATCGCGCAATGCGTACGCTCGGGGAGGCCGACGAGATCGTGGCGGTCGGATTTTCCATGAGTGAGTTCGACGCGTTTGCGCAGCTACAGTTCGCAGAGTTGGTCCGGAAACGCGCAAAGGAGGGGCGCCCGCTGGCTGTGACGGTCATCGATCCGTACGTCAACAAAGCGGGCGTCGCGGAGAGGTTCAGGCGTGTGTTCCGATGGGTTAGGCCAGTGGAGAAGCGACACGAGGAAGTAGACTGGGAGGCCCTTCGCTGACTTGACCCGGCTTTGCCCTCAGAACAAGTCCAGCTGAAACAGACGGCGGGGCCCGGACGCAACGCCGGACCCCCGCCGAAGCAACTCGTCACGGCTTGAGCCCCCCTACACCTCCGGCAGGGCGGCCATGGACCGTTCGATGGCGTCCTTGGGATAGGCGTAGTCCTCGAGCTGGCCGGCGAAGTACTTGTCGTAGCTGGCGAGATCCAGGTGGCCGTGGCCGGACA
>CAZOBJ010000057.1:0-9594 GCA_964577825.1 uncultured Planctomycetales bacterium
GCGCGTCCGTGGACGACGCGAGCCGGCCCACCGGGTCGTAGCCGAAGTACGCGGCGTGGCCCAAGGGGTCCTGCGTGGCCGCGAGGTTGCCCGCCGGGTCGTACGCGAAGTACGAGGTCGCGGCCAAGGGATCGGTGGCCCGGGTCATGCGGTCCAATTCGTCGTACGCGAAGTACGTAGAAAACCCGCGGGCGTCCGTGGCCGCGGTGCGGTTGCAGGAGCTGCGCGCGAGGGATTTATTCTCTTGCCAGACGCGCGCTTGGAGGTGTAGACTCGACCGGGTCCTTGGGCAGAGGAACGCATGAGGCCGAAGCGCTTACGCATTGCCACGCCCGCCGGGTCAGCGATCCTGTTCCCAGGTCGCTGCGCGGACTCGAGCCGGGCGTGCGCCTGTGTTGTTCGGACAGGGCAGGACCATGCGCCCCGCCCGGAGCGGGACCTGCCGGACGGCCTGGGCACCGGGGGCGCGCCTGGCGGCCCTTTGGTGGATGCGCGGGGCCGCGGTGCGGGCGCGCGAGGGACGCAGTCGCGCCTCGGGAGCAAGAGGTCAAGAGGAAGGGGATGCGATGGTCTCGGATGACGAGCAGGCCCAGAGGGCGGTGGACGAGCTGCGGGCGTGTCATGCCCGGCTGCAGGAGAACATGCGCCGGGTGGTGGTCGGCCAGGAAGAGGTGCTCAGGCTCCTGACCACGGGGCTCATCTGCGGCGGGCACATGCTGATGATCGGCGTGCCGGGGCTCGCGAAGACGCTGATGGTGCGCACGCTGGGCGAGGCGCTGGGATGGCAGTTCCGCCGCATCCAATTCACGCCGGACCTGATGCCCGCGGACATCACCGGCACCGAGATCCTGCAGAGCGACGAGGCCGGCGGCCGGCGCGAGCTCGTGTTCCATAAGGGACCGCTGTTCGCGAACCTGATCCTGGGCGACGAGATCAACCGCACCCCGCCCAAGACGCAGGCCGCGCTGTTGGAGGCCATGCAGGAGCACGCCGTGACCGTGGGCGGGACCACGTACCCGCTTCCGCAGCCGTTCGTGGTGGTGGCCACGCAGAACCCGATCGAACAGGAGGGCACGTATCCGCTGCCCGAGGCGCAGCTCGACCGGTTCCTGCTGAGCATCCACGTGGAGTATCCCGACCGAGAGCAGGAGCGGCTGATCGCCGCGCGGCCGGCGCGCATGGAAATCCCGCCCATGGAGCCGACCACCTCGGCGGAGGCGTTCGACGAGTTCAGCCGCGTGGTGGACGCGGTGCCGGTCTCGGATCACGTGCTCGCGTACGCGGTGGCGCTGACCCGCGCGAGTCGGCCCAGCGACCCGGAGGCGGACGAGTACGTGCGCAACTACGTCAGCTGGGGCGTGGGGCCGCGGTGCTCGCAGCACCTGCTCACGGCCGCGCGGGCCGCGGCCCTGTTGGACGGCCGGCCGGCGCCCGAGGTCCGGCACGTGCGGGCCATGGCGCTTCCCGTGCTGCGACACCGGATCCTGCCCAACTACAACGCGCTGGGCGAGGGACTGGACAGCCGCAATGTGATCGAGCACCTGTTGGAGGTCGTCCGAGAGCCGGTGGGCGCCTGAGACCGGCGCAAACCAGGGGGGCTGCGACATGGCCGTGTTCTCCCATCCCTACCTGGACCTGACGCGCATGGAGATGCTGCGGCGGGTGCGGCTTGCGCCGCGGGGCGCGGCCGAGGGCACCTACGCCGGGCCGCACAAGAGCCACTACCGCGGCACGGCCGTGGAGTTCGCCGACTATCGAGACTACGTCGAGGGCGACGACATCCGGCTGCTCGACTGGAAGGTCTACGCGCGCAGCGACAAGTACTATGTCCGCCTGTACGAAGCCGAGCGCAACCTGCTCAGCTACCTGGTTCTGGACACGAGCGGCTCGATGCGCTTCGCGGGCGTGAACACGCAGACCTATTCCAAGCTCGAGTATGCCGCCCGCCTGGCCGCCGCCCTGGCGTACCTGGTGGTGGAGGAAGGCGACGAAGCCGGGCTCTCGCTCGCGGCGGAGACCGTGCACACGCACCTGCCGTCGCGTTCGAGCTTCGTGCATCTGGCCGCCCTGGTCCGGGCCCTGGGCGAGGCCGAGGCCGGCGGCTCCACGCACCTCAGCGTCTGCCTGCGAGAGGTGTACCGGCGGATCAGTCGCCGCGGCGTGCTCATGGTTCTCAGCGACTTCCTGGACACGGACCCCGAGGTGTGGAAGGCCGTCGATCTGTTTCGGCGCAGCCAGTTCGACGTGATGCTCTTCCATGTGGTGCACCCGGAGGAGATCGACCTGCCGGACGTGCCCATGGGTCGGTTCCAGGCGTGCGAGGGCCCGCCCGAGGCGCTCGTGTGCGAGCCGGAGGTGCTGCGCGAGACCTACGGGCGGCGCTTCGCCAGGCACCTGTCCACCGTGGAGCACGCGGCCAAGACCCGCGGATGCGACTGGTACCTGGCGCGCACCGATCAGGACCCGTACGTGTTCCTGAAGGAGTGCTTCCTGGCCCGCGGGGTGAGACGATAGGCCATGCTGGGATTCGCCAATCCCCTGATGCTCGCAGGCCTGGCGGCCGTGGGGCTGCCGGTGCTCATCCACTTTCTGACCCGGCCCCGGCCGCGCGTGATCCGGTATCCGACCTATCACCTGCTGCGCGAGGCGGGCGCCGGACGCCAGGCGCTCGACCGGCTGCGCACTTGGCTGGTGCTTGTCCTTCGCACCCTGGCGGTGGCGGCGCTGGCGCTCCTGTTCGCGCGTCCGGTCTGGCGAGCGGTCGGGACGGACGCGGACGAGCGGGCGGCGCGGCGGGTGGTCCTGGTCGTGGACGCATCTATGAGCATGAACGCCACCGACGGCGGCGTGACCCTGTTCACTCGCGCCCGCGCCCAGGCGGCCGACCTGCTGCGCAGCCTGGAGCCGGGCAGCCAGGCGGGCATCGTGTACATGGGCGCCCGTACGCGCGCGGTGCTGCCCGCGCTCTCGCGCAACCTTTCCGTGCTGCACGAGGGACTCAGCGAGGCGAAGCCGACCCTGGAGTTCGGCGATGCCTCCGCCGCGCTCGCCGAGGCGGCGCGCATGCTCGAGGGCAGCGGCGCGATCTACGTGTTCAGCGACTTTCAGCGCACGAACTGGGGAGCGGTGGACTTCGGCCGACACGAGGGGCTCGCGTTCTTCCTCAAGCCCGTGACCGACCGGCCGGTGGACAACTGCGGCATCGTGTCCGTGGACAAGTCGCCGGGCCGCCCGCTCGCCGGCGAGCACGTGACGCTCAGCTGCAGGGTCTTCAACGCCAGCGCCGGCCGGCGGGTGGAGACGGTGCGCCTGGACATGGAAGGCGTCTCGCACAAGGCGGACGTAGAGCTCGCGCCGTACAGCTCCGGGATGGCGCGGCTGCGCTTTTCGGTCCCGCGGCGCGGACATATGCCCGGCCGGGTGATGCTCCGGCAGGACGCGCTCTCCGAAGACGATGTGCGCTACTTCGATCTCGAGGTGCGCGACGAGCTGCGCGCGCTGCTTGTCTGCGACGCGGATCCCAACGACCCCGCCTCGCCGGCCCTGTTCGTGCGTACGGCGTTGTGTCCGGACGACCAGGCCGCACAGGGCATCGAGGTCCTGCACCGGCGCAGCGCGGAGGTGGAGCAGCGTGCGCTGCAGACCGCGGACCTGTTCGTGCTGGTGTGTCCGGTGCGATTGAGCGGCGGTAGCGTGCAGACCATCGCGCGCCGCGTGCAGGAGGGCGCGCACCTCATGTGCTGGCTGGACGGACCGAGCGCCTCGCCGCTGCTGGGCGCGCTCGCCGGCAGCTCGGACGGGCTGGTGGCCCCGCCGTTTCACGTAACGGACCTCGTGCGAGCCGAGACGCCCGAGCCGTTCGCAGAGATCCGCACGCACCGCGATCCGCTGCAGGTCTTCCACGACGCGTCCGGCGGGCAGCTCTCCGCACTGCGGGTTCGCAGACATCTGCGCGCCGAGCCGGCCGCAGACCGGGCCGAAGAGGTGCTCATCCGGTACGCGGACGGCGCCCCGGCCCTGGCGCTGGGGGAGGCGGGGCGCGGACGCGCGGTCTACGCGAACTTGCCGGTCGCGCCCAGCGGCAGCAACGTGGCCGGAAGCCCGCTCTTCCCTGCGTTGGTGCACGAGCTGCTGCGCGCGTTGCGCCGCACCGCGCGCGCGCAAGACCACGCCCCGGGCGCCACCTGGCAGTTGGACATTGTGGCCGGCGCCCGGGTCGCCGAGGGCGCCGAGCTCGCGATGCACGGCCCGGATGGAGCGCCCGTGCAGGCCACGGTCGTCGGGCGGGGGCGCACGGTTCGCCTCAGCCTGCCGCCCGTGCCCGCGCCCGGACACTATCCCGTGCGCGCAGGGGAGGAGCTGTGCGGCATGGGCGTGGTGAACGTGCACCCGGACGAGACCGATACGCGACCGCTGGACATCGAATTGCTCCTCGAGGAGGACATGGACGCCTCGGTCACGATTGTCGGCGACGGAGAGGATCTGTTGCGGGCCGGGCGCAATCGTCCGCTCTGGCCGCATCTGCTTGCGGCTGCCGCGGCGTTCGTGGCCGCGGAGATGCTGCTGCTGGCCCTGTGGCGGCGCAGGAGCTCGCGCGCGCGGATGCGCACGTACCGAGAAGCGAGGACCTGATGGACCGTCTGTTCCTCAGCCCCTGGACCGCTTGGACCTTGGTCGCAGCCGCGAGCGCCCTGCTGGCCCTGGCCCTGGTGCGCGCGTTTCGGGAGCGCCGCATCGTGCCCCTGCGCGGCCAGGCGCCCGGATTGACGTTGCGCGTGCTCGCGCTCGGCGGGTTGCTCTGGATCGCGCTCAACCCCACGGCGCTGCGCCCGCGCGAGCACGAGGGCAAGCCGGCCCTGTCGGTGCTCGTGGACACGTCCCGGAGCATGTCGGTAGCGGACGCGAACGGAGCGACGCGACTGGCCGCCGCGCTCAAGGCCCTCAGCGAGGACCTGGCGGGCGGCGCGCTGCGAGAGGCCTTCCGCCTGGACGCGCGCGTATTCGACGAGGACGCCCGGGCGGCGAATCTCGCGGACCTCACGCCTCAGATGGCGCAGGGGCGCGCCTCGGACCTGAGCAGCGCCATCAGCGAAACCGTGAACGCGCAGGACGAGCGGGGCCGGACCGCGGGCATCCTGCTCGTCAGCGACGGCCGCGCCACGCGGCCGGGCGCCCGGGAGGCCGCCCGACTGGCCCTGGCGCGCGACGTGCCGCTGTGGACCTGCTGCGTGGGCGGAGAGATCTCTCGCCGGGACCTGTGGATCGACGTGCCCGGCAGCGAGGTGCTCGCCTTCGCGGAATCCGAGGTCCAGCTGCGCGCCACGCTGCGGGCAGCCGGGTACGCCCATCGCAGCTTCCCGGTGGAGGTGCGCTCCGAAGGCGAGCTGGTCGCACGCCTGGAGGCCGCGCCGGGCCCGGACGGACGCGCCCCGGTTCAGGTGGAGGTCACCGCGCCCGAGACCGGCGAGCGACAATTCGTATTCCGCGTGCCTGCGCAGACCGACGAGGCCGAGACCGGCAACAACGAACGGTCCGTCTTCGTGCGCGCGGTGGGCGAGAAGGTGCGGTGCCTGCTGGTCGAGGGCCAGCCGCACTGGGACACCAAGTTCCTGGTGCAGTCGCTGAAGCGCAACGAGCGCGTCGAGCTCACAGCCCTCTACCGGCTCTCGTCCGGGCGGCAGTTCGCCGTGCTGAGCGCTGCGGGAGAGCAGCGGCGCGAGACCAAGGACCTGTTCCCCCGCTCGCTGGAGCAGATCGCGCAGTACGACGCGGTGTTCCTCGGTCGCGGCTGCGAGGCGTTTTTCGAACCCGGCACCGAACAGATGCTTACCGAGTTCGTGGCGCGGCACGGCGGGACCCTGATCTTCTACCGGGGCAAGAGCTACGGCGGACGGTTTCCCGCGCTGCGCAAGCTCGAACCGGTGGTGTGGGGCGAGGGCCAGGTCCAGAACGCGCAGCTCGCGCTCACGCGCGAGGGCGAGGCGAGCGCCGTCTTTGACGTGGGCATCGACCAGGCCTTCTCGGATGTCATTCAGCATTTGCCTGCGCTGGACCGGGTGCACGCCACCCGGGGCGTCAAGCCCCTGGCCGTGGTGCTGGCGCGGGCCGATCCGAACGAAAAGGAGTCGCCGATCCTGTTCGCGTACCACATCTACGGCCAGGGCCGTGTGTCGCTGCTCAACGCCAGCGGGGTGTGGCGGTGGGCGTTTCGCGCCAAGGACAGTCCGGCGGACGCGCACCTGTACGATCGCTTCTGGAGCGCGCTCTTGCGATGGGTGCTCTCCGGCGGAGACTTCCTGGCGGGCCACAGCGTGGCCCTTCGCAGCGACCGCCGCCTGTATACGGATGAGCAATCGGTGCGCTTTCTCATCCGCACGCGGGGACTGGACCTGGATGCCTACCGCCCGCGGCTGGTCATCCGGGGTCCGGACCTGGAGCGCGTTCTGGAGCCTCGCATGCAGTCGGGGGAGCTGTTCCTGTGCGAGGCCGGGCCCTTTCCGCCGGGCGACTACTCGGTGCGACTGACCAACAACATCGGTACGCCCGAGGAGCTGTCTCTCAAGGTCGACGTGGTCAGCGGTTCGGTGGAGAGCCGCGAGCTGAGCGCGGATCCCGAGCTCATGGCGCGATTGGCCGCCCTGTCGCAGGGGCGGGCGGTGGCGCTCTCGGAGCTCGCAGACCTGCCGGCCCGGGTGCGCGAGTGGCGCGCACGCACACAGCTGGACGAAGAGAAGAGGACATTGTGGGACCGCTGGTGGTGGATGCTCCTGCTGCTGGCCGCGTTCGGCGGCGAGTGGTTTTTGCGGCGCAGAAAGGGTCTGCTGTGAGCAACCCGCACCGGCGCACACGCGGCGCGCCCGTGGTCGGCCATCTCCAGTGGCGCATGCGTGGGCTGCTCGCCCTGCAGGTGCTCCTCGTGCTGGGGGCCGCCCTGGGGTGCGTCGCTTTGGGGGCCGTCGCCCTGGACGCGGTGGTGATCCTGCCGGCCTCCGCGCGCGCGGCCGCGCCGTGGGCGCTCGCGGGCGTGGGCGTGACGACTCTCCTCGCCGGGGCCCTGCTCGGCGTGCGCCTGACCCCTCTGCGCGTCAGCCGACGGCTGGAGAGGTTCCGACCCGCGCTGGGCACGATCCTCACCAACGCCGTGCAGCTGTCCGCGGCTCGTGCGCAGGCGCCGGTGGGCGAGGTCCTGCGCCGCCAGGCCGTCAAGTTGGGACAGGAGCGGTCACGCACGGCTGCGGTCTGGCCCATGGTGCGGCGCGGAGCGCTCGTGTGCGGGGCCGGGCTCGGACTGGCCGCGGTCCTGTGGGCTTTGGGGCCGCTCCTGTTGCCGAGGGTCTTTTCCGCGGTACTTCCCCGGTTTCTGGACCCGCACGGCGACCACCCGCCCTACAGCCGACTGAGCCTGCGCACCACGCTCTCCGAACGCGACGTGCTCTACGGCGCGCAGTGCGAGGTGCACGCGCACATAGCGGGCGGCACGGTGGAGAAGCTCTTTCTCGTGGCCGAGAGCAGCGGAGAACGCAGCCGCACCGTGATGTTCCGCAGGCCGGACGGCTCGTACCTGCAGACCCTCACCAACCTGCGGACACCCACCACCGTGTGGGTGACCGACGGTCGCGCCCGCAGTCTGCGCCGAACGATCGGCATTCGCTACACCCCCCAGATCCGTCTGGTCCAGGTGGAGACCGACTTCCCGGACTATACCGGCCTGAAGACGCGCACACAGAAGCTCACCAAGCCCGAGCTGTCTCTGCCCGAGCGCACGCGCGTTCGCTTTCGCGTGGCGAGCAATCGCCCGCTGGCCCGCGGTACGATCAGGCTCACGCCCCTGCTGGGGGGCGAGCCGCGCACCATGCCCCTGGCCTGCGTGCAGGAGCGCGAGAACATGGTCGCCGGTGGTTTTGAGGTACGGGAGGCCGTGGCATTCGCCCTGCAGGTCGAGGACGTGGAGGGCCTGGCCTCGCGCGAGCCGCACAAGGGGCGCATCACGATCCTTCCCGACCGACGGCCGCGGCTGCATGTGCTCGAGCCGGGCCAGCGCGCGGTGGCGACGCCCCAGACCCGCGTCCCTGTGGACATTCGCGTACAGGACGACTACGGCGTGGCCTCGGCGCTGTGGTTCCGCAGCTTCAACGAATCCATGGATCGGTCTGCGGCCATGGATCTCGCGCTACAGCAGGGCGGGCGCCGGGCCGAGGCCCGCAACGCGTTCGACCTCGGCGACCTGGGCGTGCACCCCGGCGACCGCATCGACTATTTCTTCGAGGCGGTGGACAACTACCCCGGCGGGCCGAACGTGTGCACCAGCCGGATGTACTCGATCGAGATCATCTCCAAGGAGGAGTACGAGGCGATCCTGCGCCAGCAGGCCGCACGCAACGCCCTGTTCGAGGACTACCGAACACTGGACGACTTCTTGCGCCGCTTGAACGAACACGCGCAGACGCTGCGGGACAAGGCGGCAGCGCTGCGCGGGGCCGGCGGCGACAGCCCGGCGCAACGCGACGCGCTGCGGGCGGAACTGGACCGCCTTGCAGAGGCATTGAACCGATACTGCAAGCATTTGGAGAAGACGTTGCGGAGTCCGGTCCTCTTCGACATCGAGTCGATCATGCGCCAGGAGCTGGAGAGCCAGCGCGACCCGCTCGCGCGCTTGCGAAGTCTGTTGGACGAGATGCGCGGCGACCGCGACCAGCTGCCTGGGGCACAGGACTTCGAGGACATGGCGAGCGCCCTTGCCGGGCTGGCCCAGGGCTCCGAGCGCAGGATCGGCGAGCCCGTGCGCCACATCGCGTCCGTGGCGCGGTTGCTCGCCGCGGCGCAGTCGTTCACTCATCTGGCCCTCGAGCAGAAGCGCATCGCGCGCATGTCCCGACGCTTCCAGGAGCACGAGGGTGCGCTCTCGCGCGTGCAGCAGATGGAGCTCCAGGAGCTCGCCGCGGCCCAGGCTCGCGTGCGGGATGGTCTGCAGGAGTTCATGGAGCGCGTGCCCGAGCTGCTCGCGGCCGTGCCGGAGGACCGGCACTACGACCGCCTGCGCGAGAGCACGAACCGGTTCCTGGCGGCGGTGCGCGAGGCCGGGATCCAGCCGGATCTGGACACCGCCGCCCAGCGATACGCGGCACTGGACGGCCCGGGCGGCTATCCCCCTTGCCGATCCGCGGCGGAGAAGATGATGGCGCTCGTGAAACAGTGCAATGAGATGGACCTCACCGCGATGGGCGAGGAGGCGCTGTGTCTGTGCTTTCAGCCTGTGCTCCAGCAGTCGATGGGCGACTCGCTGTCTCAGATCCTCTCCGCCATGCAGGGCGCCAGCGGAGGCGTGGGATACGGCCTGTACGGGGAGGGGGTCAGCCTGTATGGTCCGGACGTGCAGCTCGCCGGTCAACAGCAGGGACGCGGCAGGGGCCGGCCTGCACCCGCAAGCGCGCCCGGGCGAGCCAGCGCGGCGCCAGACGCCGCCGATCCGGACCTGCCCGACACGGGCGAAGCGCCGCGAGTGCGGCTTCAGCGGACGGCCAAATTCCCGCTTCGCTACCGGCGGCTTGTCGGTGAGTACTTCCGCGCGATTGCGGAGTCCTTGGAGGAGTCCGG
>CAZOBJ010000057.1:9694-20276 GCA_964577825.1 uncultured Planctomycetales bacterium
CAAGACAGCACCATCCAGACCGCGCGCAAGTTCACGCCGGTCAAGCTGGCCTCCGAGGAGCTGTTCCGGTTCCCCTTTGCGATGATGACCGGAGAGGGCAGCTTCACCCTCACCGAGGCCGAGCGCACGAACCTGCGCCGCTACCTGGAGCGGGGCGGCTTCCTGCTCGCGAGCGCCGGCTGCTCGAGCCAGCAGTGGGACGCCTCGTTCCGGCGCGAGTTCCGGCTGGTGTTTCCGGACCGTGAGCTGGAGGTGATCCCCATGGAGCACGAGATCTTTCACACGGTCTACGACATCCAGACCCTGAAGACCAAGGGTCAGCCGGCCGAGCTGTGCGGGCTGAAGCTCGGCGGCAAGATCGTGCTCCTGTACTCCTCGGACGGGCTCAACGACACCTCCACCATGCACGGTTGTTGCTGTTGCGGCGGCAACGAGATCGTGAACGCACAGCAGGTGAACGCGAATATCTTGGCCTATGCCCTGGTGCAGTAGCGTAGGGACAGTCATGAAGCGCGCATTGCCGATCGTCCTGGGTGCGGCACTCCTGCTGATCGCCGGCATCGCCGCGGCGTTCCTGCTGCGGCCGGAGCGCGGGGACCCTGCGGCGGGCGATCGACTGCGGGTGCTCTTCACCGGCGAGACGCTGGGCCGGCTGGACCCGTGCATCTGCGACGGCACGCTCGCCGGGGGACTCGCGTTTCGCGACGGCTTCCTGAAGCGCCAGACGGACGAATACCTGCTGTTCGACACCGGGAACATGGCCAGGGGCACCCGCCACCTGGAGCGACTGCGCGCCGCCTCGGTGCTGCGGGCCATGGCGCGGATGGGCTACGACGCGGCGAACCTGGGCGAGCACGAAATCGCGCTGGGCGTGGACGGCGTTCGCGAGCTGCACGGCCTGGGCGTGCCCCTCGTGAGCGCGAACGTGGTGACCGGGGACGGCGAGACGGTGGTGCCCTCGCACCGGCTGGTGCAGTGCGGGGGGCTCGCCGTGGCGGTGACGGGCGTGGTCGAAGACGACCGGTTTCCCTGCGGCCCGGGCCTGCGGGTGCGTCCGGCGCGGGAGGAACTGGCCCGCCTTATGCCCCGACTGCGGGAGCGGGCGCGCGTGCTTGTTCTGCTGGCGGACCTGGAGCTCGCGGCCGTGCGGGACCTCGCACAAGATTTCCCGGAGCTGACGGCCATCCTGTTCCGCGGCCGGCAGGATTCGCACAAGCCGGAGCGCGTGAACCGGACCGTGATCGCGTCGATCTACGGCGGGCGGTATATCGGCGACCTGACGCTGACGTGGAAAACGCCCAGGCGCGCCGTGCCGACAACGGGCAGGGCCGTGGTGCTCGACGACCGATTCGCCGGCGGGCGGACCCCGGTGCAGGCGCCGGAGGGCGTGGAGGTGTCCCCGTCCGAGCTCGCCTTTGGCGCGTTCCGCCAGGGAGAGCTGCATCGCAGCCGCCTCACGGTCACCAACCACAACGACAAGCCCATTACGCTCGGCCGGGTGTACAGTCCGTGCACCTGCTTTGCGCTGGAGGTCGAAGAGGTGCATATCCCGCCCGGAGAATCCACCAGCATCGACGTAACCCTGCACTCATTGGAGCTGTCCGGAGAGAATACGTTTTCTCTCTATGTGGAGGTCCAGGGCGTCACGTCCGGGATTCTCGTCGTTCCGGCGACGGCCATGGTGGAGCCCGAGCGCAAGGCACCGGGTCGCGAATCCTTGGAGAGAGCCCCATGACGCACAGGCCGTGGGCGATGCTGGCGTGCGCCGTGTGCCTGCTGGCCGGCGCCGGGGCGGTCCCAGGGAAGGCCCGAACCGCGGCCGAGCCTGAGGCGACGCCCGCGCCAGCGCCCGTGAGCCATCATGCCTCCCTCGCCGCGGCGCGCGAGGCGGCCGCCCACGATGAGGCGCCAATCCTGGTCGTGTTCACGGCCCGATGGAGCGGTCCGAGCCGCACCCTGACGGACATGATCCTGTTCGACGCTTCGTTCACGGAGCAAGCGGGACCGCTCCATGTCGTGACGATCGATGTGAACCACCATCCTGCGTTGGCCACCCGCTTCGAGATCACCACTGTCCCGGCGCTCGTGCTCATGACCCGCACGCACAAGGTGCTGGACCGGCGGTCAGGGGTGCTGAGCGCACAGGAACTGTCCGAGTGGTTGCGCCGGGGCAGAGAGCGCATGGCGTATGGCGAGTGGCTGGGCGCGGCGTCCCTCACTGGCGCGCAGGACCTGCCGGTCGGCCTGCCCGAGTTGATTCAGTGCCTCGGCGACCGCGACCCGGCGCAGCGCAGCCGCGTGATCCGACACGTACTGCAGCGGCGCGAGGCCGCCGTGCCCTACCTCCTGCAGGCCGCTGAGGACCCGTACCTGGGCGTGCGCGTGGGCGCGTGCGAGGTGTTGAAGAAGCTCGCTCCCGATGCGCCAGCGATCGATCCGTGGGCGCCGGCAGAGGAGCGCGACACGCGTGTCACAGCGTTGACGAAATGGTGGCAGGACCACGGGGAGCTGTCCGACCCCGGCCAGGAGAGGCTCGACCACGGCGGGTCCCGGGACCTGGAGGACGCCCTGGCGGATGCGCTCTCTGGCGACACGCTCCGTCGCACGCGGGGCATGGGAGACCTGGTCCGCATCGGCCGACCGGCCCTCGCGCGAATTCGACAGGCGATCAAGGCCTGCGCGCAGACGGATGATCGAGAGGCGATGTACGTGCTCGAGGACGTGCGCTGGGCGATCCTGGTCCCCGACAGAATCGAGGCCGAGGTGCACGTGCGTCGCGACCTGGCGCGCGGCGCCACCGAGGCGCAGCGCAGGGCGGCCCTGCGCCTGGCTGGCGCCGGACGCGACGCGCTGCCGGCCCTCAAGGAGCTCGTCAATCAGACCGATCCCCTGGTGCGCGAGGCCGCGATTCACGCCCTCCAGGGCGTCGGGGGGCAAGACGCGCTGGACGCGATGGCGGTGCTCCTCGACGCCCGCGAGAGCAACCTGCGCATGGTCGCCGCGCAAGCCCTGGGCAAGTGCGAGAACAGGGCCGCCGCCGATTACCTGGTCAAGGCGATCGATGACCCGGACGAAGTGGTCGCCTGCGCGGCCATCGCCGCCCTGGAGGAGGTGGGGGCCAAGGACAAGGGCGAAGAACTGACTGGTGCGCTCAAGGACGAGCGCTGGCGGGTCCGAGCGGCCGCAGTGGAGGCCCTCGGGAACATGGAAATCACCTCCGCCGCTGCCGAATTGAAGAACCTGCTCGACGACCCGGACCCGTTCGTGGTCAGGAAGACCCTGGCCGCCTTGCGCCGCATCGAGGTGTACCCATCCCGGGAACGATTCCTCGGGCTTGTGGAGTCCATGCCGAATCTGACGCGCACGGTCGTCGAGTTCATCGCCGAGCGCGACGACCGCGGAGCCCTCGCGCTGGCCGAGACGATCTACGACCAATCTGAGATACAGAACAAGCGAGCGGTGCTCGACGGCCTGCGCGAGACGTACAATCAGCGCGAAACCGATGACAGCTACTGGACCCCGCTTCTGCGCAAGGCCGCCGATTCGGACGACGCGGCCCTGCGCAGAAAGCTGGTGGCCGTGCTGGACCGGCGTTCGATCGCGCTGTGCCGACAGTTCCTGTCCGAGCTTCTGCAGGACCCCGATGAAGAGGTCCGCAGCGCCGCGGCCGGCCAGGTGCTGCGCGTGGCCGCGTACGACTGGGGCGTATTCGCGCGCGAAGAGGCCGCAGGCTTCGGGGTGCTGGCCAGGGTGCCCGCCCCGCCCACGCCCGAGGCCGCGGAGGAAGCGGAGGGACCTTCCCCGAGCGAACAACCCGAAGCGGCCGAGCCGACCGACGAGCGCGTGCAGGAGCCCGCCTGGCACGTGGACGAGACCGAGCAAGAGCCGCAATGGGAGGTCGCACCCGAGGAAGCCGCCGCACTCACCTCGGCCCGGGCGGACCGGGACGTGCCGCCGGCTTCCACGCAAGGCCGGGCCAACGGCCCGCTCGCCGCCTCGCCGGACAACGGTTCGCAGACAAGGCACCTATCCGTGCTGCGGGAACTCGGCCGAGCGGTGGGGCATGCGCTCTCAGACACGAGCGCGCTGGCCGATATCGGCGGCGGCGCGCATGTGCATGCGTGGCGAGTCCGACGACAGCATCAGGCGTGGCACGTCCTCCTGGCCCCGCACCTGGAGAAGCGGGCGGACCTGCGTATGGTGCTCGCCCATTACGTGACCGGAGACGGCCGCGCGGGGCTGGACAGGCTGCGCCGTGTCCTGGAGGGCAAGGATCTGGCCGAACAGTTCGAGGCCCTGGAAGCCTCCGCTCCCATGGGGGTTGTCTTGCGGCGGTTGCCGTGGCCGGAGGGCAAGCCGATTCTGCAGGCCGCCGCTGACAGGAGCTTCCTTTATGCGCGCATGCTCGGCCAGCTCGACCACGCCCGTGCCCCTGCGCGTGCGCTCTTGTTCCAGCCGGACCGCGTCGTGCGGGCCGTGTCGACCGCCGACCCGGAGTCTCTGAACCGAATGGCGCAGACCCTGGTGAACAGGCACATGGAATATTCCCTCCACAGATCCAATCCCACAAACGACCGCGTCCTGGAGGCCCTGTGCAAGGCGGACAACCCCGCGGCGCGCAGCCTGGGCGTGTTCGTGTACGGCATGCGCAAGCAAAGAGAGGCCCTCCCCGTAATCATCGAGAGCCTGATGGACGAAAACCCCTGGGTGCGCCGGGCCGCGGTGCAGGGGGTGATCGAGTGCGTGGAGTCGCGTGAAGAGCGCGAGCCCATCCTGGCGCCGCTGTTGTCCTACGAAGCCCCCGAGAACGTGGCGCTCGCGGCCACGGGGCTGCTCACCGCCGCATTCCGCGACGCACTGAGCAGTGACGAGTCCCTGCGTTACTTCCGCTACGAAGACATGTGGGTCTGGGTCTCCCCGGAGTACAGCTACTACACGAGCACGTCGTCGCCGCCTTTGCGGCCGCTGTCCGAGAGTCCGGGCTTTTTGCCCGACGCGCGGGCGCGTCTGGCCGCCGACGACATGCGCGACGAGCCGGCCCATCGCCTGCCCTTGATCCTGCTGCTGGCCCAGTACGGGGACTTCTCGGGCCTGGAGCGAGAATTGCACACGTGGCGCGAAAACCGAGAGGCATCGGTGCCCGAGGCCCTGCTTCTGGGCCTGCGGGTCACGCGAGACCCGAAGTACCTGCCGCCCTTGCGCGCGCGGCTCGCCAAGGCCGACAACGAGATCGAGCTGAGGCAACTCCTGCAGTACCTGCGCGGCGTGCGGGGCCCCGAGGCCCGAGAGCTTCGCCGCGAAGTCAATGACCGCCTGCGCGGAAGGTAATCGTGCGGACTGCAGCGCAGGCACAAGGCGCGTGGGCCTGATTGGAGGGCGAAGGCATGGGGATCAGTCGATGTCGTGGATTGTCGGATCGGGCGCGGGGCGCGCGCACACTCGCGGGCATCTGCCTGGGCCTGGGGCTGTGCATGCTCACCGGATGCGTGCAGGTCCGAGACCACCTCACGCTGGAGCCGGACGGCTCCGGCACCGTGACGCTGGAGACCCGCCTGCTCGTGGAGAGCCAGAACATCATGATGATGCGCCTGAGCGGACCGTTGGCGGCCGATTCGCCGCGTATGGCCTATCCGCCCCTGACCGAGGCGGATCTAGAGAAGGTGTTTCCGGGCGACGCCTTCACGATCGAGCAGAGCGAGACGGTCCGCGAAGGCGAAGGCCTGGAGCCGGGGCAGTTCATCTACCGAGCCGCCGTGGCGTTCGAGGATGTCCATGCGCTGCTGCAGTCTCCGTACGCCGAGGTGCATACCCTCACCATGAAGAAGGAAGGCGGACGTCTGGTCTTGCAGGCATCGACCGGCATGGCGGGCTTCACCGCGCTCGACCAACAGATTGCGGACAACGAGCTCGACCTGCCCGTGGACAACGAGGCGGTCCAGAAGCAGCTCAAGGCCCTGAAATGCGCATTCTCCGTCACTCTGCCCGGCGCCGTGCAGGCCCAAGGCGTGCCCGTGCAGGGGAACACCGCCACCTACGTCGTGGACCGCGCGCAGATCCAGGACGCTCGGAAGACCTTCGCGGCCTTGCAGCGCGCGCTGCGGGTCACCTGCCCGGCCGACGCCGCGGGCTTCGAGCCCCCGGCGATCGCCCGGATCCCGCTCGGGGCGTACGGCACCGTCGAGCCGGGCCCGATCGGGCGGGCGCCGGACCCCATCGACATCGAGGCCGTGCGGCGGGCGATGCGCTTCACCCCCATCGCCCTGGTCGTGACGCGCACCTTCGACCTGGGCGGATACGAGTACGGAGGCGGCGAGAACCACACGGTCCTGTACGGCGCCGTGCACCTGTCCCCGGAGCACAAGCCGCAGCGCTGGGGGCCGCTGGAGCTGACCGTGGCCAGGGACGACCTGGGCGACGACCTGCGTCCCGTGGAGGACGAGGCCCCGTACCGCGCCGGGATGATGCATGGCCTGATGGCCGCCAGCGAGGCCGAAGCCGAGGGGCACCATCTCGTCACGGTCAGCCTGAAGGCGCCCTCGCGCGAGGCGCGGTCGCTCGCGCGCCTGGCGGGGACGATCGACGCGTACTACCCGGGCCAGGCGCACATGGTCAAGCTCGACGAGGTGATCCAGGAGGCGGACGTCAGCGCACGGGGAGAGCAGGTGTATATCTACCCGACCGGCGAGGATGCCGTCGATCATCCGACGCTGGACAGGCTCGGGTACCGCCTGCAATTCCAGAACGTTATGCGACAGTTCGGCTTGAACATGGTCATGTTCTCTCAGGAGACCGAGCAGGCTTCGCTCGCGGACCTGCGCATCTACAACGCCGATGGCCGGGCGCTGCCGACCCTTCTCGGGCTCGGGCCCGGGTACATGGGCGAAGACACCAAGATGGCGCTCGTGCTCGGGCGAATCCAGCCGCCGCTTTCGGTCGCGCTGCTGATCAGGGGCGGCGGGGCCAAGGTCTCGGTGCCGGTCTCCCTGGAGGACGTTTCGCTCTACGATGAACAGGCGCCCGGCGCGGGCGGCCAGGAGCAATAGGATCGATCGCGATCGGTCCAAACGGAACCTGTATAGAAAGGGATGTCATGAGACGGATCGAATGGCTGTTCGCAGGGGCGCTGCTGCTGGTGTCCGCTGCCGGGTGCATCAAGGAGAACCACAGTACCCTGACCATCCGCGAGGACGGCACCGCCCAGATGCAGCAGGTCATGGTGGTGGACCGGCAGATTTTCGAGCAGCAGATGAAGCGGGTCGAAGCGGCCGAAGCCGAGGAGCCCGAGGCCGCGGACGAAGAAGGCGCGGCCGAAGCGGCTACCGAAGAGGAGCAGCTCGCCGCAAAGGTCCGGGCGCTTCTCGAAGAGGAGAGCCCGCACGCCGAGGTCCTCGGCGACCGGTTCGAACTGGCGCCCGTGCAGGTGGACGAGGACACGATTCGCATCGAGACGACCGTGTCCTTTGAGTCGATCAAGGACCTGCTCACCAACGTGCCGGACTTGGGCCAGGCCGGGCCCGGGAGCGAGCACCTGATCGTGGACGTGAACGAAGAGGACCAACTCGTGCTCACGGTGCCCGTGACCCAGATCAGGGAAGTCCAGGAGATGATGCTTGCGCAGCTTCGCCAGCAGATGCAGGCCATGCAGCTCATCGGCACGATGAAGTACGTGTTGCCGGGTCCGGTGGTCTCGTCCACCCTGCCGCACACGCAGGACAACGAGACCTGGATCGAGCTGGACGCAACCAAGAAGGAGAGCATGGACGCCTTCCTGGCGATGGTCCGCCAGGGCGTGACCATCGTCGCCGAGAAGGGCGAGCTGGAGCTGGAGGACACGCCGCTCGATTCGCGCGAGCTCGCGCCGCAGGCCATGCTCTCCTCCGGCCCGCCCGTGCCGGGCGCGGACCTGCCGATCGAGGAAGGTGGCGAGGGCTATGCGGCCGAGGGCCTGTCGGTGACCACGATCCTGGTGCGGCGCTTCGAGGAGGCCGAGGACTTGCCCCCGTCGCTGCGCGCGGCCGTGCACCAGGAGCCGGGCTGTACGGTCCGCGCCAAGCTGTACGCGCCCCCGGCGCGGCGCATCCTGCACCTGGGCGCGGTGAAGGTGGAGCGGGCCGTGGACGACCAGGGCCGCGAGGTCGTGTCGCGCCCGGCCGGGACCCCGATGTTCGGGTACGGGCCGGGCGTGGACCAGGAGACGCACCGCTCCGCGGAGTTCGCCCTGCAGTTCGAAGTGCCGCCCGCGGACGCCGTGGCCCTGGAGGAGGTGCACGGCACCGCGGTGGTGACCTCCTTCGCCGACTGGAAGGAGAAGCGCATCCAGGACCCGCAGCAGGACCCGGACGCGGAGCTTCCTCTCGACGGGCTGCTCGCGGGCGCGGCGTGCACGATTCGGAAGGCCGAGCGCGAGCTCGGCGAGGACGGCGCGAGTCTGGAGGGCCAGGTCAGCCTTCGGCTCACCGGGCCCCGGGAGGTCGACCACCTGGACGTCCAGGTGGCCATGGACGGCGTGGACAACATCAGCAGCCACATCATGGAGGACGAGAGCGAACAGCAGGACGATCGGACCGTGCGTACCCTGACCGTGTGGTACCACGGGTGGCAACACGAGGGGGGCGACTTCGCAGCGCCCGTCCTGGTGCTGCGCATCCCGGCCGAGCTCAAGCGCGAGCGCGTGCCGTTCACGCTCTACGCGCTGGACTTCTGAGCCGGGCGGGCGGGCCTGCGTCGTCCGGCCCGCACGATCGACGAGGCGCTTGATGCGCTCCCGGCACCGGACCGGGAGTACGCGGCCGGGCCACGGGGGCGTCGCCGCCCTGGAGCAGCCACGCGTGGACGCTGCGGACAGGGCCCCTATGGAGAGGGGCCTGTGCCGAACGGACCCTGGCAGGTGCCGTGGGCCGCGCATGGGTGCCTGCTCGCATGCCGGGAGACGAACCATGTCGGATGAGCGGGCACTGGCATACTTCGTAAGTATTCTGATGGCTGTTGTTTTCCTCGGGCTCCTCCTGCCAGGATTGCTGCCGGCGCAGGGGGGGCACGGACCGCCCCAGTACGCGCCGTGGCAGGCCTTCATCCGCGAAGTGCTACCGGTCATCTATTTTGCTGACAGGCTCCTCTTACCCAGGAGCACACCCGACGCCATTCAGCTGCTGGCCGGTGCGCTTAGCTGCGCGTTCTGGGGATGGTTCGTCGCCTTCATGTTCTTCTGCGTCTATGACGGGTGCGTGGCGCTGTATCGATGGTGCGTTCGGCAGTGGGGTTCCGTGCGCAGCGGGGATGACCGTTGACGAGGAGGCGTGGGCGGAGCATGGGATGATGATACCCGTACACCCGATTGCCGCCGCGTTGACTGGGAGAGTTCCGGCATGCAGGCATGCAAGAAGAAGCTGATATCGGCGTGCCTCTTGCTCGCTTTGGCCACTTATGTGGCCCTGTATGCTGCTGCGTACACATTCGCGCGACCGGCGGGCAATATGCTGTATTTCGTCTACCCTGAACTGGGAGTCAGTGAGAAGACCGCATACACCTTCTTTCTTCCGGCCTATTCCATTCACAAGGCGGTGTGCTCCGTTACGGGAATCCGCGTTGGCAAGCACAACTTGGACAGGCCAGAGCAGGACGTTTCCGAACTGGGGGGCGTCTAGCCCCCATCGCCAATCGGCTTCGGAGGATCAAGAGCCTTGTTGGTGAGATGAGCATGGTTTACGCATTGCCGGTTACGCAGCGCGTGTGTGACCGTGCTCTCACACCTACAGCGCGGCGCACGGCAGACGGTGGTTCTCGGGGCCTTTCGGCCAGACATGCGGGTCCTGTCCGTTTGGGAGGGATGCCATATGAACGGTTCCTCGGGAATCCAGTCCAGAACCGATGAGGCCGGGAACGACCCCCACCGGGTGCGACGGCTTCTGGGGAAGTTGGCGAACGTAGTGGCTGTGCTTGCGCTGCTCGCCGTCCTGCAGCGGTATGTCCTGCAGTTGGGGGTGTACCGTAAGCCGCTGATGGTCAGCGTGCAGACCGGGGAGGCGATTACAGGCACCTTTCAATGGCTTCCGGGGCATGATCACCTGCTCGGCCTGGAGAGGCGCCAAACGCCTCTGTCCAGGTTCTTCCGCGGAGCGGAAAAGCGTCGGCCAAGGCCTCGCACTGACGTGTGGCCATATAGGACTACCCTTACCGGACCAGAGACATGGGTGGCCGTGGACAGCCAATGGTGGTTCTTGGTTGACCCAACGGAAGACTTCGAGATCGCGGCTGACGAGGAAGACAGAGCGTGGGTGAAGAGCGCGCTGCAAAGCTTTGTGTTGAATCCGCAGTCCTGGCTGGAGGGCTCATGGGGCATGCATATTAGTCGGCTCCTGGAGATGCGGTACTACGGCAGGAAGGACCAAATCGACTGGGGCCGAATCCGCGAGCACGTGCAGTCGGATAGGCAGACGTTGGACAGGGGCAAGGGGGGCGCCTCGCGCCTGACCGAGCTCGCGAGCGCAGGGCGCACGCCCCAAATGACTTCGTACCCTAGGCGGAGGCAAGAGCGATGCGCATATCAATCCTCTTTGTCGCAGTTGGTGTTGCGCTCGTAGCG
>CAZOBJ010000058.1:0-19982 GCA_964577825.1 uncultured Planctomycetales bacterium
GGCATGAACTCCTTGCCCAGGCCGGGAAACCTGTGCCGAGCCCAGACCCAGGGAGCGCTAAGGCGAATTCTCTCCTCCAGACCGATGGTCCTTGCGGCGCGCGGGATGAGGCCGAAGACTCGGCCAAAACCGAGCCAGACCGTGAGGCCGAACAGGCAGAGGGCCAGTGGCAAGAGCAGGAACTTGCCCTTGTTGGACAGGCACCAACGCAGCATCCTGGGATAAGCTTGCTGAAACAGGCGCATTAGAAGCAGCAGTCCGCCGATGGCCACCACCACGAATAGCAGATTGCGCGACAATCCCTGCGCCACACCGAGCGGCATCCAGCTGCGCGATAGCAAGACTGCCACCAGGGCGACAACGAGCAGGTTCCCGCCCTTGAGGAGCCAAGGGCGATAACGAGCGGGCAATTCGGTGAACACCGCCTTGTGCACCGCCAGGGCCGCCAGCGCGCCGGCCAGCAGCCAGGAATGGGTCAGCAGGTATCCCACGACGGCGAGCGTGAGGAGGACAAGGGGCCAGACATGCCGCCGCCGCCCTTTGAGCGACCCGCGCGACATCAGCGTCAGGGCCACCGTGGGAACGATCGTCAGGGCGACGATAAGCGAGGCGATCAAGGCGAAGGTTTTCGTGTAGGCCAGCGGGCGGAACAGCTTGCCCTCCGCGGCCTGCATAGTGAAGACGGGCAGAAAGCTGATCACCGTGGTGAGTACGGCCGTGACCACCGCTCGTCCCACCTCCACCGCCGCGCGATGGACCACGTTTATGGTCGGCTCCGAGGGGTCGGCCTCTTCGACACGCCTTATGATGTTCTCGTCCAGGACGATGCCCATGTCCACCATGGTGCCGATGGCGATGGCAATGCCGGACAGGGCCACGATGTTGGCGTCCACCCCGAAATAGCGCATGGCGATGAAGCACATCAGCACCGCCAGCGGCAGAGTGCCGCTTATCAGCAAGGAGCTGCGCAGGTGCATCAGCATCAGCACCACTACGATGATGGTAACGAGGATTTCTTCTTCGAGTGCCCGGTTGAGGGTGCCGAGGGTTTCTTGGATCAGACCGGTGCGATCGTAGAAAGGGACCACGGTGACCTTGCTCTTGACCTCTCGCGTGGATCCGTCCGGCAGGCTCTCCGTGACCATGCGCTCCGGAAGCCCGGGGGCGAACGCGGCGATTTTCCGATGCACGCGCTTGATGACTTCCAGGGGATTGGCCCCGTATCGTACCACCACCACTCCGCCCACCGCCTCAGCGCCGGACTTATCCAGCGCCCCCCGACGCAGGGCCGGCCCGAGGGTCACCCGCGCCACGTCCCGAACCCGGATGGGAACGTTATCCGTCTCCTTCAGGACCGCCTGCTCCAGGTCTTGGATGGAGGTGACGAACCCGACGCCCCGGATCACGTACTCGACGCGGTTGATCTCCATGGTCCTGGCGCCCGTGTCCAGGTTGCTGTTCTTGAGCGCCCGGACAACTTGCGCCAGGCTCACGCCATGGGCGCGCATGGCGTCCGGGTCCACGTCCACCTGATATTCCTTAACAAAACCTCCCACCGAAGCGACCTCGGCCACGCCCGGCACGGCCATGAGTTCATATCGGACCACCCAGTCCTGGATGCTGCGCAGTTCTTGTGGGTCCCACCCGCCTGCGGGGTTGCCCTGCGGGTCGCGTCCCTCCAAGGTGTACCAGAAGACCTGGCCCAGCGGCGTGGCGTCGGGCCCGAGGGTCGGTTTCACGCCTGGCGGAAGGGTGTCGGCCGGGAGCGAGTTCAGCTTTTCCAGGATGCGCGTGCGCGACCAGTAGAAGCCCGCATCTTCCTCAAAAACCACGTAGATACTGGAAAACCCGAACATTGAGGAGCTGCGCACGGACTTGACCCCCGGCACGCCCAGCAGTGCGGACGTGAGCGGATAGGTGACTTGGTCCTCGATGTCCCGGGGGCTGCGTCCCGGCCAAGGGGTGTAGACGATTTGCTGGTTCTCGCCGATGTCAGGGATGGCGTCCACAGGCACCGGATCGCGCGGGAGAGCTCCGACATCCCAATCGAACGGCGCGGTTACCAGGCCCCAGACGACTACGAAGGCGACAAACAGCACCACCACCAGCGGGTTGCGCAGGCATAAGCCGATAAGCCCGTCGATCCAGTTTCTTCCGCTTCCGTTCCGGTTCCCCGGCTCGCCACCGTTCAAGGCTTGGCCTTCCGTTATTCGCCGGGATTCGGGGGTGGAAAGACGGCCCGGATCTCACCGCAACGAAGCATGGCGCTACCGTAATAAGGGTTGTTCACTTCCTTCCCTGTCTGCAGCCATGCCGCGCCCTCGCCGCCATTGGCCATGGGACAAAAGGCGATGCGATGCGGCTGGTCGCTCGGGTGACCGAAAGCCCGTTCCAGGTCGATCATCGCCCGGCTCAACGGGATGAACAGGTCACGAAGTCCCTGGATGTTCTGAACGTCATCGAGTTGCTTGAGGTCCTTGATCAGCCGGCGAGAGATGTCCGTCCACTTCTCCTGGGCGGAGGCCTCAAGCGGTGACGAGTCGACTTTGGGAAGTGCTTGCGCCAGCTTCTTGAGAGCCTCGCGCGCGGCTTTCTCCTTGTCGCCGGCCAGGGCCCTCTGGGCGTTCAGATAGCTCTCGTAAAGCGGCGCCAGTCGCGCGATGAACTCCGCGGGCGCGGTGCCTTGCCGAACAGTGTCTTGCCCTCCTTCGGTCGGCGGAGTCTCGGGCGTAGCCGAAACCGCCGACGACGACGGCAGTCGGGACTCAGACGCGGAAGCCCCTTGCGGAGGATTCATCATGCTCGCCTTGGCTTCGAGCTGCAAGGCGGAGTCTATCTTGAAATTGCCATTGGTGACCACTTCCTGGCCTTCGGCCAGGCCCGCCAGCACGACGTAGTAGTCTCCGGCCCGAGGCCCGAGTGCCACCTCCACGCCCTGGAAGACAGGCTTTTCGCGCTGCGGAACGCGCACGTAAGCAACCGCCCGCTCTCCGGTGGTGAGGACCGCGGAGGCCGGGACCACCAAGGGAGCACTGGCCTGCGCCTCGCGGACGTAGCCCAGCTCCTCGGCGCGTACGAGAGGCATGCCGCAGACGTCGCATTTCCCGGAGGCATCCTTCATGACTTCCGGATGCATGGGGCAAATCCATTTGCCTCTCAGATTGCGGGTGAGGACCTCTCCGTCTTCAGCGGCCCGGGCTTCCACCTCGGCCCGCACGAACATGTTCGGTCGCAGAAGCCCGTTCGGATTGTCCACCACCACGCGCACCTGGATCGTCCGGGTCCGCGGGTTGAGAATGGGGTCGATAAAGGAGATCCAGCCCATGAACGCCCGATCGCCATAGGCCTGGGCCTTGATCTCCACCTCCTGGCCGTAGCGCAACCAGGTGATATCGGTCTCATACACGTCGAGCATGGCCCACACCATGGAGAGGTCCGCCACCGTGTAGATCGGTTCCCCGGTCTTGACGTACTGGCCCTCCTTGGCGTTCTTATGGACGACGATGCCGCCTTCCGGAGCGTTTATCTGGATGGTGGGAGAAGGCGTGCCGCGCTGTTCGATCTCGCGTATCTGTTCGGCGTCCAGGCCCAACAGACGTAGCTTTTCGCGAGCGGCTTCCACCGTCTTGCGCGTGGAGCGGCGGACGATGGCACTGGCGCTGTCGCGGAGATTCTCCACAGCGCGCCTCGCCTGCAAAAGCTCCTCTTGCGCGGCGTACAGCTCCGGGCTGTAGATTTTGACCAGGTGATCGCCCTTGTTCACGGGGATGCCGGTATAGTCCACGAAGAGCCGCTCCAGCCTGCCGGGCACCCAGGCCGAGATCGTCCGCACGCGGCGCTCGTCGTAGTCGACCTTGCCCACCAGGGGGATCCGCACGTCCACAAAACGTCGTTCCACAGGGCTTGTGCGCACCTCGGCCAGCTTTGCTGCCGCCTCGGTCATGCTCAGCATTCGGGGGCCAAGATCATCCTCTTCGCCGTCAGAGGCCGGGATCAGGTCCATGCCGCAGATGGGGCACTCGCCCGGCTCGGGCTGCCGGATCTGCGGGTGCATGGAGCACGTCCAGACCGTTGCGGCTTCTTCCTCGGTTGCCCCGGCATGGTCGCGGTGTTCCGCAGGCAACGTCTCCGGCGCGGTGCTTCGGCCGATCCAGATACCGATCCCGATCAGGACAAGCGCAACCGCGACCAGGAGAAGAGTCCTCGTCCCGCCGCAGATTCTCTTTCGCGTCATTCAGCGTTCTCCCTTCGTTATGTGTGGGGCCTCTTGCGCGCCCTCCGACTCCTCTCGTAATGCCCGTCCCGCAAGCATCTCCAGTTCCGACAGGCCTATCAGTCGGTCGACTCTCGCCCGTTCGGCCAGAAGGCGCAGCTCGATCAGATCGCGTTCCGTCTCGATCAGGTCGGCAAATGCCGCCTGGCCAGCCGTGTAGGAGCTCCGTGCCGACTCCAGCACCTGCTCGGCTTTCGGAACCAGGGTCTTAGCGAAGAGGTTCTGCTTGCGGCCGGCGTCCTCGTACTTGTAAAAAGCCAGGCGCAGGTCGGCGGCAAGATTGTCGGCCTTCTCCTCCAGAGCCGCCTCGGAAGCCTGTCGCCGGGCCTGCGCCTCGCGCACGCCAGCGGCATATTTCGACCGCCAAAGAGGCAGGGATACTTCGACCCCCACCAGAACCGGATCCTTGCCGTTGTCCTCCGGGTTGGCGTCCACCCGCCGATCGGTTTCGATGAAGCCTGCACTCAGTCCGAAATCGGGAAAGTAGTCCGCGCGGGCCAAGCGTTCGCCCGCAAGAGACGCGCGCACCTTTTCGCGCGCGGCGCGCAAGCCTGGATTGTCCGCGGTCAAGCGCTCCAGCAGCTCGGCTTCCTCTAGTTGAGGCTCCTCCACCGGCAGGCTCTCGGGCAGATCCATCGGGGCGGTGGGCTTTCGCCCGAGAATCGAGTTCAGCCGCGCCAGCCTGGCGGGGCGCAGCGCCGCGAGGCTTTCCAGGCGATCGGCCAGCTTGCCCAGTTCGACCTGCATGCGATTGAGGTCCGAATCCTTCGCGATGTCCGCCTTGTAGCCCGTGCGCAGAGACTCTTCCAAGTTTTCCAGAAGCGTCATGCTGTCCCGCAAGATGTCCAGTGATCGGCCCAGATAATAGTACTCCGCATAGGTTTGGCGCACCCTATGGAACAGGTGCAGCTTTTCCGCTTCGTACAGGTATTTCGCCGTAAGGGCCTGTCTGACTGCCATGTCCGTGCGGCTGGTAATCTTCTCCGGCCAGGGGATCATCTGCATCAGGGCGAAGCGGTTCTTTTGAGGTCCCACGCGCGTCTCGACCTCGCGGACGTAGTGAGTATAGCTGAACTTCGGGTCCGGCAGAGACCGCGCTTGAGGAGTCTTCTCCAGAGCTGCCTGCCACTCGTAGAAGGCCTTTCGCAGTCGCGGACTGTGCAGTGCCGCGTAGGTCAGGCAGTCCTGCAGAGACGGATCGCCCGTCAGCGTGTCCGTCACGACCCGTCCCTCGGAAGCGGATGCGCGGTCTTCTAGCCCCAGCGCCGCCGCTTCGCGGCCCAGCTGGTCCCGTAAGGCGCCTTCCTGTTGAAAGGCGCAACCAGCAAGACTCCCCGCCAACAATAGAACCGCTGTTGGGAGCAACTTGTGCAAGGGATGCTCCTCTTTCTGCCCGCGCACTCTAGCCGGTACATGCGCCGTGGCCGGCAGGCACTCACAATGCCTGGCAGGCGCTCGCAACGCACTGCAAAAGGCGGTCCAAAGGCGCGCCGGATAGCGAACGGACACCGCTGCCTCAGTGACCGCCCTTGTATCCTGCCCGGCGCGGAAGGCTCTTTTCCCTTTCCTCTTGGTAGGACGGCCCTTACGAGATAGCTCTCGTCAGGGCATCTCGCTTGTGTCGCCTGGATCCCGCTTGCCTGCGACAGCCGCCTTTCCCGTTGCGTTCGACGATGCATGCCCGGCGAGTCTTGTATTGGCCAACAGTTCGGCCCGGTTCTCAAGCATCAAGGTCTGGGCGCGCTGCTGCGCGCGTACGTCTTCCCAGCGCACGTCGGGAGCCCTGTCCGCAAGTCAGGCGCCGGCCCAAACCCATACTACGACGCGAGCTCTTCGTTCAGGCTGCCTGTTCGATAACCCTGAAGGTCTACGGCCACGTAGGAGAAGCCAAGGGCCTTGAGTGCATCCACGATCTCCTGGCGGCCGTCGGCGCGCGCGAGAGCTTCAATCTGCCCCGCGAGCACCTCGATGCGGGCAATGTTTGCATGACTTCGCACACGCACGTGCTCAAAGCCAAACTCGCGCAAACGTCGCTCCGCACCCGCAACCCGCCGCAGACCGTCTCGGGTGATCGTCTCGCCGTAGGGAAACCGCGAAGCGAGACAGGCCATGGCCGGCTTGTCCCAGGTGGGAAGGCCCAAGGCTTTGGAGAGATCGCGAATCTCCTGCTTGGTCATTCCCACTTCCTGCAGGGGGCTGCGTACCCCGAGTTCGCGCGCTGCCCTGCGCCCGGGCCGGTAGTCGGAGCAGTCATCCAGGTTGGTGGCGTCCGAGACGAACGGGATGCCGCGCTCGCGTGCGATGGCGAGCAAGTCGCCGAACAGTTCGCGCTTGCAGTAGTAGCAGCGCTGCGGCGGGTTCTCCACGAAGTGGTCGTTTTCAAGCTCCCTGCTCTCGATAGTGAGGTGCTCCACGCCCATGCGCCGGGCCAGGTGGCAAGCCTGCACGTACTCTTCTTCCGGATAGGCCGGTGACCGGGCGGTAACCGCCAGCACCTTGGCTCCGAGCGTGTCCTCGGCTATCTTCAGCAAGAACGTGCTGTCGACGCCCCCGGAGAATGCGATGAGCACCCGGTCCATTTGCTCAAGACTCTCGCGCAAGTTCGGGAGCTTCGACTTCGTCTGCCGCGCGGCAAGAGACGTCATGGCTCGATTGTTCCTCCTTGTCGAATTCGGAAGGGCCGGAGTGCGACTCCTTGGTCACGACAAATGCCGCGGTGGCGGCCACGAGATTCGCGCACCCGCGCGGAACCCGACGCGACGCCCCGGCGAAGTAGGTGCTCTCCGCTATCCGCAGCCCCCGGCGCCGGCAAAAGACATGGAAATCCTCGATCGTCAACAGGTGAACGTTCGGCGTGTCATACCATTGGTGGGGTAGCAGATTCGTGACAGGCATCCTGCCGGACACGAGCAACTTCAGTCGCACTCGCCAATGGCCGAAGTTCGGGAAGCTGATGATCGCACAGCGCCCCACGCGCAGCATCTCCTGGACCACTTCTTCGGGCTTCAGCGTCTGCTGAAGCGTCTGACTCAGGATCACGAAATCGAAGGCGCCGTCCTCGAACATACGCATGCCCTCGAGCATATCTCCGTGATAGACGGGCACCCCGCGGCGAATGCACTCGCGCACCGCCTCTTCCGCCACGTCGATGCCGCACCCCGTGACGCCCTTTTGCCGGGCGAGTCGGTCCAGCAGCAGCCCGTTGCCGCATCCCAGGTCCAGCACGCGAGCGCCTTCGAAAATGCACGACTCGATATAGGTGTAATCGATGCGCAACGCCATGCTCATCGCTCCGTCCGGGCCGATGCTTCCTCTCGCCGGATGCGGTCCTGGCAGTTGGCCAAGAAGTCGCCGATCAGCCTGTGCAGCGCCTGATGCTCGATCAGGAACACGTCGTGCCCGTAGCCGGACTCCACCTCGCAGAAGCTGACCGTGGCGCCGTTGGCATGCAGGGCGCGCACAATCTCCTGGGATTGATAGGTCGGGAAGAGCCAGTCGCCGCTAAAAGACAGGACCAGAAAGTTGCTGCGCACGCCGCGAAAGGCCTCGAGCAAAGAGCCATAGTCGCTGGCCAGGTCGAAGTAGTCCATCGCTTTGGTAAGGTACAAGTAGCTGTTGGGATCGAAGCGCTGCACAAACGCGTCCCCCTGGTGCCGAAGGTAACTCTCGACCTGAAAATCCGGCGGGCCGAAGTCGTATCCCACGCTGGAGCGATCCTGCAGCCGACGGCCGAATTTCTCGTGCATGGACCGGTCGCTCAGGTAGGTGATGTGTCCCACCATCCGCGCCACGGCCAAACCACGAGGTGGCGGATGCTCGGTCGCATAGGAGCCGCCGTTCCAGTCCGGATCGGAATAGATGGCCTGGCGCCCGACTTCATCAAAGGCAATGGCCTGCGTGTTGAGGCGCGCGCTGCTGGCTATGCACACGGCCGCCTGGACCATGTCCGGATAGTCAATCGCCCACTGCAGGACCTGCATCCCACCGAACGATCCGCCGATCACGCACAGGAGCTTGTGCACCCCCAGATGCTCGGATACCAGAGCGTGCTGGACCCTGACCATGTCTCGCACGGTCACCATCGGAAAGTCGAGTCCGTAGGGCCTGCCGGTATCGGGGTTGATGGAGGAAGGCCCGGTGCTGCCTCTACAGCCTCCGATGATGTTCGAACAAATCACGAAGTACTGATCCGTGTCGATCGGTTTGCCCGGACCCACCATGATGTCCCACCAGCCCGGCTTGGCCTCGTCCGGAGAGTGTTTGCCGGCAACGTGCGCATCGCCGCTGAGCGCATGGCAGATCAGCACGGCGTTGTCGCCCTCGGGCGCGAGCTGTCCGTAAGTCTCGTACGCCACGTCGATGGGGCCGAGCCTCGCGCCGCAACGCAACTCGAGCTCGTCTGGCGGCTCTGCAAACCGCCAGGACTTGGTCTCGACGAGAAACCGGCCCTGCGTTCCAGTCACAACACACACCTCTCGCAACGATAGTCTCTCGCTCTGCTCCGGGCGCAGACAGCCTCGCCCGGGGCGGGTTCGCGCGACACCCTCGGCAACATGGCTTGCGCGTCCCGCGCACGGACGGGCGGCGGCCCAGCGCTTCGGCTTCCGTCCGGGAACTCTGCACAAGCTTCGGCCCCCGCTAGCCGGCCGCAGCCGTCTGGCTTGCCGGCTGCGCCGACGCGCTGTGCCGTCCCAGCACGGCCTGGGCGCCCCGCTTGCCGGACAGCAACATGGCGCCGAATGTAGGCCCCATGCGCGGGAGCCCCAGCGCGGTGCTCACGGCCATCCCGGTCACCACCACACCGGGGTGAAGCTCCCCGGTATGCTCCACGACCAGGTCCTCGGACCGATCAACCCACATGCCCCCGCACCCCTTCGCTTGGAACAGACCATGCTCCTCCAGCGACCGCAGCACGCATGCGTCGTGCCCGGTGGCGTCCACCACCGTGTCGGCGGTCAGGGCCACGGGGTCCACGCACGTGATCTGTCTGGGCAGGGACGAGACGGCCGACCAGTTGACAACGGCCCCGGCCACTCGGCCCCCCTCGCGCAGGACCACGTCGTCGAAGCTCGTCATGTTCAGGATTTTCACCCCTGCGTCGCACGCGGCGGCAATGAGCTTGGAGCACGCATGAGGCCCGTCTGCCACGTACAATCCTTCGCCTGCGTGCTTGTAGGGCACCCCCAGGGCGTCGAGCTCCTTGTGGGCCGGGGCGCGCACCGTGACCTTGTTCATCAGGTATCCGCCGAGCCAGAACCCGCCGCCCAGGTAGTTGTTGCGTTCTACGACCAAGGTCTTGCAGCCCTGGGCAGCCACCTCCTTGGCCAGCATCAGCCCGCTCGGCCCGCCCCCGATCACCAGGCAGTCGCAGCTCGTATGCGCCAAGAGCTCTTCGGAGAAGGCGGCGACCAGCGCGCGCGTGACCGCTTCTTCATCCGCGCGGGCAAACAGACGCTGGCCCTCGCTCTCGACTCGCTTCCTCTCGTCCATCTCGTTTTCTCCCCTTCACAAGACCATCCGAGTTACAGCTCATTCAACGCTTGGTCCAGGTCGCGGACAATGTCCTCAGCGTCCTCCACGCCGACGGACAACCGCACCAGATTGTCCTTCATGCCGTAGGCCTGACGCTGTGCCTCGGACAAGTCCCAATAGCCCATGATCACGGCCTGCTCGACAAGGCACTCCGTGCCGCCGAGGCTCGGGGCGATCACCGGGATTCGCAGCGCGTCGACGAATCGTGCGGTCCCCTCGAAGTCGGCGTCCACGAGAAACGACACCACTCCGCCGAACCCGGGCATCTGTCGCGCTGCCAGCTCGTGTTGCGTGTGGGACGGCAGGCCCGGGTAGAACACCTGCCGGACGCGCCCATGGGCCTCCAGGAACTCGGCCACGGCCTGTCCGGTTTCGTTTTGCCTGGCGACTCGCAGGCCGAGCGTTTTCAGCCCCCGATCGAGCAACCAGGCGGTGTCCGGAGCACAGATGCCGCCCAGGGTCATCAACAGCTCGGACACCGGAGCCAAAGTCCCTTCCTTGCCCGCCAGGACGCCGGCGATTAGATCATTGTGTCCGCCGAGGTACTTGGTTGCCGAGTGCAGAACCAGATCCACGCCCAGGTCCAGGGGCCGGAGATTCACCGGCGTCGCAAAGGTGCTGTCCACGACGGTCAGCACCCCTCTCCCACGCCCCAGATCCCCGAGCCGCTCCACGTCCAGGACGTGGAGGTAGGGGTTCGTCGGCATCTCGGTGAATACCATCCGGGTGGATGGCTCCACCGCCTGTTCGATCTCTTCCACAGAAGGAGGCACGACACTGGCGCGCACACCGAACTTCGCCAGGAACTCGGAGCCGAAGTCGCGCGTACGCTTGTACGCGTCGCTGGTCAGGACGATGTGGTCGCCGCTTTGCAGCACCGCCAGCATCAAGGTCGTAACCGCGGCCATGCCGCTGGCGAAGAGCTGGGCCGCTTCGGCTCCTTCCAGGGCCGCCAGTCTGTCCTGGGTGTGCGCCACGGTCGGATTGCCCATGCGCCCGTACTCCGCCTGGCGGCGCGAGGTGCGTCCCTCAAGGTAGCCGATCAACGCGTTCGTGGACTCGAACTTGAACGGGGCCGACCGGACCAAGGGCGTGGCGACCGAGCTCGAGGTCTCGCACGGCCTCGCCCCGGCGTGAACGCACTCCGTGGAGCTCACTTTGTTCTCGTTGGCCATTCTTCTCTCCCTCAGACGGCCTTCTGAAAAGCTGCCTCCAGGTCGGCGATCAAGTCGTCCGGGTCCTCAATGCCGACCGAGAGCCTGATGAGATTGTCCCCGATCCCCAGCCGGCACAGCTCTCGGCGCGCGTACGGCAGGTGGGTCATCTTCGCCGGGAGGGTGATGATGCTCTCCACCGCACCCAGGCTGACGGCCAGGGTCCATACGGACACCGCGTTGACGAGCGTTCGCGCGCAAACGGGAGGCTTGACCGTAAAGGAGAGCACTGCACCCGATCCGTCGGCCTGCTGCAAGTGGAGGGCGCCCGCCTCCCCGAGCCCGGAGTCCGGATAGAACACGCGCTCCACGTCGTCTCGGCCGCGCAGCCATGCGGCGATCCGTTGCGCGCCGTCCTGGCCTCGCTCCATGCGGACCGACAGGGTCTTGGCGCCGCGCAGCACCAGCCAGCAATCGAACGGCGACGGCACCGCGCCCACGGAGTTCTGGATGCCATGGATGCGGCGGGCCAGTCCCTTGTCATTCGTTGCGGCGAGCCCCAGGATCACATCGCTATGTCCGCCCAGGAACTTCGTGGCGCTGTGAACCACGATATCCGCGCCGTGCTCGAGCGGACGCTGGAGCATCGGCGACATGAACGTGTTGTCCACCATCACGAACGCATTCCTGGCATGGGCCAGGTGCGAGACCGCGGCCAGGCCCGTGACGCGCATGAGGGGGTTGGACGGAGTCTCGACGAGCACTAGGCGTGTGCATTCGCGAAACGCGTCTTCGACACGGTCCAGGTCGCCCGTATCCACGAACGTGGCGGAGATTCCCAAATCGTCGAAGATACGCGTCAACACCCGATAGGTGCCACCGTACAGCCCCTCGGTCGCGACGATGTGGTCGCCCGAGCTGAGCAACATCAGGCAGCTCGATATCGCAGCCATGCCGGAGGAGAACGCGCACCCGTAGGCGCCCGACTCGAGCGAGGCGATGTAATCCTCCAGGATCGCCCTGGTTGGATTGCCGGTGCGCGAATAGTCGTAGCCCTTGTTCTCGCCGACGGCCTCCTGCTTGAACGTGGAGACCTGATAGATCGGCGGGCTCACGGCCCCGGTGTGCTCACAGGCCTCACCGGGGAAATGGATCAGTCGAGTCGCGAAGCGCATGCGCTACTCCCTGGGCGCGATGCACGCATCGAACGTGGCCGATTGGCCGGCAAGGACCGTCTTCTCGCCGCGCCCGGGCGGAGATCCAGCCGGGCGCTGCGATCGGATCACGGTTGCGCCCCGGAGACCGGGGCGCAACCGTCTTCCTGGAGAACGCCGAACACGGCTCTCCCTCCCCGTCTACTCTTGGAAGAGCCATGTGCTCAGATAGCGCTCCCCCGTGTCTGGAAGAACGACCACGATCAACTTGCCGGCGTTCTCGGTCCGTTTGGCGACCTGTACAGCGGCGCACACAGCGGCACCGGAAGAGATGCCGGCCAAGATGCCCTCCTCCTTGGCCAGCCTGCGGGCCATGTCCCCAGCTTCGTCGTCACCTACTCTGACCACCTGATCGATCAGCTCGGTTCTCAGCACATCCGGCACGAATCCGGCCCCAATCCCTTGAATGCGGTGCGGACCCGGCTCGCCGCCTGAGAGCACGGGCGAGTCCGCGGGTTCCACGGCGATGGCCTGCATCTCGGGCTTGCGCTGCTTGAGCACTTCGGCCACCCCCGTAATGGTGCCCCCCGTGCCGACCCCCGCGACCACGCAGTCCACCCGCCCCTCCGTGTCGCGCCATATCTCCTCGGCGGTGGTCTCGCGGTGCACCTTCGGATTGGCGGCGTTCTTGAACTGTTGCGGTACAAAGGCGGCAGGCGTCTGTTCGGCGATCTCCTGTGCCTTGCGAACCGCTCCGGGCATCCCTTCCCCGCCGGGCGTGAGCACAAGTTCCGCGCCCAGGACGCGAAGAAGCTGCCGTCGCTCCACGCTCATCGTGTCCGGCATGGTGAGGATCAGCTTGTACCCACGGGCCGCGCACACAAACGCCAGGGCGATGCCGGTGTTTCCGCTCGTGGGCTCCACGACGACGGTGCCCTTTCCGATATGCCCCTCGCGCTCAGCGGCGTCGATCATGCTCACGCCGATGCGGTCCTTGACGCTGGAGAGCGGATTGAAGGACTCCAGCTTGGCCACCACTTTCGCGGACACGCCTTGCGTGACCCGGTTGAGCCGGACGAGCGGCGTGTTCCCCACGGTCTGCGTGATATCTCGGTATATCCCAGCCATTTGCCTGTCTCCCGCCAGGGCCTCACTCACCCATCCCCAGTGTCTCGCATGCATGCGAGCCGTCAGATGTGATACGTCCGCGTCGCGACCTGCGCCTTGCGGCGCTGCCTGTCGGCAAGGTCCTCGAGCGTGGTTCGTTCGAGGACTTCCACAACTGCGGCCTTCACCTGCTTCCATGTCTCGTGCGTGGGGCATCGATCCCGGAAATCACAAGCCTCGGCTTGGTCCACACACGCGACCGGGGCCGCGGACCCCTCCAGCGCCGCATACACGTCACTGAGCCGAATGGACGACGGACAAGAGGCCAGCACATAGCCGCCGTGAGACCCGCGCACGGATTCGACCAGGCCTGCTGTTCTGAGCGCACACATGATGCTCTCCAGATACTTGGGCGAAATGCGCTGGCTCTTCCCCAGCTCGTGCACCGACACAACCCGGTCCGGGTACGCCGCAGCCAGCTCCGCGAGCGCCCGGGTGCCATAACGCATCCTGGTTGACACATGCATGGCAAGCCCCATTCCTCTCTATTCCTATCGGAACAGTAGTATATTAGCGCCTCCTTTCAGTCTGTCAAGCCTTTTCCGAGAGAGTTTTGCCGAATTTCCGAGGCGGCGGGCCCACTCCGTACCGGGCGCCTGTGGCGGCCCCTAACCCCCAATCACGTCGTCCTGCCCCCAGGTGCCCGCCTTCAACAGGGCTGGAGGCGGCAGTCCTGCGCCGACCTGGCAAGCCACTCAGCCGACGGCATGTGCACCGCCCGCCTGGAAAGACTCACGAGCTGTGCCGCGCACACTCGGAGCTCGGACCGCGCTGCACGCGTACCGGTCGGTCTTGCCGGCGTCACCCGGCCGGCGCCGCTAGGGCGTGTCGGCGAAATGCTTCTGGACGTAGTGTTCCAAGAGACGGATTGCCTCGTCCTTGCACTGGCCGCACACGGTCCCTAGCTTGGTGTGTTCCTGAAGCGCCTGGTAGGTGCGCGCGCCTTCGAGCACGGCGTCTTCGATCTCGTGGTCCGTGACGTTCATGCACTGGCACACCATGCGGGCCTTGTCCTCCCGCACCTTTTCCGATCGCCCGGAGCGCCGGTAGTAGTCGTTGATCGCAGCGCGCAAGGCCTTGTCGCCGAGCACCGAGCAGTGGATCTTGTGCTCCGGCAGTCCGCCCAGCCGCTCGGTGATGTCCTTCGGGCTCACATTGAAGGCCGCGTCCGGGGACATGCCCTTGACCACTTCGGACAGGATCGACGTACTCGCGATGGCACTCGCGCAGCCGTAGGTCTTCCACCGGCAGTCCCGGATCGTCTCCTTCTCGGGGTCGACGGTGATCAGCATGAGCATCTGATCGCCGCATTTGACGTTGCCCACGAGGCCCCGGCCCTCCTCCGCAAACTCCTCGTCTTCCCCGAGCACGTTGCGGGGGTTCATAAAGTGGTCTTTGACTACATCGCTGTATACCCAGTCCATATGCGGCTCCTTGGTCTCGCTTTGGGCGCCTCACGCATGGTATGCCGTGGACATGGCGCGCACCTTGCTCGCCACGGCCTCAAGGGTCTCGATCACGATGTCGATCTCCTCGCGCGTGGTATCGCGCCCCAGGCTGATCCGCAGCGAGCCATGCGCCGCTTCCGGGCTCATGCCCGTGGCCAGGAGCACGTGCGACGGGTCCAGTGAGCCCGACGAACAGGCCGACCCGGTGGAGACCTCAATCCCCTCCATGTCGAGATACAGCAGCAGCGCCTCGCCCTCCGCCCCGGCGATGGAGACGTTCAACGTGCCGGGCAGGCAGTCCGTCGGATGCCCGTTGAAGCTGACGTCGGGGATCCGCTGCACGATCCCTTCGCGTAGGTGCTGCTTGAGTTCCGTCAGCCGCGCCTCTTCCTCGGCCATCTCCGCGCCGCGCATTTGGGCGGCCTTGCCCAGCCCGATGATCCCGAGCGTATTCTCCGTACCCGCACGTCGTCCGCGCTCCTGGTGCCCGCCGCGAATGAACGGGCAGAACGGCACCCCCTTCTTCACGTACAGCCCGCCCACACCCTTGGGCCCGTAAATCTTGTGCGCGGAAAACGATAGAAAGTCCACGTCGAGTTCGCGCACGTCCACCGGGATCTTGCCTACCGCCTGCACCGCGTCGGTGTGCAGAAACGCGCCGACGGCGTGCACGCGCTCGGCGATGATGCGAATGTCCTGGATCGTGCCGATCTCGTTGTTCGCCGTCATGATCGAGACCAGGGCGGTTCGCTCAGAGAGAAGCTTGTCCAAGGCATCCAGGTCGACCTTGCCGGTAGCGTCCACCGAGATCTGCCGTACGGTCAGCCCTCTTGGCCGAAGGCACTTGGAGGTTTCGAGCACGCAGGGGTGTTCGATGCTGGAGACCAGGATCTCGTCTCGTCCCTCCAGTCCTTTGCGCGGGCATTCCGTGTTGCACGGGAAGAGCTGCAAGACCGCGTTGTTCGCCTCCGAACCGCTACCCGTAAACAGGATGTCCTCCGCGGACGCGTTGACCAGCCCGGCCAACACCTCTCTGGCGCTCTCCACACGCGCGCGCGCCTCGCGGCCGTGCGCGTGCATGCTTGACGGGTTCCCGTACAGGTCCATCGCCTCGACCATGACCCGCTTCACCTCCGGGTGCAGCGGCGTGGTGGCGTTGTGATCCAGGTAGATGCGGCGTTGCGTCATGGGAATCCCCTATCCTTTGACCCGTTCGCGTACCGGCTCCCTGCCCAGGGCCAGCATACGTTCCAAGGGCCGCCGCGCTGCAGCCGCTTGCGCGTGCGGGACAGCGACAACCGGAGACAGCCCCTCCAGGCTCGCCACAATCTTCTCAAGCGTGATCCGCTTCATGTTGGGGCAGTCCGCAAACGGAGAAGCCGGGTAGAACACCTTGTCCGGACAGCGCCTGCGCAGCACGTCCATGAACCCGTTCTCCGTGCCCACGATAAACTCTCGCTGTTCGCTCGATTCGCAGTAGGCCAGGATTCCGCTTGTGCTCGCCACGGCATCCGCCATGTCTACGACCGCCGGGCGACATTCGGGATGGACGACCACGGCCGCTTGCGGATGGCTGCGGCGCGCCTGGGAGACGTGTTCGGGCAGCATTCGCTCGTGCGTGGGGCACCAGCCTCTCCACAAGTCCATCCTTCGCCCCGTCCTGCGTCGGACATAATGCCCGAGGTTGCGATCCGGAACGAACAGCATGGGAAAATCCTCGGGCAGGCTCCGGACCACCGTCGTCGCGTTCGCGGACGTACAGCAGATGTCGCTCTGTGCCTTCACGGCGGCGGTCGAGTTCACATACGCCACCACGATGCCGTCCGGATGGTCGCGCTTCCACTGCTGCACCGCACGGGCGGTGGCCATGTCGGCCATAGGGCAGCCGGCTGCGGGGTCGGGCAACAGCACAGTCTTGTCCGGGCAAAGGACCGCGGCCGTCTCGGCCATGAAGCGCACGCCGCAGAACACGATAACCTGTGCCGGAGTCATTGCGGCGCGCTGCGCCAGGCCGAGGCTATCGCCCACGTGGTCGGCCACGGCCTGCACGTCCTGGCGCTGATAGTAGTGGGCGAGCAGCACCGCCCGACGTTCGTCCCGCAGCCGTCGTATGCGCTCTCGTGGATCGCTCATGCCTTGGGCTCCTCAGGGCGGGTCACCAGGTCGGCAATCGTTGTCTCCTCGAACACGGTGTCGAGCGCATGCGCGGCCCGCTGCCATACGGGTCGTGTGGGGCACCGGGAGGCCCGCCTGCAAGCGTTGTTCCGCAGGCAAGGCGCCGGAGAGACCACGCCCTCGGTGGCCTCCAGAACCCGGGCCATGGACAGTCGTTGTGGAGCCACTGCCAGGGAGAATCCGCCTCGCCGCCCTCGATGACTGCGCACGAGCCCCGCGGTCTTCAGCCGGATCATGATCTGCTCCACATAATCGGGGGAAATCCCTTCGCTTGCGGCGATCTCTCGCTTGGTGGCCACATTCTCCTGGCCGAGCGAAGCGAGGTAGACAAGAATCCGAGCCGCATACCGCCCGCGAGTAGACACAGGGAGCATGGCCCTCTCCTCTAATACGACCTACCTGATCACCATTACCTTATATATACCGTACATCCTGACCGATGCAACCTCAATTCGGCACACCTTTAGCAAAAAGTCGGCCTAGATGCGGGAACACCGGGGCTGAACACCTCGAATCTCGCACTCGGGGTCGCCCCGGGCAAGGAAGGCAAAGCGCCTTGTCCACGGCCGCTCGCTTCCGTGGTGGACCGCGTCCGAGACACGTGCGTGCGCTGAAGCACTCCGGACCCGCACCGACTTGGCGCTCAGACGCCGGCTCGCCGTCAGTGGCCGCGGGTCTGTCCGTGGCTTGTGTGATATCGGTCTCCATTGCCGCCCCCCAGCCGTCCCAGCCGCAAACCCCTTGCAAAAACCTGGCGCTGCGCTAGCGTAACGATCCATGGAGAGCTCACGGTCTTTCTTCCGCTTCCGGACAGGGGGAACGCGCATGGTTCGCATCGGACTCGCGGGACTGGTGGTTATGGGGTTGCTGGCTGCGCCGACGCTCGGCGGCGAAGGCGTAGAAGAGCCGGATCCCGGCGTTCGCACCCAGGGCGAGCTGTACACGGCCAAGGCCCTGGAGCTCCCGCCTATGGAGGAGACCCATCCGCTGTCGCCCGAGGCGGCCGTGGCCAAGTTTACGGTGTTCCAGGGCGTGGAGGGGGTTGAGCGCCAGGGCGCAACACTCCGGTTCCGGGTCACCGCGCAGGAGGCGACCCTGGGCTGGGGCAACTTCGACGGTGAGGAACCTCTGGCCGAGCGCACACACCTCTGGCCCATGGGCTTTCAGGTGCGCCTCTCTTGCCGCCAGCTGCAGGACGGCGAGGCCACGCTCGCCGTGCGGTTTCGCAACGACGGGCGCGTGCAGCGCCGAGTCGGAGCCATCCAACAGGACCTCGCAGGCACGGACTGGACGGACCTGGCGTTCCAGCGCAGCGTCTGGCGCCCCAACGAGGCCACGAGTCCGGATGCGCTCGCGCTTACGATCGAGGGCGCGCAGGGGCGTACACTGGAGATCCGCCACCTGTCGTTCGTGCGGCGCGTGCGGCGCGGATATTTCCGCAAGGAGATCACCCTGCCGAACAAAGACATCTGGCGCGCGCCCGCGACCATCGGGAACATGAGCCTTGTCCACGTGAACGGCCAGCCCCTGCCCAACACGAGCCCGGTGTTCTCCCGGCCTGTGGACTACGGCGCGTACAGGTACCACACCAAGAAGATGGACCTGGCCCCGTATCTGCGCGCCGGGGAGAACTGCGTGGGCGTGTGGGGATGGCGCATCGGCACGCATCCGCCCCACCTGTATCTCCAGTGCCGGGTCATTTTCGCAGACGGGACGAGCATGCGGCTGGACACGGACGCCACCTGGCATTGGTCGCGGAGAGCCCCCGAGGGTTGGGACGAGCCGGGATTTGACGACACGGACTGGCGCCCGGTCCGCGACGAGGACGAAGAGACCGAGGAGGGCGATGCGGTCGCGGAGTCCCATTGGTACTTCAACTTCAAGGACGCTACGAACCGCCCCGCGGACGAGAGCCGCATGTGGATCGACAACCCGCGCGAGCAGCGGCTCTATTTCCTGGACGCGCGGCCTGTGCAGGTCCGCGTGCGCGTGCCCGCGGGCCTGGCCGAGCGCGGCCCGGCCGTGGGCTGGGAGCTTCTGCGCTACGAGTACCCGGACACCCTGGCGCCGGTGACCACAGCAGGCGCAAGAGGTGAAGGCGTGCAGGCCGAGCACCAGGAAGCGGGCGACGACCTCGTGTACCTGTTGGACCTGGGCCGGCTTGCCCGAGGGGTCTACACGGTGCAGACGCGGCTCATACTTGACGGGGGAACAGCGGAGTCGCGCATCCGCGAGCCCCTGGTCGTGTATGGCCGCCTGCCGATGGACGCGGCGCCCGGCACCTCGTACGAGTCCGGCATGGACCTGGTGGAAGAGCACACGATCGACTACACCAAGCCCGACACCTATGAATGGCTGGAGGTGGACGGCACCAAGCGGCCGGGCTATAGCGGGGCCAAGTACGAGGACGCCGCGCGCGCCCCGGTGACCGAGCCGCGAATCGTGCAGAACAACGGACTCACGTATCGCGAGACCCGCCCAAACACCGGCGCGCAGTTCAGCGTCCGGCTCACGTTCGACCATCCGGGCGACTGGTACCTGATGGTGCTCGAGTACCCGGACGACCGGGAGCGGTGGATGGGCGCCTCGTGCACCGCGCGGTGGCGCGACAAGGCGAGCTACTCTCGGCTCGGGCCCTCGATCATCACCGGGTTCAAGTTCCCTGTTTCCGGACAGATGCGCGAGCTCAAGTGGCTCTACCGGCCCGACCCAGGCTCGCACGTGGTCAACGTCATCAGCACGCAACGCGGCAACACGGCCGCCGCGTCCCGGCTGACCGCATACCACATCCAAGGCGGCCTGCCCGAGATGGCCGGGTACCAGAGCGGCGCGCGGCGCATCGGCATCCTCACCGAGAACGACAATCCCGTGAACGGGTTCGGCGCCACGTTCGGGATCCTGCGCAAGGACTACTCCGAGACCGGCCGCTTCGGACGGGAGCTCGCTTCCCTGGGGCAGGACCCGGTCATGGAGATGTGCAACCTCCTGGCCTGGAACCTGGACACCTCCGAGGCCTACGCGCAATACCTGCGCTGGACCGGGGAGAACGCGTCCGTGATGGGCGTGTGGCAGTACAGCG
>CAZOBJ010000059.1:0-19699 GCA_964577825.1 uncultured Planctomycetales bacterium
TTCGAAGACCGCGAGCCGGACGAGACCGAGGAGAACCTGCAGGCGCGCATCCGCGCGGTGTACCTGATGGCGTTGTCCAACAAGTTCCGGTGGCTCGTGCTGAACACGAGCAACAAGAGCGAGGCCGCGGTCGGGTACGGCACGATCTACGGCGACATGATCGGGGCCTACGGCGTGCTCAAGGACGTGTTCAAGACCACGGTGTACGCGCTCGCCCGCCTGGTGAACGAGCACAGCGGCCGCGAGCGCATCCCGGCCGCGATCCTGGAGCGCGCGCCCACCGCGGAGCTCAAGCCCGGGCAGCGCGACCAGGACGCCCTGCCCGCGTACGAGAAGCTCGATCCCGTGCTGGAGGCCTATATCGAGCGAGACATGAGCGCGCGCGAAATGATCGAGGCCGGGTTCGACGCCGAGGTCGTGCGCACCGCGGTGCGGCTGACCGACCGGGCCGAGTGGAAGCGCCGCCAGAGCGTGCCCGGCGTGCGCGTCACGCCCAAGGCGTTCGGCAAGGACCGGCGCCTGCCCATCACCAACAGGTACGAAGGATGACCCATGTCCAAGAAGCGGCCTTCCGCGCCCGCCGGGCGCATCGCCTACTACCAGGGCCCGCGCGTGAGCGCGAACCCGGAGGTGCGCGCCCTGCTGCGCACCTGGGGGTATGACGCGCGGGATGTGTCGCCCCGGCAGGTGGCCAGCGGTGCGCTCGAAGAGTTCGACGCTTTGTACATGCCCGGCGGGCACTCCGTGCGCATCCGGGAGGCGCCCCTGCGCGCGCTCAAGCGGTTCGTGCGCCGGGGCGGCGGGTTCGTGGGCATCTGCAACGGCGCGCACTTCGCCGCGCGGGTGGGCCTGTTGGACGTGCGCAACGTGCTGATCGTGCGCGCGTACGGCACCTATGCGATGCGCGTGGTCGCCCGCCACCCGGTCACCCGGGGCCTGCGGCGCGTGCCGCGCTCGCCCGAGCGCAAGGGCCTGGACCCGGTGCCGCATACGAACGTGGGCCGGGTGCGCATGGACCGGGGCAACGGGGCGTTCCTGGAGCTGGGCCCCCGGGCCACGGCGCTGTTGACCTATGACAACGACGACCGGTACGCGGGCGTGGCCGCGGGCGAATACGGGCGGGGCCGGGTGGTGGTCTTCAGCGGCCATCCGCAGGCGGACTGGGACCACAAGGACCGGCGCCTGAGGAAATACAACCCCGACCTCGAGGCGTGTCGGCGCCTGCTCGCCAATGCGTTTGCCTGGGCCGCGGGCGCGCAGGCGCGGGGCTAGGAGGTGCCCATGGCCGCCTGGTCGCGGTTGAGGACCATGCCCTTGAACTGCATGCGCAGCTGATCCGGGTTCGGGCTCGCCTCCAGCGCGCTCTGCTCGGTGACCATCCCGGTCTCGACGAGGCGGTACAGGCTCATGTTGAAGTCCTGCATGCCGTCGCGGGCCATGCTGCGGATCGCGTCCGGTATGCGCCCGTCCTGGTCGTCGGAGATCATCTTGCGGATGACCGCGTTCACGAACATGAGCTCCACGGCCGGCACGCGCGGGGCCTCGGGCTTGGCCCCGGGAAGGAGCTTCTGCGCGGCGACCGCCCGCATGGTGAAGGCCAGGGTCTGGCGGATCGGGTTCTGCTTGTCGCCGGGGAAGAAGTCGAGAATCCGGCCGATCGTCTGGGTCGCGTTGCGCGAGTGCACCGTGGCGAACACCAGGTGCCCGGTCTCGCTCGCCGCGAGCGCGGTCTCGATCGTGTCCGCGTCGCGCATCTCGCCGACCAGGATCACGTCCGGGTCCTGGCGCAGCCCGTACTTGAGCGCGCTGAAGAAGTCCTCCACGTCCAGGCCCACCTCGCGCTGGTTGATGAACGCCTTGTCGTCGCGGTAGATGTACTCGATCGGGTCCTCGATCGTGAGGATGTGGCAGCGCCGCGAGGCGTTGATCTGGCTGAGGATGGACGCGAGCGTGGTGGTCTTGCCCGAGCCGGTGGGCCCGACCACGAGCACGAGCCCGCTCTCGAACGCGGAGATGCGGTTGATCGCCTTGGGCAGGTTCAGTTCCTCCACCGTCGGCACGACCGAGTTGACCCGGCGCGCGGCCAGGGACAGGGTGCCTCGCTGACGGAAGGCGCTCACCCGGAACCGGCCCACCTTGGGCAGGCTGTAGGCGAAGTCCACGCTGCCTACGGACTTGAGGCGCTTGATCTGTTCGTCGGAGAGGATCTCGGTGATCAGGTTCTCGATGGTCTCGACGCCCATGGGAGGCGCGTCGATGCGCCGCGGCGTGCCGTGGACCCGGTAGATGGGTGGACTGTGCACCTTGAGGTGCAGGTCGCTGGCCTCGACCTTTTCCATGTTGCCCAGCAGGCGCTCCATCTGCTTGGCGAGCGCGCTCTTCTCCGTTTCCTTCTTGGAGGGGGAACTGACTGTCATGTGCGGCCTCCTTTGCCCTGGGGGGGCTTCTCCCATCCCGGAGTGTAGCATACTCTTGCAGCGTGTGCAAGCCTCGATTGGGGGCGGCCGACGTCGGGGAACCGGGGAAATCTATTGGCAGAACCGCGCCCGCGCGGTAGCATGCCGTGCGCCTGGCATACAAGGAGCCGACCCATGACCGGACGGGAACGCGTGCAGGCGGTGCTGGCCGGACAGGTGCCCGACTCGGTGCCCCGCGCGCTCTACGACGTGGCCATCGACACGTACAACGACACGACGATCGAGCTCTTCAGGGAGAAGACCGGCAAGCACCCGCGCGACTGCTTCCGCCACGACATCCAGGGCGTGCGCCTGGCCAGGCGCGAAATGGAGAAGGGCTTTTGGGGGCACGTGTGGCAGGCCACCGGCGACCCCGACGAGCTGCGCCGGCGGCTGCGGCCCTGGGTGAAGAACCCCGACGATCCCGCACGCCTGCGCGCGCAGGTGCGCGACGCGCACGGCCGCGGCCGGGCCGCGCTCGCGGTGGGGCTCGTGAGCGACTTCGAGACCCCGTTCGGCAGGCGGGGCCGCGAGCAGTTTTTCCTGGACCTGGGAATGGAGGAGCCGTGGCTGCCGGTGTTCATCGACGCACTCGCCGAGGCCGCGGCCCAGGACGCGCGGGCCGCCGCGGGGGCCGGGGCGGACCTCTTCGGCATCGGCGACGACCTGGGCAGCCAGCGGGGCCTGCTGATCCATCCGGACCAGTGGCGGCGCCTGTTCAAGCCGGCGCTCGCGCGCATCGTGGCCGCCACCAAGGAGCCGGATACGGGTACGCGGTTCTTTCTGCACACGGACGGGCTGGTGACCGAGGTGGTGCCCGACTTCATCGAGGTCGGGGTGGACGTCCTCAACCCGATCCAGCCCGAGGTCATGGACCCCGCGCAGGTCAAGCGCGACTACGGGCGCGCGCTCAAGTTCCTGGGCGCGATCAGCGTGCAGTACAACCTGCCCTTCGGCGCGCCCGAGGACGTGGCCCGGGAGGTGCGCGAGCGCATGGACACGATCGGCGCGGGCGGCGGGTACATCATGACCCCGTCGCATATGCTCAACGCCGACATCCCCTGGGAGAACATCAAGGCCTTTTTCGAGGCCGCGGACCGGTACGGCACGTACGAGCGGACGGCGTAAGCGCCCGAGCGGCGCGCGCATTGTCCGGGCTCCATGGGGCCGACCTTCGAGGGAGCGGGCATGTATCGCGCGCACCGATTCGCCGAAAACCCCATCGTCCGGCCGGACATGGACCCGAGCATCGGCACGAACCTGAACGGGCCGTCGCTCATCCGGGTGCCGGACTGGATCGACCGTCCTTTGGGACGCTACTACCTGTACTTCGCCAATCACCAGGGCAAGTTCATCCGCCTCGCGTACGCGGACGACCTGCACGGCCCGTGGCGCATCCACGCGCCGGGGGTGCTGCACCTGGACGAGACCCCGTGCCGGGGGCACATCGCCTCGCCGGAGGTGGTGGTGGACGAGGCGCGCAAGGAGCTTGTCCTGTACTTCCACGGCGGGCGCGCGCCGCGGGGACAGCGCGAGTTCCACGCGGTGGGCGCCGACGGGCTGCACTTCCGCGCAGCCGAGCACGAGATGGGCCCCTTTTACATGCGCGTGTTCGCGCACCAAGGCGCGTACTACGCGGTGGCCAAGACCGTGGACGCGCTCTTCGGCGGGGTGTTGTGCCGCTCGCCGGACGGCCGCCAGCCCTTTGACCAGGGGCCGGAGATCATCCCCCGGATGCGCCACGCCGCGGTGCGCAAGCGGGGCGAGCGACTGGACGTCTTCTTCTCCCGCGGCGAGGACTGCCCGGAGCGGATCCTCGCGGCCACGATGGACCTGCGCGGCGACTGGCGCACCTGGCGCGCGGGCGAGCCACAGGAGCTCCTCGCGCCCGAACAGGACTACGAGGGCGCGCACCTGCGCCTCGAACCGTCGGGGTTCGGCGGAGTGAACGAACCGGTCAACCAGCTCCGGGACCCCGCATTCTTCGAGGAGGACGGCCGCGCGTACCTAGTCTACTCCGCGGCGGGCGAGAGCTCGCTGTGCATGGCCGAGCTCACGGAGATGACTGAAGAGACGACCGCAGGCGATTCTGCGGAGTGAGGGACCCAACGCGGCGCGCGCGGTGCGCGGCCCGCACAAGGAGCCATCCATGAATCCGTTCAAGCTCGTTCGCAAGCTGGGCCGCGCCCTGCGCGGCGGGGCCACGTTCCGGCAGATCGTGCTGGGGGTGTTCCTCGGGTTCGCCGCGGGCATGGTCCCGGGGTTCAATCTCACGCTCGTGCTGGTGCTCGCACTGTTGCTGGTCTTGAACACCAACGGCGGCCTGGCCCTGCTCGCCTTCGGCGTGGGCAAGGGGTTGTGCCTGCTGCTCGCGCCGGCCACCTTCGCGTTGGGGCACTTCCTCGTGCACACCGCGGGCCTGGCCGGGCTCGTGCGCGCGGCCGCGCAGACGCCGGTGGTGGCGCTCCTGGACCTGGACCGCTATGCGCTCCTCGGGGGTCTGCCGGTGACCGTGGTCCTGGGCGGCGCGCTCGCATGGGGGGCCGCGTGGCTTATCGTGCGGGCGCGCGAGGCCAGCGCACGCGCCGCGCAGGCGAGCCCGCGCATGCAGCGCCTGACGGGCAACGCCCTCGTGCGCGCGCTCATGCGGCTCGCGTTCGGCGGCCGGGCCAAGCCGCCCACCGGGGCCGCGGCGCGGCTCTTCGTGCGCAGCCGCCTGATCGCGGGCGCGGTGCTCGTGGTGCTGCTCGTGGGCGCGTATCTGCTGCTCGTGGATGCGCTGGTCGAGCGCGGTCTGGAGGCGGGCCTCGCGCACCTCAACGGCGCGGAGGTGAACATCGGCAGCGCGCAGGTGTCGCTGTTCGCGGGGCGGCTCGTGCTCGAGGACGTGCAGGTCACCGACCCGGCCCGGCCCGAGCGCAACCGGGTCCAGGCTGCGCGCCTGGAGGCGGACCTCAGCGTCCGGGCGCTCTTGACCAGGCGCCTGGTGGTCGACTCGGTGGTGTGCGAGACCATGCGCCTGGACGAGCCCCGCGATCGGCCGGGCACGGTGTACGTGCCCGCGCAAGAGGCCGCGCCGGACGACGAGGCCGCCGGTGGGATTCTCCCGGGCGTGGACCTGGGCGAGCTCGGGGGCAAGGCGCGCGACTACCTGCGCGCGGCCCGACGCGTGCAGCGGTTGGTCAACGATTTGGAGGAGTTCCTGGGCAAGGGAGGCCCCGCCCCGCCCCCGGGCGCCGATGAGCAGGAGCGCCGCCGGGAGGCCGCGGCGCGCGGGTACCTGGCCCGGTCCGCGCGCGACGTGGTGGCCCGCCAGCCCACCTGGGTGGTGCGCGAGGCCCATGTGCGCGACCTGAAGGTGGTCGAGGGCGTGCCCACGCTCGCGGTGGAGGGCCGGCACCTGTCCAGCAACCCGGACCTGTACGGCCAGCGGGCCGAGCTTCGCGTCAAGCTCGACCAGGAGGCCCTGGACAAGCTGCGCGACGAGGCGCGGGGGTCGCTGAAGGATGCGCTCATGAGGCATCTGCCCGGCGTAAGCGACAACGACGACGAGGACGGCGACGAGGAGGAAGGCGAGGGCGCGGTGGACCAGGCCAAGGACGCGATCAAGGGGCTGCTCGGGCGGTAGGTCCCTGGCCGCGCAGGGGTTGCGCGCGGCCCGGCGGCCGGATTTCCCTTGACCGACGGTGCGTGTGCGTGTACACAACCATCGTCGCGCCGCACCCCCTGCGCCCGCGGGGGGTGCTTTGCGTACAGCAAGGAGGATAGGACCGATGACCGACTGCGCACCGGTCTCCGCACGCGCCGCGGCCCTGCAACCGAGCGCCACCCTGGCCGTGAGCGGCAAGGCCAAGCGGCTCAAGGCCGCGGGCAAGGACGTCATCTCGTTCGCCGCGGGCGAGCCGGACTTCCGCACGCCCGAGCACATCTGCGAGGCCGCGATCCGGGCCATCCGCGACGGGCGCCACGGGTATCCGCCCACGCCGGGCACGCCCGGGCTGCGCGAGGCGGTGTGCGAGAAGTTCGCCCGGGACAACGACCTCGCGTACACCCCGGACCAGGTGCTCGTGAGCCCGGGCGCCAAGTACAGCCTGTACCTGGCCGTTCAGTCCCTGGTGGATCCGGGCGACGAGGTGCTCGTGCCCACCCCGGCCTGGGTGAGCTACGTGCCCATGGTCGCGCTCGCGGGCGGCAAGGCCGTGCCCGTGCCCACGCGCGAGGAGGACGCCTTCACCCTGGACGCGCAGGCCGTGGCCGGCGCGGTCACGGACCGCACCAAGCTCCTGCTCCTCAACAGCCCCACGAACCCCACGGGCGCGGTGATCGACCCGCCGGCGGTGCGGGCGCTGGCCGAGGTGTTGGAGGCCAAGGGGCTGTGGTGCGTCTCGGACGAGATCTACGAGATGCTCGTGTACGACGGCGCCGAGCACCTGTCCGTGGCCGCGGTCTCGGACTACGCGCGCGAGCACACGGTGGTCGTCAACGGCGCGAGCAAGTGCTACGCCATGACCGGGTGGCGCATCGGGTACGCGGCCGGCCCGAAGGAGGTGGCGCAGGCCATGGGCCGGATCCAGAGCCAGTCCACCTCGGGCGCTTGCGCCATCGCCCAGGCCGCGGCCGAGGCGGCGCTGCGCGGCCCGCAGGCGTGTGTGGCGGACATGGTGCGCGCGTTCGACGAGCGTCGGCGGGTCATCGTACAGGGGCTCAACGCCCTCGAAGGCGTCGAGTGCGTCTCGCCGCGCGGCGCGTTCTACGCGTTCCCGAATGTGTCCGCCCTGTTGGGAGCCGACCTGAAGGGCGGGCGCGTGGACAACGACATCGCGTTTTGCGAGCAGGCCATTGACCAGGCCCTGATCGCGCCCGTGCCGGGCACGCCGTTCGGCGCGCCCGGATACGTGCGCATGAGCTACGCCACGGACCGCGCCCAGATCGAGGAGGGCCTGGCCCGGCTCAAGGACTTTGTGACAGGATGACGACCCCGCAGGACGAGGACCTGACAAGATGCCCGACATGATCCCCATGACCCAGAACGGATACCACAAGCTCCAGCAGGAGGCGCGCGAGCTCGAGAGCCGCCGCCCGGACATCAAGGCGTCCATCGAGCAGGCGCGCGCGCGGGGGGACCTGAGCGAAAACGCCGACTACCACGCCGCGCGCGAGGAGCTGGCCATGCTCAACGCGCGCCTGGCCGAGCTGCACGGCAAGCTGGCCCGCTCGCACGTGGTCAAGCCCGAGGACGCGCCCGAAGGCAAGGCGGCGCTGGGGAGCACCGTGCGCCTGCGCCGCAAGCGCGACGGGCGCGAGTTCACCCGCACCCTGGTGGGCGCGGGCGAGGGGGACGTGGCCTCCGGCAAGATCCTCACGACCAGCCCCATGGGCGCGGCCATGATCGGCCACGAGGCCGGGGATACCGTGACCGTGTCCCTGCCTGCGGGCGAGCAGGAGTTCGAGATCCTCAGCATCTCGTGACCCGTCCGGCCGCCGGCCGCACGCGCGGCGTGGGCGCCGGGTCCGGGGCGCCGACCCCTGCCTCCATGGTCGTTCTTGAGCGCGGCACGTGCCTTGCAGGGATGCTGGCAGCGTCCTCGCGCTCCCGAGCGCCATGCGCGGGGCGCGCCCGAGAAAGGGAGGTGCCGTGGCCGACCAACCCTACCGCTGGGAGTGCGTCACGGACAACGCCCCGTTCGCGCCGCGCGACGGCGCGGGCGCGCTGGCGTTCGCGGGACGCATGTGGCTCCTCGGGGGCTGGAACCCGCGAGACAAGGAGCACTTCCCCAACATCTGCAACAACGAGGTGTGGAGCTCCGAGGACGGGCGGACCTGGACCCTGGAGCGAGCCAACACGTTCGGCACGGACCGGTTCGACCCGGATACCGACTGGGAAGGCCGCCACACCGCGGGGTACGCGGTGCTTCGCGGGCGCATGTGGATCGTGGGCGGCGACGCGAACCAGAAGCATTACCAGCCCGACGTATGGTCCTCCGCGGACGGCGTATCCTGGACGCGCGCGAACCCGGACCGGCCCGTGCCCTGGGGCCCGCGCGCGCTCCACCACGCGGTGAGCTTCCGGGACCGGCTGTGGGTCATGGGCGGGCAGACCATGCCCGGGTTCGCCCCGGCCGAGGAGCGGTTCTACGCGGACGTGTGGGCGAGCAGCGACGGCGCGCGTTGGGAGTGCGTCCAGCCCGCGCCCCTGTGGCCCGGCCGAGGCATGATCGGCGGCAGCGCGGTGCTGGGCGGGCGCATGTTTCTCCTCGGCGGAGGCACGTACGACACGCCCCAGACCCGCATGCGGCTCTTGTACAACGACGTGTGGTCCAGCGCGGACGGCGTGCATTGGCAGCGCGTGTTGGAGCGCGCGCCCTGGGCGCCGCGCCAGTACCACGAGGTCGCGGTGTGGGACGACAAGCTGTGGGTGCTCGAAGGCTTTGCCGGTGGAGAGAACCGCAACGACGTGTGGTTTTCGCCGGACGGCGGGACCTGGACCGAGCTTGAGGACACGCCCTGGCCGCCGCGGCACGCGGCCAGCGTGTTCGTGCACCGGGACGCGTTGTGGATGGTCGCGGGCAACAACATGACCTCGGACGTGTGGCGGCTCACGCGCGCTGGCCACGGGTGACGGACCGTTGGGCGAACCCGTCCCGGGACGGGGTGTAGTTCTCACAGAAAGGAGACGACCATGGCCGCATCGCCACAGAACGCACCGCAGGGGGAGCCGGCCGCCGCGGCCGGGGACGACCCCAAGGGGAGCATCGTGCTGGGCATGGTGTGGATGGCGCTCATCTCGCTGCTTCTCTTCTGGCTGCCGGTGATCGGGCCCGTGCTCGCGGGCGTGGTCGGCGGCAAGCAGGCCGGCGGCGTGCTGCGCGGGATCCTGGCGGCGATCCTGCCCAGCCTCCTCTTCGGCGTGCTGCTGTTTGTCTTCGCCACCGCGCTCACGGGCCTGCCCCTGTTCGGGGCCGTGGCCGCGGCGGGCGGCGCAGTGGCCGCGCTGATGCAGGTGGGCCCGCTCTTGGCGGGGGCGATCGTGGGCGGGCTGCTGGCCTGAGCGCCCCCCGCGGCCCGGCAGGAGCCGTGCGCTTTGACATCTGCGCGGAACGGGGTATGCTGGCCGGACCGCCGCGGGGCGCACCGGCGCTCTGCCCGGCTGGAGGACGCACAGGAGCAAGGCCTTGGCCCGCACGGGGCCGGCGCCTTGGCGAGCGAAGGGAGACGAATCCATGAACGCGGACATTGGCCTGATCGGACTGGCGGTGATGGGCGAGAACCTGGCGCTCAACATCGAGAGCCGGGGGTACACCGTCGCGGTGTGGAACCGGACCGTGGAGAAGGTCGACCGTCTGGTCCAGGGCCGCGCCCAGGGTAAGAACGTGATCGGCTGCCACAGCATCGAGGAGCTCGTCGGCCAGATCAAGAAGCCCCGGCCCATCATCCTGCTCGTCAAGGCCGGCGACCCGGTGGACCAGATGATCGACAAGGTGGCCCCGCACCTGGAGCAGGGCGACATCCTGATCGACTGCGGCAACTCGCACTTCATGGACACCGAGCGCCGGTACGACAAGCTCGAGGCCCAGGGCATCCGGTACATCGGAAGCGGGGTCTCGGGCGGCGAAGAGGGCGCGCTCAAGGGCCCGGCCCTCATGCCCGGGGGCGACAGGAAGGCGTACGAGCGCATCGAGCCGATCTGGACGGCCATTGCGGCCAAGGTGGCCGACGGTCCCTGCTGCGCGTACATGGGCCCGCGCGGGGCCGGGCACTATGTCAAGATGGTGCACAACGGCATCGAGTACGGCGACATGCAGCTCATCTGCGAGGCGTACTACCTCATGAAGAACGTGCTGGACCTGTCCGAGGCCCAGATGAGCGAGGTGTTCGGCCGGTGGAACGAGGGCGACCTGGACAGCTACCTTATCCAGATCACCGCGGACATCCTGGGCCAGACCGACCCGGACACGGGCCAGCCCATGACCGAGGTCATCCTGGACACCGCGGGCCAGAAGGGCACGGGCAAGTGGACGAGCCAGAGCGCGCTGGACCTGGGCACGCCCGCGCCGACCATCGCCGAGGCGGTGTTCGCCCGGTGCGTGAGCGCGCTCAAGGAAGAGCGCGTGGCCGCGGCCAAGAGGCTCAAGGGCCCGCGCGCCGGCTTCCGCGGGGACAAGGACAAGTTCCTCTCCGACCTGCACGACGCCTTGTACGCGAGCAAGGTGTGCGCGTACGCCCAGGGGTTCGCCCTCATGCAGGCCGCCAGCGAGGAGTACGGGTACAAGCTGGACCTGCGCGAGATCCCGCAGGTCTTCCGCGGCGGGTGCATCATCCGCGCGGCGTTCCTGGACCGGATCAAGGAGGCCTACCAGCGCAAGCGCTCGCTCAAGAACCTGATGCTCGCGCCGTACTTCCGCCGCAACCTGCGCAAGTGCCAGGGCGGCTGGCGTCGGGTGATCCGGCAGTCCGTGCGCCTGGGCGTGCCGGTGCCCGCGTTCTCCAGCGCGCTCGCGTACTTCGACAGCTACCGCACCGAGCGGCTGCCCGCGAACCTGCTCCAGGCCCAGCGCGACTACTTCGGCGCGCATACGTTCGAACGCGTGGACCGCGAGCGCGGCGAGAAGTTCCACCACCAGTGGTACTGAGCGAGCGCAGCGAAGCACGGGCTGTTTCCCCTCCCTCCGGGAGGGGGGGAGGGAGAGGCGCGGTTCCGGTGCGGCGTGCGTGCGTAAGGCCGCCGTGCGCGCGTACCGTCCCTCACCCCGGCCCTCTCCCGAGGGGAGAGGGAGACGCGGTAGGGCCGCAGGTGCAAGCAAGGGAATAGGACCTGGGTGTGGGGTCGGACGCCGGGATATCGCGAAGACCTTCGTCCGGCACACTGGCCGGGTTCGGCGCCATTGTGCTGTGGTCGACCACCGTGGCGCTCGCGCGCAGCCTGTCCGAGCGGCTGGGGCCCATCACCGCGGCCTGCGCGGTCTACAGCGTGGGCGGCGCGGTGGCCCTGGTGCGCCTGGGCTGGAACGCAGAGCGTCGCCGGAGCATCGCCCGCCTGGCGCGCAGGTATCTGTTCGGGTGTGGGGCGCTCTTCGTCGCGTACATGACCGTGCTCTTCCTGTCCGTGGGGCTTGCCGACTCCCGCCGCCAGGTCCTGGAGGTGGGGCTTCTCAACTACCTGTGGCCCGCGCTTACGATCCTCTTTTCCCTCGTGCTTCTGAACAAGCGGGCCACGTGGGTCCTCGTGCCGGGCACCGCCCTGGCCCTGGCCGGCGAGGTGCTTGTGCTCACCCAGGGCGCGGACGTGTCCGTGCGGTCGTTTACGCGCAACCTGTCCGGCAACCCGGCCGCCTATGGCCTGGGGCTCGCGGCCGCGCTGTGCTGGGGCCTGTACTCGACCCTCACCCGCCGATGGGCGGGCGGCCGGCGCCGGGGCGGCGTGGACCTGTTCCTGCCGGCCACGGCCCTGGCGCTTCTGTTCATGAGCCTGTTCGTGGACGAGCCGCGAGCCTGGAGCATGCGCTCGCTCGCCGAAGCGGGGTTCCTGGGCACGGCCACGTACCTTGCGTACGGGCTGTGGGACCGCGCCATGCGCACGGGCAACGTGGTGGTGGTGGCCGCGGGCTCGTACCTGACGCCCTTGTTTTCGACCGTGGTCAGCTGCGTGTACCTGGCCGTGGCCCCGGAGCCGAGCCTGTGGCTGGGGTGCGCGATGCTCGTGGCCGGGTCGCTGGCGAGCTGGTGGTCCGTGTCCGAGCGGCCCGGCGGCCAGTAGCCCTTTGCGCGATCGAAAGCCCCGGCGCTGACCCGAGTCCAGAAGGAGGAGCTCTGTGCCGGTCCTGATCGGCGTAGACATCGGCACGAGCAAGGTGTGCGCAGCCGCGTTCGATGCCCGGGGCGGCGCGTGCGTGGGCGTGCGCCGCGCGCCCACGCCGAGCCCGGTCGGGGCCGCGGAAACCGGCGCGGTCGAGCTCGACGCCGAGGAGGTGGTCTCGCGCGCGGTCGAGCTTGCCGCGGACCTGGTTGCGGACCTCGGCGACCGCGCGCGCGCGGTCGCGGGCCTGGGCGCGACCGGGCAGATGCACGGGGTCGTGCTCGCGGACGCACAGGCCCGGCCGCGTACGCGGCTTGTCACCTGGCAGGACCGCCGCGGCGAGGATGCGTGCCCGGCCACCGGGCGCACCTGGGCTGGGGAGCTCGCCGCGCGGCTGGGGCGCCGGGCCCTGGCCCGCGCAGGGTGCGCGCCCGCGTCCGGGTACGGCGGCGCGACCCTGCTGCGCCTCGCCGAAGGAGGGCTGCTGCCCGAGGGCGCGACCGCGCTCACGATCCAGGACCTCTTTGTCGCGCGACTCACGGGCGCGCTGTGCACGGACCCCACGGACGCGGCCGGATGGGCCCTCTTCGACGCGGCAGGCGGCCGGTGGCTGGCCGAGGCCGGGGCGGCGCTCGGGCTCACGCCCCGGGCGGCCGAGCGGCTGTTGCCCCGCGTGCTCGACACAGGCGGCCGGGCCGGCGTGCTCACGCCCGAGGCCGCCCGGGCCATCGGGCTCGCGCGCGGGCTGCCCGTGGCCGTGGCGCTCGGGGACAGCCAGGCCGCGTTCCTGGGCGCGGCGCCGGCGCTGGACGCATGCGCGCATGTGAACCTCGGCACCGGCGGACAGGTGTGCGTTTCCGTGGACGGGTTCGTGCGCGCCGAGGGACTGGAGACCCGCCCGCTCGTTGCCGGGCGATGGGCGCTCGTGGGCGCCAGCCTGTGCGGGGGCCGGGCCCTGGACGTGCTGGCCGGTCTGTTCGCGGACGTGGCCCGCGCGCTGTGCGGCGAGCCGGACCTCGCCGACCTGTATGCGCGGCTCGACCGGCTGGCCTGCGCGGCCCCGGCCGACGCCAAGGGTCTGCGCGCGTCCACCACGTTCGCGGGCACGCGCGCCGAGCCCGAGGCGCGAGGGGCGGTCACCGGCATCGGCACGGACAACTGGACCGCTGCGAACCTGGCGCGCGCCGTGGTCGAGGGCATGGTCGGTGAGCTCGCGGAATTGTACGAGCGCGCGCGGGGGGCGGGCGCGCGCGTCGAGCGCCTTTCCGGCGCGGGCGGGGCGTTGCGGCGCAGCCGCGCGGTGCGCGAGGCCGTGGCGCGGCGCTTCGGGCTGATCCCGCGTTTGACTCGACACACCGAAGAGGCGGCCGCGGGCGCCGCGCTCGCCGCGGGCAGGGCCGCGGGCATGTACGCGAGTTGGGACGAGGCGATGCAGGCCTTCCGGTCCGCAAGCGGGTGAGCGCGGGGCTAGCGGAACCGACTCATGTCGACGGACGAGAGGTCCGCGAGCGTGCCGCGCTCCTCGGCCTCGTACAGCTTCCAGATGACCTGGAGGCCGATCAGGCTCGACCATCCGTCCGTGCGCGGCGGTTGGCCGGTTTCGATGCAGTCGAGGAAATGCTCGAGCTCGCGCTCCGTGGGCTTGACCGTGGCCTCGGACGGTTCTTCGTAGAGCACGATCTCGCGCTGCTCCGTGCGCGGCCTGCGCGCGGCGCGGGCCGGGGCCTGCGGGTCGTGGGCCGAGACTTGCCCGCCGTCCTTGCGCGCCTCGCGCACGAGCGCCAGCACTTTGTGCGGCCGAAGCTGCATCTCGATCATGCCGCCCTCGCAATGAGCGTGGAACGAGTAGTGCAGGCGCGTGGCCCGCGCGCCCCAGGTGCCGAAGTGGTACCCCAGCGTCCGGTTCTCGAAGGACAGGACCACGTTGCTCGTGCCCTCGCGCTCCATCCACGGGGTGCCCAGGTTCGTGCCCATGTGCGCGCCCTTGAGCGGACGGCCGAGCATCCACAGCAACAGATCGATGTAGTGGCACCCGTGGCTGAAGAGCTGCCCCCCGCCCAGGGTCGCCGCCCGGCTGGACCAGTGGTCCGGTCCGCGGTTTGTGGTCTGCTCGGTCCACATGGAGATCTGGAAGGGCTTGCCCCATCGGCCCGAGTCCACGGCCTTCTTGAACTCCAGGGCCAGCGGATGATAGCGCATGAGATACCCCACCATGAGCACCTTGCCGGTCCGCTCCGCGGTCTCGATCATGCGCAGGCAGTCGGCCTCGGTGTTGGCCATGGGCTTTTCCACGAGCACGTGCTTGCCCGCCTCCAGGCAGGCGAGGGACACCTCGGCGTGCACGTGGTGGGGCAGGACCAGGAGCGCGGCGTCCACGTCGTCGAGCACATCGTGGTAGTCGGTGGCCACCTTGGGCCGGCCGCCCAGGCGGTCGGATAGGTCCCGAGCCCGCGCGCGGTCGGTGTCCACCGCGGCTGCGACCTCCAGCCGGTCTTCGAGCCGGTCCATGCGCCGCAGGTAGTTGCCGGTCATGCCGCCGCATCCGATGACCGCGAGCTTCGTTTTGGCCACGGGGGTATCCCTCCTCCTTGGGTCCGACGGGGCGCAGACGTGCGCCGGTGCGTTCAGGCCGTCTCGTCCGGTGCGGGCTCGTCCTTGGGCCGAAGCGTGGGGAACAGGATCACCTCGCGCAGGTTGCGCTTGCCGGAAAGCAGCATGACCAGCCGGTCGATGCCGATGCCCAGGCCCCCGGCCGGAGGCATGCCCACCTCCAGCGCGGTCAAAAAGTCCTCGTCCACCGCGTTGGGCGCGCCGGCCTGGCGGCGGGCGACCTCGGCCTCCAGGGCCTGGCGCTGCTCCAGGGGGTCGTTCTGCTCGGAGTAGGCGTTGCCCAGCTCCATCCCGCACACAATGGGCTCGAACCGGTCGTGCACCGCGGGGTCGTCGCGGTTGCGCTTGCACAGGGCGGTCAGCCCCACCGGGTGATGGGTGACGAACGTGGGCTGGATGAGCGCAGGCTGGACCAGGAGGTCGAAGAGCTCGTCGAGCACGTGCACGTGGTCCAGGGCCTCGGCCTGTGCCTCCAGGGTCTGCACGCGGCCCGCGTCGCCGGTTTGTTCGGCGGCCCGGCGGGTCTGCTCGCGCAGGCGCTCGCGGCACGCGGGCTCGTCGTCCGGGTCGACCCCGGCCTCGCGCAACAGGTCCAGGTACCGCGCGCGCCGCCAGGGCGGTCGCAGGTCCAGGACCCCGTCGTTCCAGGCGAGCTCGTGCGTGCCCAGCAGGTCCTCGGCGAGCTCGCAGATCATGGACTCGGTGAGCGCCATCATGTCCTCGAAGTCCGCGTAGGCCTGGTAGACCTCGAGCATGGTGAACTCCGGGGTGTGCGTGGCGTCGATGCCCTCGTTGCGGAAGTTGCGGTTGAGCTCGTAGACCCGGTCCATGCCGCCCACGAGCAGGCGCTTCAAGGCACACTCCGGCGAGATGCGCAGGAACAGGTCCAGGTCCAGCGCGTTGTGGTGCGTGGTGAACGGCCGCGCGTCCGCGCCGCCGTAGATGGTCTGGAGCATCGGGGTCTCGACCTCCAGGAATCCGCGCGCGTCCAGGAACCGCCGCACCCACGAGACAATCCGGCTGCGCAGCACAAAGGTCTCCAGCGACGCGCGGTTGCTGAGCAGGTCCAGGTACCGGCGCCGGTACCGGGTCTCCACGTCGCGCAGCCCGTGCCACTTGGCCGGGGGCTGCTCCAGGCTCTTGCACAGGACCTCGAAGCCGTCCGCGAAGATGGTGGGCTCCCCCTTGCGGCTTCGCTGCAGCGCCCCGCTCACGCCCAGGAAGTCGCCGAGGTCGAGGTGGCGCAGTTGGGCGAAGGTCTCGGGCAGGGCCTTGTTGCGCAGGTTGACCTGGAGCTTGTCCAGGCTGCGGTCCCTGAGGTCCAGCCAGATGGACTTGCCCATGTCCCGCACGGCCACGATCCGCCCGGCCGCGCGCACGGGCACGGGCGCGGGCTGCTCGCTGTCGGCCTCCGCGTCCAGAAGCGCCTGCAGGACCTCGGCGAGCGTGCCCGTGGTCTCGTACCGGCCCCCGTAGGGGTCTACGCCCAGGTCTTCGAGCGCCTTGCGCCGGGCCAGGCGCTCGCCGCGCAGGTCTTGCTTGGCCATGTCCGCTCCTGACGTGCACGACGCGTGCATGCTCCGGGACGCGCTACCCTACGCGAATCGGCTGGCGTGTCAAGCGAGGCGCGGCTCCGCGCTCAGGTGGGAGCGAGCCGCAAGAGCGCGCACGCGTGCGGGACCACCGTGCGCGAAAGGGCCTCGCGCGCCGCGCCCGCGTCCTCGCGCGCCCACAGGTCGCGCACGCGGCACTCCGCGTGCGGGTCCAGGTCCAGGGCGGTCCACGGCGCGGTGATCTCCGCAGGCGCCTCGCCGCGGTTGAGAAGCCCCAGGGCGAGCGCGCCGTCGGCGAGCGGCTTGCGCCACACCTCGCACGCGCCCACGCGCACCGCGCGCACGGCCTGTAGGCCCAGGGGGTCCTGGTCCACGGCCACGACCTCGGGGTTGCCCAGGATCTCGCGGGTCTGCGCGTCCATGGCCCGCACGTCGCACCCGAGGAAAAGCGGCGCGGAGAGCAGCGACCACATGCCCATCTGCGTGCGGTACTCGTCCGCGGTGCACGCCCGCCCGCGCGAGACCCGGCCCCGGCCGTGCAGGCCCACGACCAGCATGTCCGGATCGTTCCGCCCGCCCGGGCCCGCGTGGGCCTCGAGCCCGGTCATCCGGTCGATGGCGGTGAGGATGCCGATGCCCCGGTTCGTGTCGCGCGGGGTGTCCCACACCTCCTTCACGTCAAAGGACACGCGCCACAGGTGCCCGCCCAGCCGCCGGGCCCACAGCCACGGCGCGCGCGGGCCCCACTCGCAGATGCTGTACACGATCGGCCGGCCCGTGGCGCGAAGCGCCCGCCCCATGGCCGCGAACCGGTCGATGGCCTGGCGGTAGTCCTCGGGCGCGTGGCAGTAGTCGTACTTGAGGAAGTCCACGCCCCAGGCGGCGAAGGTCTGCGCGTCGACCTCCTCGTGTCCGTAGCTGCCCGGCTCGCCCGCGCAGGTGCGCTCGCCCGCGCACGCGTAGATCCCGAACCGGAGCCCGCGGCTGTGCAGGTACTCGGCCAGGGCCTGCATGCCGCCGGGGAACCGGTCCGGGTGCGGGAAGAGCCTGTCCCGCGCGTCGCGGCCGCCGTGCCAGTTGTCGTCCAGGGCCACGATGCGGTACCCGAGCTCGGCGAGCCCCGTGTCCACCAGGGCGTCGGCGGTCTCGCGCACCAGGACCTCGTCCACGGAGGGGCCGAACTGGTTCCAGGAATTCCACCCCATGGGCGGCGTGGGTGCCAGCGTTGCGCCGGGTGCGGGTGCGGGTTGCCGCATGCGGTCCTCTCCTCCTGGGGCGCGGTCCCGGAACGGGCCGCGCGCGCACAGCGTACCCGCGGCGCCGCGGGTGTCAACCGTGCGGGCCGCGCGTCCGCTTGCCCGTGGGCGGCGCGGGTGTTAGAATTGCCGTCTCGCGGCGTCGCGGGGGCGCTGCGCGCGGGACTAGCGTATGCGAATCCGGACCCTGCTCGTGCCCGCGTGCCTGGCCGGGGCCGCGCTCCTGGCCCTGAGCGCGGGCGGGTGCAGTCCCTTTGCGCTGTATTACGCGCCCCGGATGGCCCGGGCGCAGGGACGCACGTACCTGACCGTGCAGAGCATGCACCTGGGCGACGAGGAGGACCGGTTCCTGGTGCTCACGAGCGTGGCGCCGCACACCGGCCAGTGGACAAGCCCGGTGGAGCTGCGTGGCCGGGTCGCGGGCCTGGCGCCCGCGGGCCGGGGCGTGGAGGTGGTGTTCGGCAACGGCGCGGTGTTCGCGTTCCGGTACGCCGAGGGCAGGCTACAGCGCGAGCGGGTGCTCGCGGCCGGACCGGAGCTCCTGGTCGCGGCGCGCGTGGGCGCGGACCTTCTGGCCGTGGAGGCGGAGGGCCGCGAGCTGCGCCTACATCGACTGGAGCGCGGGGCCGAGGCAGACGAGCCCTCCTGGCATGAGCACGGCCCGGTTCTGCACGCGCCGGGAGGCGCCGAGGCCGCGGCGCTTACGCATCTGCACGGTCGGCCCGTGGTGATCTGGCAGCCGGCCGGCGCGGGCCGCGACGCCGCGCTCGCGCCCGACGCGCCGGGACTGCGCGCCGCGCTGCTGGGCCCGGACGGCTGGCAGACCTTGCCCGCGCCGCCGGCGGCCATGCAGGCCGGGGCCTTTGCCGCGACCGCGGGCGAGGGGGCGTTCACCCTGGTGGGCCTGGCGCGCGCGCAAGGGGTGTGGTCCCAGGCCGACCGTGCGATCGTACTGCGCTACACGGACGAGGCCTGGACCCGCGCGCACACGCCCGACCTGCGGGCTTGGGCGCCCGGCCCCCTGGGCCCGGGGCTCGCCGCGATCCGCGACGAAGCGGGCCTGCTGGTCGCACTGAGCGGCGCGCAGGGCGTGCGCCTGCTCGCGCCCGGAGACGGCGCGGGCCTTGCGCTCACCGACCCCGTGCCCGGGCTGGAGGTAACCCAGCGGCCGGACGCCGCGCTCCTGTTGTGGGTCATCGCCGTCGGGCTGGCGGTGCTGGCGGTCGCGCACGCGTTCCGGCGGCGGTGGCGTGTGGGCCGGGCGCTGCCCGGCGCGCGCGGCATGCCCCCGCGCGTGGGCCGCCGCGCGGTCGCGCCCGCGGCCGGCGGGGTGGCCTCGCCCGTGGAACGGGTGACGGCCTTTGCGCTGGACACGGTTCTCCTGCTTCCCCTGGTGCTCGGGTACCTGTACGCGCGCCACCGCAGCCTGGAGGCGGTGTTCGCCTCGCCGCGCGGCCTGGAGGAGCTGTTGGTGGCCGGGTACCTGTACCCCTTGGCGTTCATTCTGTACGCGACGCTGGGCGAGGCCCTGCACGGCCAGACCGTGGGCAAGTACGCGCTGGGCATCGCCGTGCGCGCGGTCGAGGGCGGGCGGCCCGGATACATGCGCGTGCTCCTGCGCAACCTGCTGCGCACGGTCGACCAGCTCTTTCTGCCCGTGGGCGGGGGCGTGGTGCTGCCTTTCTTTCCGGCGATCGTGAGCATGCTCTTCAGCCGCGTGAACCAGCGGGTGGGCGACCGCGTGGGCGGGACCCTGGTGGTGCGCCGGGTGCCGGTGGGCTGGCGGCGGCTCGTGCTCGCGAGCGCCTCGCCGCGGCGGCGGGAGCTCTTGCGCGGCATGGGGCTCTCCTTCGTGGCGGTCGCCCCGGAGGTGGACGAGCGTCCGCCCTCCAAGGCCCGGCCCGACGAGGCGGCGCTCGCGCTCGCGCGCCGCAAGCTCGAGACCGTGGGCGGACGCCTGAGCGGCCAGGAGGTCGTGCTCGCGGCCGACACCCTGGTCGCGCTCGAGGACGAGATCCTGGGAAAGCCCCA
>CAZOBJ010000060.1:0-10322 GCA_964577825.1 uncultured Planctomycetales bacterium
CGACCGTCAGGTCTGGCTCCAGGAAGCTCTCGTCGCTCTCGTCGAGCTCCACCACCGCGAGGTCCGACTCGCCTTGGCGCACGTTCGAGGCCTCGCCCACCGGCACTCCGCCCAGGATCACGGTCGGGTCCATGCCGCAGTGCACAAGGAGCTGCCCGAGCAGCCACGTGGTGGTGGTCTTGCCGTGCGCGCCACTCACACCCGCCACGCGCCTGCCCCGCAGGAATCGCGCCAGGAACGTGCCGCGGCGCATGGCCTCGCAACGCCCGGGGGCCGCGCTGCGCTCGGGGTGGTCCGGCGGCACGGCCGAGGTGTACACGAGCAGATCCACTTCGTCCAGGTGGCGCGGATCATGGCCTTCGGACACGGGGATCCCGAGCCTGCGCAAGTGCGCGGTGCGGTCATTCGCATGCAGGTCGCACGCGGTCACCCGCGCGCCCGCGCGCCACGTGAGCTCGGCCAGGGCTGAGACCCCGATCCCGCCCGCACCCATGAAGTGGATGCGCCGCCCATGCAGGTCCATCGCCCGTCTTCTTCCTTTCAAGTCAACAAGACGCCCCGCGTGCGCAGGGCGACAAGCTTTACCTCACCTGAGAACACTGCTCGTGGATTCCAACCTCGCACCCGGCCAGGGTCAGCACGCGCCGGGCGATGCGGTCCGCAGCGTCCGGCCGGCCGAGGCCCCGCATCGCCGAGGACATGCGCTGGAGCCGCTCGGTGTCGTGCCATAGGTCCAGCACCGCTGCGGTCAGCCTGTCGGCACACAGCTCCTTCTCCACGGCGAGCACCGCGCCCCCGGTCTGCACCTGGGCGCGCGCATTCGCGGTCTGGTGGTCATCCCTTGCCTCCGGAAAAGGCACCAGAATGGCGGGCAGCCCCGCACACCAGAGCTCCGCGGCCGTGGACCCGCCCGCGCGCGAGACCACGACCCGCGCACGCGCATAGGCCTGGGCCATCTCATGCGTATAGGCCAGGGCCTGGGCCGCTTCGCCGAGCGGCGCGTACGCCTCGGCCACGCGCGCATGGTCGGTATCGCCCGTGATGTGGCGCACGCACACACCCGCGCGCACCAGCGTGGGCGCGGCCTCGGCCACAAGGAGGTTGAGCCGATGGGCGCCCTGGCTTCCGCCGATGACCAACAGCTCGTCCCGGGACGCGGGCGCATAGGCCCGGTCGGCCAGGTCCGCGATGGCACGGCGCACCGGCGAGCCCGCATCTACGATCTCTCCCTTGGCCCCGGACAACAGGCCGCGCGCCTGCGGGAACTCAAGGTGGATCTCCGCGGCCCACCGCGACAGAAACCGGGTCACACGTCCGGGGATCGCGTTTTGTTCGAGCAGGATCAAGGGCATGCCCCGCCAGGCTGCAACCAAGCCAGGCGCCCCGGCTGCGAATCCGCCCAGGCCGACCACCGCGTGCGGCCGCTCTCGGGCGAACAGGCGCATGCACTGTGCGCACGCGAGCGCGAACCGGGGCGCGTTGAGCGGCTTGCGCAGAGACACGGGACTGCCTCGCCCCGCGGCAAGCCGCACGAGCCGATATCCGGCCTCGGGCACGAGCTGCGCGTCCAGCCCGCACCGCCCACCCAGGAACGTGAGCTTTACCTGCGGACAATTGTCCCGCAGCGCCTGCGCCAGGGCCAGGCCGGGGTACAGGTGCCCTCCGGTCGCCCCGCCGGCGAGGACGACATGCGGGCCCGGCTCAGGCTCCATCGGCCGGGGCCCCCGCGCTCGCGCGCGCCAGGAAGTGCGCACTCCACGGCTCGGAGTCCGCGCCCGCGGCCAGGCGTCCGGCCGGCGCATAGGCGTGCCGCGCCACGCTCACGAGCATGCCGATCCCCGCGAGCGCGCACACCAGGCCCGATCCGCCGAAGCTCACCAGTGGCAGGCTGATCCCCTTGGTGGGCACGGACGCGGTGACCACCGCGATGTGCATGGCCGCCTGCGCGCCCAGCATCAGGGTGATCCCGAACACGAGGTAGCGCGCGAACGCATCCGGCGCGCGCATGGCCAGCCGCAGGCCGCAGCCCACGAGTACGGCGTACGCGGCCAGGATCCCGAGCGCACCCACGAGGCCGAGCTCCTGCCCGCCCACCGCGTAGATGAAGTCCGTGTGCGCCTCGGGCAGGTAGTAGAGCTTGGCCCAGCCCGCGCCCGGGCCCATGCCCAGCAGGCCGCCGCTTCCCAGGGTCTGCAGGCTCATGAAGGCGTGATGGGCCTTGCCCTCGGATCCGCCCTGCAGCCACGCCTGGATGCGCCCGGCCACGTGCGCGTATCGGGTGAGCATAAGCCACAGCGCGACGGGCCCCACGCCCGCCAGGAGCAGCCCCATGTGCAGGACACGCGCGCCCGCGGCAAGGAGCATGGCGAAGAGCACCCCGGCCAACAGGAGCGCAGTGCCCAGGTCCGGCTCCGCGGCCACGAGGCCTGCGGCCATGAGCACGAGCCCCGCCAGACCCGCGAATCGACGCGCGGTCATGGGCCGGTTGCGCGCGCCGTGCGCCAGGAACGCGGCCAGAACCACAACGAGCGCGTACTTGGCCAGCTCGCTCGGCTGCACGCTGTACCCAAACGGATGCAGCCATCTGCGCGCACCGTTGATGGGCCGGCCCAGCACAAGCACGGTCACGAGCAGCCCGACGGTGGCCACAAGGAGCGGCCATCGCAGCGCGTAGTAGCGTCGGTAGTCGATCCGGCTCAAGGCGAAAGCCGCGGCCAGCCCGAAGCCTATCCACAGCGCCTGGCGCTTGAGGAAGTACAGGCTCGTCCCCATCTGCTCGTCGGCCCGGATGGCGCTGGCCGAATACACGAGCACGATGCCCACGGCCAACAGGGCCGCGACCGCGGCCACGAGCCACGCGCATACGCGGTCGCACTCGGCCTGCCGTGCGCGCGTCGCTTCTGCGGCTTTTCGAATGCCGGGGCCGGGGTCCGTCGGGGGTGTCTGGGTCATGCGCATTCTCCACGATCTCCGGTCAATGCATCTTCAGGCTCGCCAGGCCCAGGGCCGCCAATACGATGCCGATGCACCACAGCCGCACCACCACGTGGTTCTCGTGCCAGCCCGAGAACTCGAGGTGATGATGAAACGGCGCGCACCGCAAGAGCCGTTTGCCTCGCGTGCGGCAGCTGGCGATCTGCAGAAGCACGGAGACCGCCTCGACCACGAACACGCCGCCGCAGACCAGGAGCACGAGCTCCTGCTTCACGGACAACGCCGCGAACCCGATCGCCGCGCCCAGGCCCAGGCTGCCCGTGTCGCCCATGAACACGCGGGCCGGATGGGCGTTGAACCACAGGAAACCCAGCGTCGCGCCCACCACGGTTGCGCACAGCACGGTCAGCTCGCCGCTGTGGCGCACAAAGGGAATGCGCAGATACGTCGAGACCTCCGCGTGTCCGGCCGCGTACGCGAGCACGGTGAACGTAAGCGCCACGAGCGCCACGAGCCCCGCGGCCAGCCCATCCAGCCCGTCGGACAGGTTCACGGCGTTGGAGCTTCCCACGAGCACGAGCAGAAAGAACGGCGCGTACATCGCGCCAAGGTCGGGGTAGAACTCGGCCATCTTCGTGCCCGGGACCAGGAGGTGGGTGACGTGGCGTACGTCGCCGAACGCGCACAGCATCAGGCATGCGCCCGCGGCGAGCACAAACTGGGCGATGAGCTTCACCGGACGCGCCAGGCCGCCCGGGCGGATGCGGCGCAGCTTCACGTAGTCGTCCACAAGGCCCAGCGTGGCAAAGGCGAGCAGCACCACGAGCGTCATCCACACATAGGGGCTCGTGGCGTCGGCGAACAGGACCCCGCCGACCACGATGGCGCAGACCAGGATGATCCCGCCCATGGTGGGTGTATCCCGCTTGAGGTGGTGGAGCTTTTCGAGCTCTGCGCTGTCGGGCTTGTCCATGTTCTCCGTGACGCGCAGGCGTTTGAGCAGGCGGATGAAGCCCGGCCCGGCCGCGAGCGCGGCCAGGAACGCCACCACCATGCCGACCGCCGCGCGAAATGTAATCGAGTCGAACACGCGCAGCGGTCCGTACAGATCTTCCAGGTTGGCCAGATACTTAAGCACTTGTGCGCTCCTGTGCGGGATCGGCGTCTTGTCGAGCAAGCCGTTCGATGTGGCGCACCACCCGCTCCATGCCCGCGCTGCGCGAGCCCTTCACCAGGATCAGGTCCTCCGGACGCAGGTATTCCTCCAGGTGCGGCAGCAGCACGAGCACGGACGGGAAATAGTGCGCGCGGCACTTGGCATGACTGGCGTCCGCGGCCTCGGCCAACGCCACGGTCGACGGGCCCACCGCGAGCACGAGGTCGATGCCAGCGCGCCCGATACTCTGCCCGCACTGGCGATGGAGCCGCTCGGTGCTCGCACCCAGCTCGCCCATGGCGCCCACGATCGCAACACGCCGCCGGGCCGGGACCGCGCGCAGGAACTGCACCGCGGCCTGCAGGCTGTCCGGGTTCGCGTTGTACGTGTCGTCGACCACGCGGTACGGGCCGATGTCTCGATAGGTCATCCGCCCGGCCACGGCGCGGAACCCGGTCAGGGCGTCGGCGGCCTCGCGCACGGGCACGCCCAGCCAGTGCGCCACGAGCATCGCAGCCAACACATTGCCCACGTTGTGCACGCCCAGCACCGGCACGCGGAAGTCCACGTCCCACGCGCGGAACCGCACGCCGCGCTCGTCGCACACGAGGTCCTGCGCAAGGATGTCGCTGCCCCCGTCCACGAGCCCGAACCGCCGCGCCGCACAATGGAGGCGCTCCTCCAATACGGACCGGTACGCCACATCGGTCGGGTACACGGCCAGACCGTGCTCGGGCAGGGCAGAGAAGAGCGCGGCCTTCTCCTTGGCCACGTTCTCCGCCGTGCCGAATCCTTCCAGGTGCGCGGGCCCGACGCCGGTGACCACCCCGACCGTAGGCCGCACGAGCCGCGCGAGTTCGGCAATCTCGCCCGGAGCGTTCGTGCCCAGCTCGATGACGCCCGCCCAGGCATCTTCCGGAGCGGAGAGAATCGAGAGCGGCACCCCGATCCGATTGTTGAAGTTGCGCACGGACGAGACCACCGGTCCCCGGCCGCGCAGGATGCAGGCGAGCAGCTCCCGGGTCGTCGTCTTGCCGTTCGACCCGGTGATGGCCGCCCAGGGAATGTCGAGCGCCATGCGGGCCGCGTGCGCGAGGCGGCCCAGCCCGGCCACCGTGTCCTCGACCACCACCCCGGGCAGGTCGTCGAGCGCCGACTCGTCCTGCACGAGCGCGGCCACTGCGCCGCGCTCCGCTGCACTTTGCACAAAGGCGTGCCCATCATGACGCGGACCCCGAATCGCTACGAACAGGTCGCCCGGGCGCGCCTGTCGGCTGTCCGTACACACGCGATCCGCGGCCAGGCCGTTGCGGCCCACCAGCCGGCCGTTCGCCCAGGCTGCGCATTGGGCCAGGGTCATGCGCATGCGCAGGCCTCCTGACTCGCCTCGCCCGAGCCGAACTGCTGCACGAGGGCCTTGCGCGCCACTTCGCGGTCGTCGAGCGGAAACCGCTGCGTGCCGACCATCTGGTAGGTCTCATGCCCCTTGCCCGCCACGAGCACGGTGTCCGCGGGCTCGGCCAGGGCCACGGCCTCGGCCACCGCGCGGGCGCGATCGGGCTGCCACAGCACCGCCTCGGGCCGCTGGAACCCGCCGCGCACGTCCGCGAAGATCCGGTCCCTGGACTCGGTGCGCGGGTTGTCGTGCGTGACGACCACGCGGTCCGCACCCGCCTCCGCGGTGCGGGCCATGAGCGGACGCTTGCCCCGGTCCCGGTCACCGCCGCACCCGAACACGAGGATCAGCCGCCCCCGGCAAAGGGGCCGCAAGGCCGCGAGCACATGCCGCAACGCGTCGTCGGTGTGCGCGTAGTCCACGAACACGGCCGGACCGCCCGGCCCGCGCACGCGCTCCAACCGCCCGGGTACGCCCGCGAAGCTCTCCAGGCCCTGCATTACGTCGTCCAGGTCCGTGCCCAGGCGCACCGCGGCGAGCGCCGCGGCCAGGGCGTTGCGCACATTGTGCCTGCCCACGAGCCGCGTTTGTACTTCGCGAGCGCGGCCCGCATACGAGACGGTGAACACGCTCCCTTCCAGGGTGAGCTCCCGGATCCGCGCGGTCAGGTCCGCAAGGGCGTCGAGGCCGTACCAAGCGGGCCTGCCCCGCGTGGCCCCGGCCATGCGGGCCGCATACGGGTCGTCCGCGTTGAGCACCGCGCACGCCCCGGGCTCGAGCAGCTCGAACAGACGCATCTTGGCCGCGGCGTAGCGCTCCATGTCCATGTGATAGTCCAGGTGGTCGCGCGTAAGGTTGGTGAACACGGCCGCTGCGTACTGCGCGCCGCACACGCGGTCCTGGTCCAGGGCGTGGCTGGAGACCTCGGCCACGGCTGCGCTGCACCCTCCGTCGACCATCTCGGCAAGAAGCCGCGCAAAGGTCGCGCTGTCCGGCGTGGTCATGGGCGCGGGACGCGACTCGCGGCCGGTGTCGTACATGATGGTGCCCAGCAGTCCGCAGCGCTCTCCGCTCGCGGTCAACAGGTGGCGCAACAGATACGCGGTCGTGGTCTTGCCGTTCGTGCCCGTGACCCCCGCAAGCGCGAGCCGCTGCGAGGGCGATCCGTAGAGACGCTCGGCCGCGGTCGCGAAGGCCTTGCGCGGCTGCGGACTCACGATCAGGGGCGCCTGGTCGCAAGAGAGCAGCCGCCCGGCGAGCACCCCCACCGCGCCGCGCGCGAGCGCCTCGGGCACATAGGTCGCTCCGTCCGCGCGCGTACCCGGCAGCGCCCCGAACAGGGCCCCGGGCGCCACGGTGCGCGAGTCGCAGGTGATCGAGCGCACCTCCACGGACCCGTCGCCGTGCAACTGCGCGTCGGGAATCTGGGCCGCAAGCTCGGCGAGTCGCATCGTTTTGTCTCGTCCTTGCCAGGCGCACCTCGTTACGGGGCCACGGCCAGGCGCGTGCGGTCCGCGTCGGCCGCGCGGGGCGGGACCTTCAGGTACAAGAGCGCCGCTTCGAGGATCGAGCGCACGGCCGGCGCGGCCACGGTGCCGCCGTAGTGGGTGCCCTTGGGCTCGGTCACGGACACGAGCGCCAGCGCGCGCGGCGTGTCCACCGGGCCGAACCCGCAGAAGCTGGCCACGTACTTGCCTTCGGCGTATCCGCCGCGCTCGGCGATCTGCGCGGTGCCGGTCTTTCCGCCGATAGTATACTGTCCGCTCTGGGCCCGGCGGCCCGTGCCCTCGCGCACCACGCGCGCGAGTACTCGGCGCATGGCCGCCGAGGTGCGCGGCGCGATGACCCGGCGCACGGGCTGCACGGGGTAGGCTTCTTGCACCACCCCATCCTCGTTCGCGAGCGCCACGGCGACGCGCGGGCGGACCAGGATCCCGCCGTTGACCAGAGCCGAGAACGCGGTCGCCAGCTGGAGGGGCGTGACCGCGATCTCCTGGCCCATGGGCAGAGAGGTCATGGCGAACTTGCGATTCCACGTCTCCACGGGCCGCAGCATGCCACCCACCTCGCCGCACAGGTCCGCGCCCGTGGGCGTGCCGAACCCGAAGGCGCGCAGGCTCTCGTACAGGGGCTCCGCGCCCAGTCGCGCGGCCACCTTGGCGATCCCGATGTTGCTGCTCTTGACCACGACCTCAGACGCGGTGAGCGTCCCGTACCCGTGCACGTCGTGGAGCACCCGGAATCCCAGGTTCCAGGTGCCGCCCTCGCACCCGACGGGGGTGTCCAGGGCCACGGCCTCGCGGTCTAGGGCCGCGGCGAGCACAAAGGGCTTGAACACGCTGCCCGGCTCGTACACCGCGGCCACGGCGGGGTTGAGGCGCACTTCGGTGGGCGCCTCCGCCGGAGCGTTCGGATCATAGGCCGGAAGCGCGGCCATGGCCAGCACGTCGCCCGTGTAGGGGTCCATGACCACCGCGCCCGCACGTCGGGGTTGGTATTCCTCCCAGACCTGTTCGAGCGCGCGCTCGGCCACTCGCTGGATGTAGGCGTCCAGGGACAGGCGCAACCGCTGGGCCGGTTCGGCCGGCTCGCGCGGCTGCTCAGCGACCTGGAACACGCGCCTGCGCGCGTCGTAGAAGAGCTCCTCCTCTTCGGCCGCACCGGACAGAGCCTCGTCCCACTCCCGCTCCACGCCCTGTTGGCCGACTCCGTCCACATTGGCGAACCCGACCAGGTGGCAGCCGCTCGTGCCTCCGGGGTAGCGGCGGACCCAGATCTCGGGCAGGAGTACGCCCGCCAGATCGAGCTCGCGCACGGCGCGGGTCTGCGCCGGGGTGAGCACCCGCCGCACCCAGGCGAACCGGGTCGTCTGGCCCTGGGCGCGCCGGTCGTGCACGTACTCGAGCACGCGCGCCACTTCGAAGGATTCCAGGTCCATCGCGCCGCTCAATGCCATGAGCGCGTCGGCCAGCCGCCCGGTGCGCGCCGGGTCCACCGCGCACCCGTGCCCGCGCACGGACACGGCCAGCGGCCGGTCCGCGCGGTCCACGATCCGCGCCCGCGGACCGGGTGTGCGCCGCGTGCCCTGCATCAGGCGATCCGCGCGCGCCTGGGCTCCGTCGTGTTCAAGGACCTGAAGCTGGACGAGCCTGCCCGCGAGCCCTGCGTAGGCGAGCAGCACCAGGACGAGAAGCGCGGCCACGCGCCCGCGGCCCGGCACGGGGTCCGTTCTCTGCTTCTGCACCTCGGACGGGGGCATGGGGTTCCTCACGGATTCGGGGCCGCAGACCGGGCCGCCAGGGACGTGCGGGCGGGCGTTACGGGCCGCAGGCCCAGGTCCAGCTCGCGATTGAGGGCCTCCAGGCGCGCGGGACGTACTAGGCGCGCGTGCTCGGCCTTGAGCGCGGCCAGGGTCTCGGTCAACCGCTCGCGGCAAGCGGTGAGGCGCGCGATCCGATATCCGGCGCGCACACGCTCCACCTCCGCATGGACGGTGAGCAGGCCCAACCCGGCCAACAGGATCGCGAACAGCACCACGGTCCACGCGCGCATCCGCGCCTCCCTACTCTTTGCCAATCCGTTCGATCACCCGCAGCTTGGCGCTGCGGCTGCGCGGGTTGGCGCGCTTCTCCTCCGCGGACGGGCCCACCGGTTTGCGCGTCACCTCGCGGAACTCGTCGGGCAACGCGCGAAACGCACGCTTCACGAGCCGGTCCTCCAGGGAATGGAAGCTGATCACCGCGAACCGTCCCCCGGCCGCGAGCCGGTCGGGAAGCACGGTCAGCGCGCGCTCGAGCTCGCCCAGCTCGTCGTTCACAGCGATCCGCAAGGCCTGAAAGGTGCGGGTGGCCTTGTCTATCCTGGACCGGCCGGGGACCGCGCGCCGGACGATGTCCGCCAGCTCTCCAGTAGTCTCTATCGGCTTCTTACCCCTTGCGCGTACAACCCTTTTGGCGATGCGCCGAGAGAACCGCTCCTGCCCGTAGCGGTGCAGAAGATCGGCCAGTTCCGGCTCCGAGAGGCGGGCGAGGAGGGCGGCGGCCGTGGGCCCGCCTGACCCGGGGTCGAAGCGCATGTCGAGCGGGCCCTCCTCGGAGAAGGAGAAGCCTCGCTCGGGCCGGCCCAGCTGCGCGGAGCTGAGCCCCAGGTCCAGGAGCACCCGGTCCGCGGTGCCCAGCTCATGGGCGTCCAGGAGCTGCGGGATTTGACAGAAGCTGGCTTGCTCGAACAGGACGCGCGCATCGGCGTCCTTCAAACGTGCGCGCGCCCGGTCCAGGGCCTCGGGGTCGCGGTCGACCGCCAACAGGGCCCCGTGGACGCCGATCGCCTCGACCAGCCGCTCGGCATGCCCGCCACGCCCGACCGTGCCGTCCACGACCCGCATGCCCGGACCGGGACGCAGGAGCTCCAATACGGGCCCGAGCAGGACCGGGACGTGTTCTTCCCCCGTGCAGTCCCGGTCATGCTCGGACGCCGCGCGATTCATAGCGGAGCTCGTGCGCCTGTGCGCACCGTGCTGTGGGCGGGGCGAGGCCGGGCCGGCCGGCCGCCGTGGCCTGGATGAATGGAAAAGGCGAAGAGCGGGGCGGGCCTTTCCTTGCGCCCCGGCCGGGCTCCGGGATCGGGGAGGAGGTCCCGGACCCCCGTCGGCGCTGCCGCCCCGCTCTGCGCCAGCGGGAAATCGAACCTGTCCGCCTGGAACGGGCTGTGTGGATCTCGGCCGGGCGCGCGCGCAGCCATGCCGTTTCCCCAAGACGTTACCGCTCGGGATCCCCCCAGATCCCGCGCGGCCCCCCTAGACGATGGCGTTCAGTTCCTCGGACAGCTCGACACGAG
>CAZOBJ010000060.1:10422-19036 GCA_964577825.1 uncultured Planctomycetales bacterium
CCCGCGCGGCCCCCCTAGACGATGGCGTTCAGTTCCTCGGACAGCTCGACACGAGAGAACTGCGCCCCCAGGGCCTGTACCCGTTCCGCACGACCGCGCAGCGCGATCGCATCGGCCGAGTCCACCGGCTCAGCCCGTTCCAGGCGATCCAAGACTCGTTCTACAACTCCTTGCTCCACTTCCTGTTCGGTTATCGTGGTCGGCATGTCGACTCCTCTTGCCCCCTGCCCCGAGCGCGGACCGCGCACTGCCTGCGCCGCCCCCTAGGGGCCAAAGATGCGTCGCGCCAACCCGGCGCGCTTCTCCTGCGTGGCCGGCTCTGAGGCCGAGCGGGCGCTGCCCCGGATCCGGGCGTCCCAGATCTCCACCCGGTCGTTGTGCCCCAGGAAGACCACGGTGTCTCCCCGGATCTGTGCGGCCTCGCGCAGAGCCGCAGGGATGACCAGCCGGCCCTGGGCGTCCACGTCCACGGCATGCGCGTCTTCGAAGAAATCGCGAAGGAAGTCCGGGTCCGCGCGCGTCTGGTCGTCGGACATCACGCGGTCCACAATGCTGCGGAACTGGGCGTGGGTGTAGCAGTACAGGCAGGGCGCCTCGCCGCGTACGAGCACGAACCCCTTGTCGAGCTCGGGTTCGGGGATCACGGCGCGGAAGCGCGCGGGCATGGCCACCTGGCCCTTGTCGTTGATCCGGTGTTCGCAACGGCCGTAGAAGAAGGGGCGTGCCTCGCGCTCGACCACGGGACTCTCCTACGGGACGGGACTACAGCGGGCACTTTTCTACACATCTACTCCCTACTTCGTGCTACTGTGCCCTACTATACGATCCCGGTTCGGCAAGACAAGAGGATTCTCGGGTTGCGTTCGGGCGTCTGCTGGACGCCGCTGCACACAGGGTTTGCGCGTCATCTATATGTAGCGTTCGGCAGAGAAGGCCAACCCCGGATATTGGGCCGTGGACCACCGCGACGGCGAGCGGTCCGTGCTCGAATTTCTTCGAAATCCTGTCGATTCCTGGTGCCGGGTCGGCTCGGCCGTCGCCGAGACCACGAGCCTTGTGGCCCGGACGCGGAGTCCTATAATCCGAAGCAGGCGAATAGTCTGCTGAGGAGACGCGGTGTGCGCGTGCCATCTTCGTTTCGCACGCAGCTCGCGGTCGTCGCCGGCGACCTCCCGGGCGAATGCACGGCGCCAAAGGTCCACATGATCCCGCTGACGCTCGTGGCGGTCCTGCCTTTGTCCCCTCGCGCACGAGCGCGTGCTTGCCTTTGGCCCGACAAACACATACCATGAACTTCGGTCGCTGCGGCCCATGAGGTCGGTTTTGCCCGGAGTGCGCCGAGCCCATGCACGAGCCCATCCGGCGGCGGATCATCCGAGCCACCCTGCTCATCGGCGCGGTCTTCGTCATCGGCACGGCCGGATTCCGGTACCTGTTGGGCCTCCCCTTCATTGAGGCCCTGTACCTGACTGTCATCACCCTGACGACCGTGGGGTACGGCGACATCTCCCCGCACGCGGACATGCCACCCGGGGGCAACGCCTACCTCGTCAAGCTGTTCACGATTCTGCTCATCATCGTGGGCATGGGCGGCTTCCTCTATTTCCTGTCCATCGTGACCGAGTACATGGTCAGCGGCGAGATGAGCCGCGCGCGCCGACAAGGGCGCATGCGCCGGCGCATCGACGGCCTGCGCGGGCATTGGATCCTGTGCGGCGCGGGCGAGACCGCCCTGCACATGGCCCGGGAGCTGGGCAACACGGCCCGGCCCTTTGTGCTCGTGGATACGGACGCAGACCGTCTCCGGGCCCTGGCCGACCGTCTTGCGGACCTGTGCTACGTACACGGAGACGCCACGCAAGAGACGACATTGGCGCGCGCGGGACTCGAGCGCGCAGCCGGGGTGCTCCTCGCCCTTCCCGACGACAAGGATGTGCTCTACGCCCTGCTGGCCCTGCAGGAACGAAAGCGTGCCACCGGCGCGGTGCTGCGCGTGGCCGCGCGGACCACGGACTGGCAGAAAACCGGGCCCAAGTTGCGCGCCGCGGGCGCGGACGTCGTGATCGCGCCGGACGGCATTGCCGGACGCCGCATGGTGAGCGAGATGTTCCGCCCGTCAGTGACCACGTTCCTGGATCGGATGCTGCGCGACACGGGCACAGTCCTGCGCGTCGAGGAGGCCACGGTCGCCCCGGACAGCGCGCTCTGTGGCGTCCCCCTGGAGCAGAGCCGCATCCGCGAGCGGACCGGGCTCGTGATCGTGGCGGTGCGAGGCCCGGACGGCACGTTCGCGTACAACCCGGGGCCGCAGCAGCCGCTCGCGCCCGGCGACGTGCTCATCGCCATGGGAGAGATGTCCCAGATCGTACACCTGCGCCGCCTGGCGGGTGCGGCCTGAGGCGAGGGTGCCTGATGACCGGTCACGCACCTCGACAGCCATCCCAACACGCGCACCGCGCGGAGGAACCGGGCGAGATGTCCTCTGCCACGGACTCCGAGGCGCTCGCAGGCCTCAAGGACCACGTGATCGTGTGCGGCACCGGTCCCACCGCCCAGCGGATCATCGCGGAGCTCGAGGCCTTCCGTACCGGCGCGGGGATGCGCCGCACGAGCGGCGCGATCCCGCCGCGCGAGTACGTGGTCGTGGCCAGAATGCGTGAAGACATCGACCGGTTGCGTCGACGCTACCCACATATGCACGTGTTGATCGGCGACCCGACGGAAGACGAGATTCTGGCCCAGGCGGGCGTACAGCGCGCGTACGGGGTCTTCGCGGCGCTCGCCGACGAGCGCGACAATCTGTTCATCACCTTCACCGCGCGCCACGAGAATCCGGATGTGCGCATTGTCGCCCGCACCACCGACGTGTACGGCACCGAGCCAAAGCTGAAGGCCGCGGGCGCGAACGCGGTCATCAGCCCCAGCTTCATCGGAGGCCTGCGCCTCGTGAGCGAGACCGTACGGCCCAGCGTGGCCGCGTTTTTGGACGAGATGCTGCGCGGCCGCGATACGGATCTGGGGCTCGTGGAGGTCTGCGTCCAGCGCACGAGCGCCCTGGCCGGACGCACGTTGCGCGAGCTCTCGCTCCCGGCGCGTCACGGGCTGCACGTGGTGGCCCTGCACACGCGCGCTGCCACCGAGTATGCCTACAACCCCGGCCCGGAGGCCCGCGTCCAGGCGGGCGATACCCTCGTGCTCTTCGGGGCGCGCGCTTCCATCGACCGCCTGGCCGCCGAGGCAGGCCCTGCCCCGCAGGAGGAAGCCGATGGCTGAGTCGCCCGTGCCCCGCAGGGGCATGACCCGTGAACCGCTGCGACGCCAGCTCTTGCGTCCCCTGGTTTTCTTCGTGATCGTGTACACGGCGGGGGTGTTCGGGTACTACCTCATCGGCCTGTACTTCAAGGACCAGCCGGACAGCCTAATCCACTGCGTGTACCAGGTCGGGATCCTGCTCGCGAGCGTAGGCTTCACCGACATCCTCAGCAGCCACGACACCGTGGCCGGGATCGTGTTCACCGTGATCATGGCCCTGTTCGGCGTGGGGTTCTTGCTGTGGATCATCTCCACGGTCACCGCGTTCATCATGGGCGGCCAGCTCACCGAGCTGATCGGGAGGGACAGGATGCGCAAGCGAATCGACGAACTGCGAGACCACTATGTCGTATGCGGCGGAGGCGAGACCGGCCAACACACGGTGCGCGAACTCGTGGCGGCCGGACACGACGTCGTGCTCGTGGAGGTGGACGCCGAACGGATCGACCACCTGTTGCGTGACATTCCGGACCTTCTCTACCTCCAGGACGACGCCTCGGACGACGATGTGCTCCGCCAGGCGGGCATCGACCGCGCGGTGGGGTTGGTGAGCGCCCTGCCCAATGATAAAGACAACCTGCTGTTGGTGGTCACCGCCCGGCAAATGAACCCGGCCCTGCGCATTGTCAGCCGGTGCGTGGAGACCGAGAACGAACGCAAGCTGCGCCGGATCGGCGCGGACGCGGTGGTCAGCCCCAACACGATCGGCGGCCAGCGCATGGCCGGAGAGCTCATCTGCCCCACGGTGGCCAACTTTCTGGACCAGATGGTCCACGACCAGCGCAACATCCGCATGGAGGAGGCGGTCATCCCCGAGCACAGCTCATGCGCGGGCAAGACCCTCGCGCAGATCGACCTCGCGCGCGTCGCTGACGTGAATATCATCGCCCTGCGCAACCCGGGCGCGGACTATTTCGTGTACAATCCGCGCGGCGAGACGAGCACCGTAGCGGGCACAGCCCTTGTCTTGATCGGCGCCCCGGACGAGATCGCCAAGGCCCGAGAGGCGCTCTCGGAGTAGCCCTTCCCGCACCGGAACCCGAGAGGCGCACGCCCCGCGCGGCGCAGGACCGCGGTTCAGCCCACGTCATCGTCCGGGTGTTCCTGGATCTCGTCCTCGGGCTCCAGGCCGGGGTCTAGGTCGTCCCAGGCGTCCTCGTCCTCAAACGTGCGCCGTCGCCACTGGCCCGCCCCGAGCTTGCGCCGCCGGCCGCTTCGCACGGGCGCGCGCCGGCCGTAGTAGCCGCCCGGCCGGCCCATGGACGGGACCAGGCCCTCGGGCGCGAACACCTCGTCCTCGCCCGGCAGGCACTCCACCTCCTCGGCGGGAAGCTCGTCCAGGAAGCTGCTGGGCAGGGACATCGTGATCTCGCCCCACTGGAGCCGCTGCTTGGCCGCGGACAGGTACAGGCGCTCCTTGGCGCGCGTCATGGCTACGTACAGGAGGCGCCGCTCCTCCTCGCGCTCGGCGTCCGTGTCCATGCTGTTGCGGTGGGGCAGCAGGCCCTCCTCGAGCCCGGCCACGAACACGGCCCGGAACTCGAGCCCCTTGGCCGCATGCATGCTCATGAGGGTGATTTGTCGAGACTCGCTGTTCCACTCGTCCACGTCGGTGACGAGCGCCACGTCCTCCAGAAACGCGGCCAGGTCCGCGTCCGGGCGCTCGGCGTCGAACTCCGCGGCGCGGTTGACCAGGCCCTCGATGTTCTCCACGCGGTCCTCAGAGCGGATGTCGTCCGGATCGCGGTAGTGGTCCTTCAGGCCCGCATGCTCGAGCACCGCCTCCACAAACGCGCGCACCGGCGCGCGCGGCAGGGCCGCGAGCGCACGGCAAAGCGCACGCAGGGCCTTGAGCCCCTTGGTGTACCGGCCGGTCCAGGCTTCGCCGAAGTCCTCGGCAACCAGCGTCTCCATCATGCCCGCGCCCCGCTGCGCGGCCAGAGCCTCAAGCGCGTCCAGGGTCTTGACGCCCACGCCCCTGGGCGGCGCACCCGCCAGGCGGCGGAAAGCAGCGTTGTCTCGCGGGTTGGCCACGGCCTTCAGATACGCGAGGACGTCCTTGATCTCTTTGCGCTCGTAGAAGCGCACGCCGCCCACGATGGTGTACGGAACCGACTCGCGGATAAGCACCTCCTCGAACGTGCGCGACAGGGCGTTGACGCGGTAGAAGACCGCAATCTCGTCCAGGGGCGTGCCCGCACGCTCCAGGCGGCGGACCTCGCGGACCACCCAGGCGGCCTCGGTGCGGTCGTCGGCCGCGCAGAAGAACGCAGGCCGCTCCCCCTGCGCGGCGTCGGTGACCAGGCGCTTCTCGTACCGATGCGCGTTGTGGCTGATGAGCTCGTTGGCCACGTTGAGGATCCGGGCCGTGGACCGGTAGTTCTTCTCCAGGAACACGACGCGCGTGCCGGGGTAGTCGGACTCGAAGTCCATGATGTTGCGGTAGTCGGCTCCGCGCCACGAGTAGATGGACTGGTCCGGGTCCCCGGTCGCGTGCAGGTTTCTGGACTGTCCGGCCAGCGCCTTCATGAGCAGGTACTGAACGCGGTTCGTGTCCTGGTACTCGTCCACGAGCAGGTACCGGTACCGCTGCTGGTACCCGGCCAAGAGCTCGGGGTCCGAGGTGAGCATCCGCAGTGTCAGCCATAGCAGGTCGTCGAAGTCCACCGCGTTCGCCCCGCGCAGGCGCTTCTCATAGGCCTGGTACACCTCGGCGACGACCTCCTGCCGGGGGCCGTGCGCGTCGGCGAGCACCTCCTCGTAGGTGCGCATCTCGGTCTTGGATCGGCTGATCGCCGCGGACAGGCCGCGGGGCGCGAACCGCTTCTCGTCCAGGTCCAGGTCCTTGAGGCACGCGCGGATCACCGCGATCTGGTCGTCGTCGTCATAGATCGAGTAGCGCCGGTCGCGCCCGCAGTCGAGCCGTTCCACGTCCCGGCGCAGCCACCGCGCGCACGCGGAGTGAAACGTGGTCACCAGCGCCGGGACCGGACCGACCAGCCGCTCCACACGATCGTGCATCTCGCGCGCGGCCTTGTTCGTGAACGTGACCGCCAGGATCTGCCACGGCCGCACGCCCTGGTCAATGAGATGCGCGATGCGCCGGGTCACCACCCGGGTCTTGCCCGAGCCCGCGCCCGCCACCACGAGCATCGGCCCGTCGCGGTGGGTCACGGCCTCGCGCTGGGCGTCGGTGAGGTCGTCGAGAATGCGCGTCATGATGGCTCCGTCATCCTATGGACGGCCGGGCCGCTCGCGCCGGCGGCGCACACCGCGCTGGGGCCTTCGGGAAAGCGACGCCGAGGCGCCTACGCGCCCATGGCCTGCTGCTTGATGCGTTTGAGGTGCTTCATCACCGTGTCCGGCCCGCGGCCGAACCAGTCGTGGACCCGCTCGTACTCGGCGTACAGGTCGCCGTAGACCCGGTGGCGGGCCCGGTCGGGCCGATAGACCTTGCGCTTGAGGCGCGCCATGTGCTTGACCGCCTGCTGGACGGTGTTGTGCCCGCCCCGCTTGCGGCCCGCGGCGACCGCGCCGAACATGGCCGCCCCGAGCGCGCAGGTCTGCGCCGAGGCGCTGATCTTGATCGTGCGGCCGGTCACGTCGCTGAACACCTGCATGAGGAACGGGTTGCGCTCGGGCAGTCCACCGCAGGCATAGAGCTCCTTCACGGGCACGCCGTGTTCCTCAAAGGTGTTGATGATCTTGTACGTGCCGAAGGCCAGGCTCTCCACGAGCGCGCGGTACAGGTCCGCGGGCCCGGTCTGGAGGTTCATGCCCACGAACATGCCGGTGAGATTCGCGTCCACCAGGATCGAACGGTTGCCGTTGAACCAGTCGAGGGCCAGCACGCCGGATTCGCCCGGTTCCTTGCGCGCGGCCTCGGCGCTGAGGACCTCGTGCACGGATTTCTTGCGCCGGCGGGCCTCCTGCTCGTACGCGGCGGGCACGCAGTTGTTCACGAACCAGGCCAGGATGTCGCCCGCGCCGGACTGCCCGGCCTCGAAGCCCCAGTACTTGGGCAGGATCCCGTCCTCCAGCGTGCCGCACATGCCGGGGACCACCTTCTTGTCCCGGCCCATGACCATATGGCAGATCGAGGTGCCCATGATCATGAGCATCTTGCCCGGCGTGGTGATCGTGGCCGCGGGCACGGACACGTGCGCGTCCACGTTGGCCACCGCCACCGCGGTGCCCGGTTCGAGCTTCATCCGCCTGGCCATGTCCGGGGTCAGCTCGCCCGCGCGCTTGCCCAGGGACCAGATGTCCGTGGAGAGCTTCTCGTCCACGAAGCGTTCCATGCGGGGGTCGAGCGTCTTGAAGAACGCGCGCGACGGATACCCCTGCCCCTTCACGTACTGGGCCTTGTACCCGGCCGTGCACGCGTTGCGCGCCTCGACGCCGGTCAGTTGCAGGATCACCCAATCGGCCGCCTCCATGAACCGGTCCGCGGCCTTGTAGACGTCCGGGGCCCCCTCCAGGACCTGGAGGCACTTGGCGAGCATCCACTCGCTGGAGAGCGCCCCGCCGAACTGCGAAAGCCACGGCTCTTTGCGCTTGCGCGCGAGGTCGTTGATCCGGTCGGCCTGCTTCTGCGCCCCGTGGTGCTTCCACAGCTTGACCCAGGCGTGCGGGTTCTTGCGCCACTTGGGCTTCATGCACAGGGGCGTGCCCTCGCGATCCACGGGCAGGCACGTGCACGCGGTGAAGTCGATCCCGATGCCGACCACGTCCTGCTTGCGTACGCGCGCGGCGCGCAGGGCCTTGGGCACGGTCACGCGCAGAACCTCCAGGTAGTCGGCCGGGTTTTGCAGGGCCCAGTCGTGGGGCAGCCGGGTGCGCGTGCCGGGCAGAACCTTGTCGATGACCCCGTCGGGATACTCCAGGATCGCGGTCGCGAGCTCCCGGCCCGTGGCCGTGTCCACGAGCACGGTGCGTCCGGACTCGGTGCCGAAATCGATGCCCAGCACGTACGTCTTCGCCATGGCGCTCTCCTTGCGCTCCAACCGGCGCCCGCGCGTTCCCCGCTCCCGGGCCGCCCTGCGCCCCCGCCTGTCGAGGGGCGGCTCTGCGTGTCGCGGGCCAGTATGGCAAGGGTGCGCCGACCGCGCAAGGGGTTTCTGGGCACGGCCGTCCGCGCCCCGACATACGCGCAGTTCAGGGGCCCGCGTTCGTCAAATGCGGTGTTGACAAGGCTGGCCTGCGGGATATCATAAGGACTGCCGTGCACTTGCGGCGACAATCGGGGCCGTAGCTCAGTTGGGAGAGCGCAGCGTTCGCAATGCTGAGGTCGTGGGTTCGA
>CAZOBJ010000061.1:0-18784 GCA_964577825.1 uncultured Planctomycetales bacterium
GTCAAGAAACATCCGGTCCGGCCCCCGGGCTCCCGGCGAGCGGGCGTGCGCGGGCGGCTCGCAGGGCGCGCGTGCCGGACCTGCGCCCGCGGCCCCGGGGCCCCGGAAATCCGCTTGACAACCCGGCTGCATGGGGCAGTATGAGTCAGGAGGGCACTGTACAGGCACTGCGTCCGGCGGTCACAGGCCATGTTCCGTGTGCTACAGGTAGCATTGGGCAAGCGGCGCACCGGGCGCACAGTTCGCCACGACCCGGTGTTCGGGCCGATAGAGTTCGAGGCACGGCACGGCGTTGAGACATGGTGCACGCCGGGGGACGGTCCCTTTCCGCAGGTCATTGTGTGCGCGCCCGCGACAGGGCCGACGCATGAACAGCAGGCGTTCTTTGAGCAGGTGCAGGCCAGGCTGTCCGAGCTCGAGTCCGAGTGCAGGGCCTTTGTCGCTTCGCATGCGGTCGCGCCGTGCGATGCGAACCAGCTGACCATGTACTCCATTGTCATTCCCGAGGGGGCCGGCCTAGCGCGAAAAGAGTTTTGCGTGGAGCTCTCGGACGACCGGGCTGAGGCGATCCACGTTATCGAGTATCGTGGCGGCGGGCCGACGGTGTATGGGCTGGATGACTAGCCGCGCGGGGCGTTCGGCTCGCGCGGCGCGACATTTCGACGCCGGCCACAACATCCCCGGGTGTGAGGAGTACGCCGCAAGTGACTAGTTCGACACCCAACAGACAACGTCTCTACAGAGAAGTCAAGCAGACGCTGTACGGTCTCGGCGTGCTGCTCTGCGCAGGCGCGGTCGGAGGGGTATACGTCTGCGTCTATCATTTCGCCGGTTCGCCACGGTATCAGCTATTGGCCGGTATTGCGATAGCGGGCCTCTGGCTCCAGCCGGCTTGCGTGTTCGCTATGGGCTACTGCCTGCTGCGCGCTTTGCGCCTTTCAATCGATGCACGCGAGTCAGGCCAGTCCATCCCAATGGCAATGCGGCGGATTGTGCGTATGTGCTTGGCCATCGCCGTTTTCGGAACGCTTTGTGGGTTGGGGCTGGGTGTTTTTCTGGTCACCCAAGACATCACAGCCTGGACCGCGGCCACGGCAATCCTGCCGGCACAGGTTGTCATGTACACAGGCCTCTTCCTTGTGCTAAGAGAGCGGGCCCCTCGCAGCGGCCCTTGAGGCTGTGGACCGTCAGCAGGCCCTAGGGCGGCTTCGCGCGCCGTGCGGAGGCGTAACAGCCCATGCCGAGCCACGCCCCCGCGGGCGCGGCGCAGGAGGATGGCTACGGCCCGGACGGCAACCAGTCCGCGCCATGGACGGACGAGGCGCGGCTTGCGTGCGGCGCGAATCAAGGCGATGCCAGCCGCTGGGCTGGCCCGAGTCAGGTGGCAGCATGCAGAGAGGAGACGGACGCATGCAGGACGACAAGGAAAGGTCAGCCGACACGAGGGATCGCCGCGCTCAGCGTCCGTGGTGGTTGATCTCTGTGCCGGTAGTGGCCGTCGGCCTGGCCGTAGCCATGTGGGTGGGCATCGGCGGATGGTACAGCTTCCCCGCGTTGCTCCTCGGGCAGCGGTCGGTGCTCTTTGGGCTCTTCGTTATCGTGTTCGTATGTCTTCTTGGCGGAATGGGCACACGCCGGGCCCTGACAGGGCTTCGATACATTCTGACCGGCTCGCGCAGAGGCGCTAATGGTGTGACGTGCGCGCTTGACGTATGCTCGTGCACGCTCATTGGCGTCGCGTCGGCGGGCCTATGCATCTCGCTCGCCAGAGGGATGAAGGCCTGCAACCAGGGATTGGACACGGAGTCGTGGTTCACTGCGATGGTGTCTTGGTCTCTGACGCCCTTGCTTGACGCGGCCCTTGTTGGCGCCGTGGTGCTGGTCCTGAGGGAGCGGCTGAAGGCCGCGCAGCGAGATCTGCGCTCCTGAAGCCCCCGCGGGCACGCACCTCGCATCCGGATGGCCTCGCTGATTGTCGGGTACCCGGGAGCGGCGCGAGGAGCATACTCGCATGGCCGAGCAGAACGAACCGGATAGCCCGGAGCGCGCGGAGGCGAGGATGGCCAGGCGCTGGTGGTACGGCTGGATGGCGTGGTCTTTCCTTGTGGGTGGTCTGGTCGCGCTCGCGCTTGATGGGCTGCTGCCTGGGCTCTATGTGCTCCTAGGGATTACGATCTGCACACTGCTTCTTCGTATCCCAGCGCTGAAGTGGGGGGATGAATTGCACAGGCGCATCCACGCACGCATCCACGCACCGCTGTCCCTCCGCAGGTCTGCCAGAGCGACGACGCCCACCTGCTCGCCGGGCGCGTCCACGCGTACTGCGCGTTCAACACGCGAGCAGGATGCTTGCCCGGCCGCGCAGACCGAACCGGATAGCCCGGAGCGCAGAGACGCAGGTATGGCCGCGCGATGGTGGTATTGCCGGATGTTGTGGTCTTTCCTTGCGGGCAGCTACGCCGTCCTCATCCTTGATGTGCTCCTGCCTCGATCCTATGTGCTCTCAGGGGTTATGATCTATGGATTCCTCCTTGAGATCTCACTGGTAGCGTGGCGCGAGTGAAGTCCATAGGGGTGTGGAGACAATGATCGCGTGTCCGGGGGCCGGCAGGCGGACCCGCGCGCACGCGGCACCCCGAACCCCCTTGACAATCCGGCGGATCGGGGCGAAACTATGGGCGCAAGAGTCGAGGTGAGGGCACGTTGCGCGATACCGAAACCCCGCGGCCGGGCCCGGCGGCACAACGCCCCCTCCGGCGGCGGATCGAGCGCGGGAGAAGACCATGTTCAGCCACTGGGAGTTGATCGTTGTCCTGCTCGTGGCCCTGCTCGTGTTCGGCAAGCGCCTGCCCGACGTGGCGCGCGCGATCGGACGCAGCATCCGCAGCCTGAAGCAAGGGCTGCACGAGGCGGACCTGAACGAGCCCCCCGATGAGGCGCAGGACGCGTCCGCACAGGGGCCCTCGGCGCAGCAGTCGGCCGAGGCCGCGCCCGAACCCCGGGACCGGGCCCAAGAAGAGACCCCCTCCGCCTAGGGCAGGCCCCTCGTGGACAACGCGCCCGACCCCGACCCCGTGCGAGACCTGCGGCTCGCGATCATGCCGCTCGGCGACCACCTGGACGAGCTGCGCCGGCGCATCCTGGTGGGCCTGGGAACCTTCGCCGCGGTGTTCGTGCTCTGCCTCGCGTTGGGAAGCCAGGTATTCGCGTACGTGCGCTGGCCCCTGGACCGGGCGGTCGCGTCCATGGACCTGGCGCCCGCACAGGCCGAGCGCCTGGCCCGGTGGCACGTGCTCGGGCCGGTGGACGGGTTCGCGGCGCTTGCGAAGTTCAGCTTCTTTTTGGCGCTGGCCCTCTCGCTGCCGGTGCTCCTCTATCAGGTGTGGTTGTTCGTGAAGCCCGGACTCAAACGCGCCGAGCGCCGGGCGGTCCTGCCCATCGTACAGTTCGCGAGCGTCATGTTCCTGGCCGGGGCGCTGGTGGGGTTTTTCCTGGCCGCGCCCCTGGGGCTGCGCTGGCTGTACTGGTTCAACGCCTGGCTGGGCGTGGAGAGCATCTGGACCGCGGCGCGCACGATCGCGTTCATCCAGTCGGTGTGCATTGGGTTCGGGCTGGCGTTCGAGCTGCCGCTGGCCATCATGGCCCTGGGCCGCACCGGGCTGGTGCGCCCGGCCACGCTGCGCCGGTACCGCAGGCACGCGATCGTGGTGATGGCGCTGCTGGGCGCGGTGTTCACCCCGCCCGATCCGGCGACCCAGGTCATGCTGGCGGCCCTGCTCTACGGCCTGTACGAGGTCGGGATTCTCCTCATGCGGCCGAAGAAACAGAAGGACGGGCACGACAATTGTTGAAGACTTTGGTACAATATGCGCGCGAATGCAGCCGGGGCCGCACGGTGTATGCTCGGTGCGTTCGATCGGGGCGGCAAGGGCTGTATTGAGACACGGAGACACAGGGAGACACGGAGACAGGCGGCGCGGAGCGCGTCCGCGAATCGTAGAGTACAAGGAGAACCCGATGGACCGTAGGAGCACGGACGGATTCTTGACGCGACGGGACTTTCTGCGCGCGTGGGTGGTCGGGTCCGCGGCCGCGGGGCTGGGCGGCGGGCTGTGGACCGCTGCCGAGAGCTTCGGCGCCGACGTGCTGGGCACGGGGGCGACCGACGTCTGGGTCTTGCACGGACAGGACAAGGCCAAGCTCATGAACGCGGCGCTGCGGGTCATTCAGGACAATGGCGGCTTCGGCACCTCCGTCAAGACCCTGGCGCTGAAGGTCAACGCAGCCTGGCCGCGCACGCCCGAGACCGGCGCGAACACGCACCCCGCGCTCGTGAGCGCGTTCCTGGAGGGGTGCCGGGGCATGGGCGTGGGCAAGGTGACCGTGCCCGAGAACCCGTGCGGCCGCCCGGCCGAGACCTTCACCCGCAGCGGGCTGCAGCAGGCGGTCGAAGCGGCCGGCTCCGAGATGATCGACCTCAAGGCCCACACCGAGTACTACCGGCCGGTGGACCTGCCCAAGGCGCGGAACCTGAAGACCGCCAAGGTCGCGTCCCAGTACATCGAGTCGGACGCGGTGGTGAACATGCCGGTGGCCAAGCACCACGGCAGCGCGATACTCACCATCGCCATGAAGAACTGGATGGGCGCGGTGCAGGACCGCGGGTTCTGGCACCGCAACGACCTGCACCAGTGCATCGCGGACTTCTGCACCTGGATGAAGCCGACCTGGACCGTTGTGGACGCCACGCGCACGATCATGGACCGCGGGCCCCGGGGCCCGGCCAAGACGCTGAAGACCCCGAACCTGCTGATCGTGAGCCGCGACCAGGTGGCCGCCGACGTGTTCGCGGGGACGCTCTTTCACGACGACCCGCTCAAGCAGGTGCGGTATCTGGCCATCGCGCGCGAGATGAAAATCGGCGAGACGGACCTGAAGCGCATGAAGATCCACCGCCAGGACGTGAAGGCCTAGCGGCGCATGCGCGCGGGGATTCGCAAGGTTCTCAACTGGACGGTGCGCCTGGCGGTCTTGGCGCTCGCGGTGGGCCTGGCTCTGGCCGGCCCGCTGCCCGCGTACCTGGCCCGATGGCTGGACGAGCCGTCGCTCGTGGACGCCTGGCCGGCGGGCCTGACCCCGGCGGCGAGCGTCGTGGGGTGGCTCGCCTCCGCGGTCGGGCGGCGGGGCGCGTACCTGCGCGTGGCGGCGCTCGTGGCCCCGCTCCTTGTCCTCGGGCTGGCGGCGTGGCGGGGGCGGCTCTTCTGCCGCTGGATCTGTCCGCTGGGCACGGTCTACGCCCTGCCCGCGCGCCTGAGCTTCAGGCGCCTCCTCATCAAGCGGCCCAAGGGCGGGTACGTGTTCTGGGCCATCGCGGGCATGGCGCTCGCGGGCGCGCCGGTGTTGCTGTTTCTCGATCCCTTGGCCACGTTCAACCGCCTCACCCCGCTCGCGCGCGGCACGGTCAGCGCCGCCGGGCTTGCGCTGTGCGGGCTCGTGGCCCTGTTTCTCGTGCTCGGGTTCGTCCAGCCGCGCGTGTGGTGCACGCACCTGTGTCCGCTCGGATATTGCTTCGACGGGCTGCGCCGCGCGCGGCGCAGGCTGTGGCCGGGCGGGCGCTCGCGCAAGCCGAAGGCTGTGGACCCGCGGGGCGACAACTCCGCGGACCCCGTCCAGCTCGGGCGGCGCGAGGTGCTCGCCGGGCTCTTGGTGGGCCTGCCGCTCGGTGCGGCGCTGCGCTTCGGCCCCCGCGCATGGGGCAAGGGCGCCCCCCCGCCCGTGCTCCCGCCCGGGGCGGAAAGCCCCGAGACTTTTGCCGGGCTGTGCTCGCGCTGCTACGCGTGCGTGAACGTGTGCCCGACCCGGGTGATCCGCCCGCGCGGGGGCGCGGGCCGACCGCTCTTGGAGGCCTTCGCGCCCGCGCTCGACACGTCCGCGGGCTACTGCGAGGAGTTTTGCACGAACTGCACGCACGTCTGCCCCACGGGCGCCATCCGCCCGCTCACCGAGGAGGTCAAGCACGCGCGCCAGATCGGCACGGCCGCGGTGATCCAGGACGCGTGCCTCGCGTGGGAGGACGGGGAGTACTGTATGGTCTGCCAGGAGTACTGCCCGTTCTTCGCGGTGGAGGCCGACTACGCCGAGGACGGGGTGCCCCGGCCGGTGGTGAACACCGACCGGTGCCGGGGGTGCGGGGCGTGCGAGTCGGAGTGCCCGGCCGTGCGCAAGGGCAAGGCGATCAAGGTCACCGGGGTCGACCGCCAGCGCCGCGTGCCCGACCCCTCGCCGTGAGGGAGGCGGACGGAGCCTTTTTCCTCTCTTGACTTGTCTTCCTCCTTATCCATCCCGGCTCGGTCGAGGCCGTGACCAGGGCGCACGTACCCTCCCACCCAATCCGCGCTTGACACGCCTGTGCCGCGGGGGTATCCGGGGGTGCGTGCGCGCGGCGCACGGACATGGGCACGGATCGAGGAGGACGACGCATGACAGTGGTGGCAATTGTGGCCGGCATCGTCATGGGGGTCGTGGCCCTGGCGGTCCTGTTCAAGCCGTTCTTCGGCAGCTTGGCCGACTTCTGGGAGTGCGTGCGCTTCTGGCTCACCCCGGACGCGGTGAGCCTCTTTCGCGGCCAATGGGGCGAGGACTGGTGGGCCGAGATGAAGCTCGGGGTGTGGCTCGTGTGCGGCGGCGCGGTGGGCGTGGCCACGTACGGCGGGCTCGTCAAGCTGTTGGGGTGAGGGCGCCCCTTCCCGCGACCCGCACCAAGCAGCGCCAAGCGACCCGCGTGCAGCAAGCCCGAAGCTCCGCGCTTGTGCGATCGGCGCACCGGGCGAGAATCACCAGCCGTATACTGAACGCGACGCAACCATAGCTCGCACGTCCATGCCCATCGACAAAGGAACATGCTGATGCGCACAACGGAAACTCGCGCACGCGTGCCGCTGTCCGGCACGTGGTCCTTCCGGCTCGACCCACAGGACACGGGCCTGTCCGAGGGCTGGCAGGCCGGCGCGGACCCGCTGCCCGCGCGCGTGGAGGTGCCCGGTGCGTTCCAGGCGCAGGGCCATGGCGACAACCGGCACCGCACGCCGGTGTGCCAGAGCCGGGGCATGGACCCCCAGCTTGTGGAGAAGACCACGTACGCGGGCACGGCCTGGTACCGCCGCTCGTTCACCGCGCCGCAGGTCCCGCAGGCCGGGCGCGCGTGGCTGTGCCTCGGGGGCGTGATGCCCGCGGCCACCTTCTGGATCGACGGGCGCGAGGTTGGCACGCACGACCGGCCCCTGCTGGAGGGGCGCCTGGACGTGACCGAGCTGGTGCGGCCCGGGCGAGAGCAGACCCTGACCGCGCGCATCTGGGAGCCTGCGGAGGGCCGCAACTGGGGCGACCCGCTCACGGGCGGGGTGTACTCGTGCATGACCACGTGGAGCGGGCTGTACCGGGACCTGTGGATCGAGACCACGCCCTGCGCATGGATCGACGCGGTGCGCGTCTCCCCGGATCTTGCCGTGGGCGCGGCCGGGGTGGATGTGGACCTGCGTCGCACGCCCGGGGCGACGGTGCGCGCGCCGCGCGTGCGTGTGCAGGTCGTCGGTCCGGACGGCGCGGTGGCGGGCGCCGCAGAGCAGGATGTCTCTCTCGCGGAGGCGTCCGCCGACGCGTCCTTGTCCGTGGCGCTCGACCCGGTGCGGGCCTGGACGCCGGACGACCCGTTCTTGTACACCGCGCGCGTGACATTGGTCCACGCAGAGGCGCTCCTGGACGAGGCGACCGAGCGCTTCGGCATGCGCAGCCTGGCCGTGCGCGGCAACGACATCCTGCTCAACGGCCGTCCCGTGTTCCTGCGCGGGTACGGCGACGACGCGGTGTACCCCGGGACCCTGTCCCCGCCGCTGGACCGTGCGACCCTGGCGCGCGAGATCCGCCAGGCCAAGGACTACGGATTCACGTACGTCGACCACCTCTACGGCCTGCCCCACCGCGAGTACCTGGACCTGTGCGACGAGCTCGGGTTCCTGGTCCAGTGCTACCCGTCGTGGACCTCCTCGTCGCTGGCCCAAGACGGGCGCCACGACGAGCGGCTCGCGCACCTGCGCGCGGCCGTGGGCCAGGTGTACAACCACGCGTCGGTCATCGCGTTCTCCTTTGCGGCGGAGGTGTACCACTTCCGGGCCGACGTGGTCGACGAAATCACGCGGCTGGAGCGCCGTGCGCGCGAGCTCGACCCCACGCGCCTGCACTTCACCACGGGCGGCACCTCGCGCGCGGCCGCCGCGCGCGAGGCCACCGACGTGCTGGAGATGGCCGGCGACTACATGAACAACCCCGCCGACATCGTGGCCCAGACCAAGCCCGTGGTGGTGCACGAGTACCGGTGGTGGTCGAGCTATCCGGACCCGTCGCTCAAGCCCAAGTACGAGCGCGCCGAGATCGCCATGCGGCCGTACTTCATCGAGTTCGCCGAGCGGCGCGCGGCCGAACGAGGGTTGACCGACCTGTTGCCGACCTTTGTGCAGACGACCCAGGCCCTCCAGGCCCGGGAGCGCAAGATCGGCATCGAGAAGGCCCGCCGCGGCCGGGACGTGCGCGGGTACGCCATCTGGATGGGCAAGGACACGACCGCGGCCGTGGAGGGCGTGTGGGACGACTTCTGCGATCCGAAGAACGTGTCGGCCGAGACCTTCCGCCGATCGAACGGCGCCACGGTGCTTCTGATCGACCGCGACTACTACTACCGCACGCTGTGGTCGGGCGAGCGGATCGGGGTCGAGGTGTGGCTGAGCCACTTCGGCGACCGGCCCGTGCGCAAGGGCACGCTCTCCTGGACCCTGCAAACGCCCGCGGGCCGGGTGCTCGCCGAGGGCGCGCGCCAGGTCGGCGACTTTCCGGCGCGGCGCACCGAGCGGCTGACGTTCCTGTCCCTCGCGCCCGAGCCCGTGGACGCGTCGACCCGGGCGACCCTGCACCTGACCCTGTCCGCGCCCGGCGTGTCGACCGCCAATGCGTGGGACTTCTGGATCTTCGCGCGCAACCTGCGCCAGCCGAGCGGCAAGCGCGTGGCCGGTACGGGGGACATCCACTTCGTGTTCGAGCGCGCCGCGCCCGAGTCCACGCTCGAGGAGTTCGACCTCGTGGTCACGAGCAAGCTGGAGGAGCGCATGGTCGACTACCTCGAGTCGGGCGGGCGCGTCATGGTCCTCGGCTCGGGCGCGTTCCCGGAGTTCTGGACCGAGTGGAAGTCCATCGGGTGGAACAGCTCGGACAACGCCACGAGCGGCACCGTGATCGCCGACCATCCGGCCCTGGGCGGCTTTCCGCACGACGGCTGGTGCGACCTCCAGTTCTACAGCCTGACCGAGGACGCCACCGTGCTGGACCTCGACGCCTGGCCCGTGCGGATGGACCCCATCATCCGCGCCATCGACAGCTACAAGGGCTGCCGCAACAAGGCGTACCTGGTCGAGGCCGCGGTGGGCAGGGGCAAGCTCCTCGTGTGCACGTTCAATTTCGGGGTGCAGCGCGGCATCGGGCGATACATGCCCGCGGTCGAAAACGTGGCGCTCTTCAACGAGCTTCTGTGGTACGCGCTCGGCGACGGCTTCCGTCCCCGGGCCCAGGTGCCGGCCGCTTGGCTGCATGCGATTGCCTCCCCTTCGCCCGCGGCCGCGCCGAAGCGGCGCTCGGCGAGCGGAGGCTTTTCGTTCGATACGGTCCCGCCCCCATCCTAACCGAGCGGGCCGACGCCGAGCGCCCCGCTCGGCAGAGCTATCGTCGCGCGAACCTGCTGCTTCTCGCCTTCGGGCATACCCGCACACACACGGCGCCCACAGGCCATCCCGGCTTGCGCGATTGCGGCCGCCTTCGGTTGACGGCGCCTCCCACGCGGGTATGATGCCTGCCGGCCGGTACGATGCGGCACGGCGGGCGTACATTGTGCTCGCTTGATTCGAGGCTCCGCATATCCAGGGCGGCGAGCGACCCGGAGGAGAGGCCGATGAACCCAATCCGCCGTTGGATCCTGGCGTGGACGGTCGTCGCCTTCGGCGCGGGGTTCGCCGTGCGAGCCCCGGCCGGCGCGGTCTATGATTCGGACACGAACACCGTCTATGTCCAGGGGCCGCACAATACGCTGAAGACCATCGCCGAAGACCTGTTCTTCCCGCCGTACTTCTCGTACGACTTCGTCACGTGCACGGCCGTGTGCGACGCGAACATCCATATCGAGGTCGGCGGGGTGCTCACGCTCGGGGACCGGGACACCCCGTCGCGCGAGGAGACCCTGCGGTTTACAGGCCCCGAGGACTCGCAGCGTGTGCTTATGGCCGCGGGCGAGGCGTTTCTCTGCTACCACTCGCAGGTCACCGCCGCGCCCGAGCGCGCCCACTGCTACACGATCCGCCACCAAAGCGGGAAAATGGTCATCGAAGACAGCGTGATCAGGAACGCCCGTCACGGCGTGTCCATCTCGGGGAGGCCGGGCAGCAGGCACGACCTCACGGTCCGCGATTCCACGTTCGAGGGATGCAGGACTCCGCTTCTCTTGTGCAGCCTGCCGGCCGAACTTCGCAACCTGACCTTCCGCTCTTGCGGCAGCCTGGCCGTGCACCGGGGACCGATCGTGCTGACCGATTGCACGTTCGAGGATTGCCCGCATCCTTACTCGAACGTGGGCCAGTGGCGGTACGGGGAGAACAGCCGCCTGGTCCTGGTCAACTGCACGCCGTGGAAGGACTTTCCCGACGACAGGAAGATGTTCTACCGGTCGAGCAACGCGGTGCGCAAGTGGTACCTGCGGGTGCAGGTGCTGGACGCGCAACACGAGCCCATTGCAGGCGCGCGTGCCCGCGTGCGCGATAACGCGGGCAACGTCGAGGTGCAGGGCTCGACCGGGCCAGACGGCTTTGTGCGCTCGGATGGCTCGGGCAATCTACCGGTCACCGATTTCACCCGAGACGCGCAAGGGACGCACGACGCCGATCCGCACCGCGTGGAGGTCGAGTGGAACGGCCGGGAGCATGCGGAGTCTGTTACCATGGATGACGGGGCAAAGGATCAACCCGTTGAGAAGGCGATCGTTCTGCCCTAAGGAGGGTTTGCCCGTGCGTGCACGTGTGCTCGTTGTGGCCGTGCTGGCCTCCTGGACGCTCTTGACGCCAGGGGCGGCAAGGCCCGGGGAAGACGAGGTGAAGAATATCATTGCGAACGGGAGCTTTGAGCTCGAAACGAACCGAGGCATCGCCGACGGCTGGTACCTGAGCCAGTACCGGGGCGAGTGGAGCGAGTGGGCGACCCTGGGGGTGCCCAGATACGTAAAGGAGAAGATCGGCCAGGACAACATGCCGGTCGTGACCGTGGATCGAACGCAGGCCGCGCACGGAGATAAGTGCCTGAAGGTCGTCAATCCGTCGGCCAAGTTGCTGCGCAGTCCGATGCAGCGGTACCGCCCCATCGAGCCGGGCGCCACGTATACGTTCTCCTTCTACGCCAAGACCGACCGCCCGGGCCTGGAGCTGCGGGTGGAGTTCACCAATCTGCAGACCGAGCACTTCACGATCTCGGACAAGTGGCAGCGATATACGGCCACGTTCGTGGCGGATGAGGACTATCCGCTTGCGCGGGTGCATTTGTTTTTCCACAGCATCCGTCCCGGGACCTTCTGGCTCGACGCGGTCCAGCTGGAGCGCGGGGAGCAGGTGCACCCGTACGCCGAGCATGAGTCCACGGCGCAGAGAATAGGAGCACAGTGACCCATGAGGTGCATTCTGCATGTAGTCGCGTGTGCGGGCATCCTGATCGCAACGGCGGGCCGGGCGCTTCCGGGCGAGGCCGCAGACCTGCCGCGCGCGCAATGGACCCGATTCGACTCCGCCCCTACGATCGACGGCAAGCTGGACGAGTCCTGCTGGCGGCAGGCCGAGCGCGTCGAAGGCTTCCGGCTGTTGGAGACGGGCGCGCCCGCGCCGGATCGGACTGAGGCGTACCTCGGGTACGACAACACGGCCCTGTACCTGGGATTCCGGCTGCACCAGGCGGGCGTCAATCCGGATCTGCCCCTGGGCCCGCAGGTCGAGGCCAACGTCACCGAGCGGGACGGCAAGATTTCCCAGGATGACGCGGTGGAGATCTTCTTGGACTTGGTCGACACCCCGGACACGCGCAACACCTACTACCACTTCGGCGCCAACGCGCTGGCCACGCCGTTCGACCAGTACAGGAAAGACACCGCGTGGGACGCGCACTGGCGGGTCCGCACCGCGGCCGGGGACAACTGCTGGACCGTGGAGATGGCGCTGCCGCTTCACAATTTCTCCGAGGACGCGGCCCGAGCCACCGACCAGTGGCGGCTGGCCCTGTACCGCGTGCATGCGCGCCGCGATGCGTATTCCGCGTGGTCGCCGCCGTACAAACTGTCCTTTCACGAGCCCGATTGGTTCGGCGTGACCCCGGCGCCCGAGGTGGACCTGAGCAAGTACACGCGGTTCGCGATCACCAGCCTGACCTTCGGCAACTACGACCCCCAGGAGGGCACGCTCCAGGCGCGGTTCGTGGTCCAGAACAACACCGCACAGCCCCGGGCCGGGATCGTGAGCTTGTCGACCGCGGCCGGAGAGACAGAGCCGCAACCCACCGAACGCACGGTGCGCGTGTCGGCCAACGAGACCGCGGCCGTGCGAATGCCGGTGGCCTTGCGGGGCGCGGACCGAATGCGCGTGGACGTATTCGTGCGCGATCCGCAGACGCACGAGGTCTTGGCCGCGGCTCCGGCCGCGCAGTTCCAGACGCCGGGCTTCGTGTCCGTGCGGCCGGGCCTGAGCTACTACACCGCGGAAGAGACCGCACGCCTGCGGATCCGCGTGAACCTGGCGGCCGACATCCTGGAGAAGAGCGAAGTGCGCGCCGTCCTGCAAGCGGACGGGGAAGCGGTCTGGCGGGCGCGCGCCCCGGCAAGCGAGGAAGTGACCTTCCAGGTGCCGATCCGCGAACTGCCTGCGGGAACCTACGACGTGGAGGCAAACCTGGTCCGCGACGACGCGCAGGTGGGCGGGGACTCGTGCGCGCTTGTCAAGCGCGAGGACTCGCCCAGCGCGGTCAAGTTCAACGCCAACTACGGCGCGGTGGTGGACGGCGAGTTGCTCTTTCCCTACGGCATCACCCATGTGCCCGAACCCGCGCTCGAGGAAGCGGCGGACATGGGATTCAACTGCGTGTTGTGCAGGGAGCGCATCGGCTCGGACTGGGACCCGGACGAATTGCTGACCACGCTGCGCTCCTATCTGGACACCGCGCACAGGCATGGGCTCAAGGTGGTGGTCGGCCTGTTCCACGCGGGGTCCGGGTTCGAAGAAGAGTTCCAGAGGGTGTTCCCCGGGTACATGGACATCCTGCCGAAGCTCAAGGACCACCCGGCCCTGCTGGCCTGGTATACGGTGGGCGAGCCGGTGGAGCGCGACCGAGCCCGGGTCGTGCGCTTGCACCGAGCCCTGAAGGACATGGACCCCTATCACTCCACGTTCCCGATCTTCTGTATGCAGATCCGGTTCCCGGACGGCTGGGACATCGGATGCGTCGACGCGTACTGGCAGCCGGAATCGCACAGCATCCTGCGCGTGCCCCGGCTCGTGGATCCGGCGGTGCGCATCGCGCGGCAAAAAGGCGTGCCGTTCTGGCTGGTCCCTCAGGCGGGGTTGTGGAGCGCGACCATCCGCGAGCTGACCCCGCAGGAGCAACGGTGCCAGACCTACCTCGCGCTCGTGCACGGGGCGCACGGGATTCTGTATTTCAAGTACAAGCCTTTGTACGAGCCGTTGTGGCACGAGTTCGGCCGGCTCGCGCAGGAGGTGAATACACTGACACCCGTGCTGGTGGGCCCGGAATCACGGCCCGGGCCGCCGGTGTCGGTGCAGCCCGTCGCAGCCCCGCGGTGCAACATCCATTGCCTGACCAGGAATTTGGACGGCCGTGTGTACCTGTTGAGCGTGAATGCGGAGAACGAGCCGGCCACCGCCCGGTTCGTCTTGCCCGAAGGCACGTCGGTCGGTTCCGCAGCGGTGATGTTCGAGGACCGCACGTTGACCCCAACGGGCAACACGTTCCAGGACGAATTCGACGGGTACGGCACGCACGTGTACGACCTGGCCATCGAGTAGGCACGGCCGCGGCGCCAATGCCTTCGAGGCAGAAGGGGACGACATGATCCGATCGAACATGCGCATCCAGGACCTGGAGCGAGCCACCGTCAAGCTGCTCTGCAAGGTCGGGCTGCGGCGCGTCGACGCGCAGGCCATGGCCTGGGTGTACAAGACCATGACCCTGCGCGGCGTGGGGCATCACGACGTGACCGGGCTGCCCCGCATGCTGAGCCACCTGGAGGAGGGCATGTTCAACGCCCGCCCGGACATCCGCGCGGTCCTGGACCGGCAGGCCGTGGCCGTGCTCGACGGCGACAACGCGCCCGGCCCCCTGGCCGCGTACCGGGCCATGGAAAAGGCCATGCGCAAGGCCGCGCGCTACGGCGTCTCGATGGTGAGCCTGCGCAACAGCAACCACTTCATGGGCGCGGCGGGGTACGCGCTGTTGGCCGCGGAGCGGAACATGCTGGGCATCGCGGCCAGCAACACGGTCTCGTGCATGGGCACGGGCGGCTCGGCCGACCGGGCCATCGGCAACAACCCGTTCGGGTTCGCCGCGCAGACCGGGGCGGGGTTCCCGATTCTGTTGGACATCTGCAACGCATACGCGTCGTACGGCAAGCTCCAGGAGTACCGGGCCGCGGGCCGCAAGATCCCGCCGGACTGGGGCCTGGACGCGCGCGGCCGCCCCACGGACGACCCGGCCCGCGTGATGCAGGGCGGCGTGCCCCAGCCCATGGCCGGGCACAAGGGCTTCGGGGTGGCGCTCCTCGTGGAGATCCTGTCCGCGGTCCTGGGGGGCGGCGCCATCACGGACGAGGTGAGCCTGTCGCCCCAGGGGGGCAACGGGTCCTCGCAGGCGTTCCTGGTCATCGATGTCGAGCACTTCATGACGCCGCGCAGGTTCCGATCGCGGACCAAGCGGCTCGTCGAGCTCCTCAAAGCGCATCGGCCCCTGGACCGGAGGCACCCGATTGCCCTGCCGGGCGAGCGCTCGCACCGGGCCGCGCGCACGATCCGGCGCGAGGGCGTGGACCTCGGCCAGGCCACGGTCGACGCGCTCAACGAATGGGCCGACAAGCTGGGCGTGCGCGGGTGAGAAGGGGTTGGGCCTCACGCATGGAGCCAGAACAGCAGACCCGACCCCCTCACATCCGCGCTCCAGTCCGACCACGCAGCGGCGTGCGCGGGCCAAGACACCGCGCATGCAGTCTACACTACACCTGCCTAGCCGCCTTGTTTGCTCGGCTTTGGGGTGCGCACGCGCGGGAGGAACTGTATGACGAGCAGCAGCACGGCCGCGACCCAGTGCCAGAGCCATGCACTCGCCACAGCGGCGACAAGGAGCGTGGCCCATAGGCAGGCCTGCACACGCGGTCGAGGCATGCGGCTCACGTCGCGACGCAGATGCCACTTCCGTACCCTGAGCACACTGGACCCGACGAAGAGAAGGTCCAGGCCGATGAGCGCGCAGACCAGGATGTACACCAGGCCGGGGATGCTCCTGCCGGGTACGATGTCCGTGCCTTGGGCGGGCATGCGCGTCAGGTTGTACAGGATGGCCGCCTCGCCCAGGTAGGGTGCATCCGTGGCATTGGACAGCACGCGGGGCGCAGCGAGAGTGCCGTCAGGCAACGGCCAAGAGACCACGAGCGTCGTGGCGGTCAGGGGAAAGGCATGGTCAAATCGGCCGTTCGCGCGTGAGGCGCCGACCCCGAATCCGCACGCGGCGAAGCCGAAGCCGGCAAGCACGGGCCCGGCGTCCACGTCCATGTACCAGTCGTAGCCTTGCATGTCCTTGGGGAATTCGCGGAACCCGGCAGCAGTCCAGCGCTCCTGCCAGAAGTGCTCGACAAATCGCGCATACCACTTCCTTGCCTGTTCGGGCCAGATTTCAGGCGCGAACAGAGAGACGTAGGCATTGCCGCACCCGCGCGAAGGCCCCAAGGCCTTCCCCCTGCGCGAGCTGGCCGCGTAGGGGACCAGTCCGCGTTTGTCCAGGCGAGGTCCTTCAAAGCCTCGGATCGCTCGCTGCGCGAACGCGGAATGGTCCGTGCCCAGCACCTCGTCGGCGCGTCGTATGCAGGCGATGGCCACGAGAACGTCGCCGGGATAGCATTGGCTGGGATAGTCGTCCAGCAATCCGTGCGGACTCGCGGCCAGCTCTGCGGACAGGGTCTCCACCTGGTCGCGCAAATAGGCGAGGTGCTCTTGGCTGCCGGTCAGCTTGGCATGACTCGTCAGCGCGCCGATCCCAAGCATCCGGTAGTACACGTTCTCCGTGTGCAGGTAATCGTCGCCCCAGTGTTTGCGGACCCAGGCGGCGTGCGCGGGATCGATCACCAGCCGAGCGGCCGCGTCGATGGCGTCCTCTGCGTAGACCTTGGGCGCCGTTGGCATCAGGCCGTGGTCTTGCTCCCATGCCTCCTGCAAGGACTCCACGGACCACAGGTAGAACACGCTGCCGAAAAGCGGCCACTCGGTGCCGGAGATGTTGCGTGTGGAGACCTCACCGGCTCGCGTGGCGCCGAGTCGCGCCTCGGCCCACTGCCCGTACCTGGGGGTGAGACTGCGAAACAGGCGAACCGCTGCCCGCGGTATGCCGGGCTCGCGGATGCCCTCGTCGGTCAGATCGTAGATCACAATGGCGGCCGGGACCAGGAAGAAGTAGAGCCCGAAGCTCACCAGGATCGCTGCATTCACCCAGATCATGAGGGAGCAGATCTTCGCGGGGGTCACCTTACCCCTTTCAGCAGGAGATCGGACGGCTTTCCGTTCTCTTCGGGCTCAGGCTCCACGGGCCTTCACACCGACCAAACGAACGCCAGGACGCGTGTCCGCCCACGCAAATGCTCTCTTTCGCATCGCATCCCTTGGTCCACAACGAGCACGATGCCGACCAGCAGCATGACGAAGACCACTGTCAACCACCGGATCATACGGGTCCTTCTCGTGTGCATGCCGACATCCATGGTGTCATTTACGCCGATCCACCGCGCGAGTCAAGGCGATCCGAGCCCGGCCTTCTGTACCCGACGGACAGAGCATCCGACTTATCCCGTCTCCGGTTGCCCTGGGGCCTCGCCGCTGCGATCCTGGACGGACGACAGACCCCGGCAACGAGGGCAGAACAGGGACTGGCATCCAAGACGCGCCGCCTTGGGCCTCGGGTTGCACGCTCACAGCCTGCCGACATAGATCGAAATATCTTGACCGCTCGGATCGGCAGCGTAGCATGCGCTGGAACGGCCCAGAATTCGGCCCCAAGATTCGGTCGAGTCAGCCCCAGTGGCAGGCGACCCGGGAGGCGAATCCCCCTGGAATCTCGGATGTGAGGGGACGGCTACGCGCGGCGAGATGACAAGTGCGCCGCGGAACGGATGCCACAGAGAACAGAAAGGCTACTCGCCATGACGCACCAAGCCAGCACCGTACGCCTCGACACGATCCGGTTTCCCGACGAGGCGCGGGTCAAGAAGCAGGAGGTCTATGGCCAGAGCTTCGCGTTCTACAATACGCTCGTGGACGTGGAGACGCGCGAGCAGGGCGACATCACGCGGTACCGGATGCGCGTGAGCAACCGGGGCCTGAGCCGACATCCTCTGACAATTCGTTTCGCCACGGATCGAAGCCTCGCGTACGTTCCCACATGGCTGCACAATCCGCCGGTCTATGAGCTCCAGGGCGCGGCGCTGAACTTCGCGCACTACGGCCTGCCCAAGCGCTCGGCCGCGGCCGAGGGCGCGATTCCCGCGGACCTGCCCCTGGCCGTGTGCATGGACCCGGGAACGAACGCCCCATGCGAGATGATCGCGTGCGAGACGACCGACAAAGGTGTGGGCATGCGGCTCGGGGACGGCGGGGTGACCTTCTCGTTTCTCGACGGCACGGAGCGCTCCGCCTGGGAGCTTGTCTTCTACGTGGTCCGGGGGGCCGGGCTCATCGACTGCGTGCGCAATTACCACGCGGCCGTGCCCTACCAGGGCGTGCGCGGGGACGGGCCCGGGCTCATGTGGTTCTACGACGATGCCTGGTACGCGGACGCGCAGGGCCGGTTCGACCTGGACCGGCTGCGCGCGGACGCCCGGACCGTGCGCGACCTGGGGGCCAAGTACGTGGTCATCGAACCCGGGCACCTGTCCCAGCATTTCGACGCGCGGTACTGGGGCCCGCGCATGGCCGAGCGTCACCCGCGCATGGCCTTTTTCGTCCAGTCGCTGGAGGTGCTCGCCGAGCTCGGGCTGGCGCCCCTCATGTACTACAATTGCGTGCACGGCAGGGTGAAGCTCATGACCGACCCGGACTTCGGCATGCCGGACCTCCATCGGCTGCGGTACAAGGCCGCGGACGCGGGCCTGGAGCAGGTGCGCATGCAGGAGGCCATGGCCATCGACATGAACTGGTTCAAGGGCGGAGTGGTGCCCTCGACCGAGTACCCCATGGACTCGGACCCGGTGATGGACGTGCGCGCCGCGGAGTGGCGGGACTGGCTGTGTCGGCGGATCACGTTTTTGCTCAAGACTTATCCGCAGCTTGCGGGCACGTACATCGACACCTGGCCGGCGGGGCTGCCCATCTTCGGCGAGGGCCTGAACGCCTATGACGCGGCCTACGACGGGAACAGCTGGTGGAACGGGATGAACGACTTTATGTGGGAC
>CAZOBJ010000062.1:0-8192 GCA_964577825.1 uncultured Planctomycetales bacterium
CCGTACATGACCGTGGGCGGCGAGCGCGAGGCCACGCGGGGCGCGTGGCAGCGGAGCATGAAGGTGCTCGAACCCGGCGAGGTGCAGACGCTCACGTTCACGCGTCCGCGTCCTTTGCACCATCGCGGGTACGGCCCGGCGGACGGGATCCAGTTCCGGGTGGAGGGCGGCGAGGGCGCCACCTTCGAGGTCTATGATCTGCGCTTCTTGAAAAAGGGCCGCCAGGGCTGGTTCCGCAAGGAGTTCGAACTCCCGGAAGGAGAAATCTGGCGCGCCAACGCCTCGGTCGCCAACACGCTGCTCTTCGTCAACGGCGCCAAGGTCGAGGACAAGACCCTGGTCCTGCCTCGGCCCCACATCGGCATCTACGCGACCACGCCGGTGGACCTGAAGCCGTACCTTGAGCCGGGCGAGACGAACTGCGTGGCTATCCAGGCCTGGCGGCCGGGCAAGTACGCGCCCAACGTGTACCTCCAGGGCCGGGTTGTTATGGCCGACGGCACGATGGTGCGGCTGGACACGGACGACTCCTGGACCTGGCGCACCAAGCCGCCCGAGCAGGGCTGGGCCGCGCCGGGCGGCGGCAAGGGCTTTGACAAGCTCACCGGCCTGCGGCACGCGGAGCACGGCGAACCGGGGCTCATCAAGTACTGGCGCATCCATTACAAGAGCCGCAGCGAACGCCCGGCCTCGGATGGGCTGCTCAAGCTCTCGAACCCGACCGAGCCGCAGTTCTTCTATACTGAGGACGAACCAGTCACCGTGACCGCCGAGATCCCAGAGGGGCTGGACGATCGCACGCCCGCCGTGACCTGGCGGGTGCGCCGGTACCGGTTCGTGGAGCGGGACTTCGTCTCTGTGGCGGACGAAGCGGCGAATGCCACCGGTCGCCAGACCGAGTTCCGCGCGCAGGGCCATGGTGTGGTGTGCGACCTGGACCTGGGCCGCCTGCCGCGAGGCGTGTACACGGTGCAGGCCGACCTGATCCTGGGCGCCGAGACCGCGGAAAGCCACATCCCGGAGCCTCTGGTGGTGGTCGGCCGCGTGCCGGTCCGTGAGGTGGCGGGAGACTCGTACGAGGACGGGCTCGACCTCGAGCTCGAGACTGTGGTCGACTGCACGGATCCCGACGACCGGCCGTGGCTGGAGGCCGACGGCGAGCACCTCGCCGTGGCAGGCGGCGACATCGAGGAGACGCCCAAGCACGAGATCACCGAACCGATCCTGGTCGACGAGAACGGACTCCAGTATCGCGAGACCCGTCCGAACTGGGGTGCGCAGTTCTCGTATAAGGTCGAGTTCGCCCACCCGTACGACTGGTACCAAGTCGTGATGGTCTACCCGGACGACCGGGAGCGATGGATGGGCATCTCGTGCACTGCGCGCTGGCGCGGCAAGACGAGCTACGCGCGCCTGGCGCCCGCGGTCATCACCGGGTTCCGGTTCCCGGTCACGGGCCGCATGCGCGAGCTCAAGTTCCTGTATCGGCCCGGACCCGGACCACACGCGGTGAATGTGATCAACATCCAGGACGGCTCGGCGGCCGCGGCCTCCGAGATCCGCATCTACCGGATCGCCAACGGCCTGCCCGCGCTGGGCGGACAGGACGCGGGCGACCGGTGCCTGGGCATCCTCACAGAGAACCTCAACGAAAACAACGCGTTCGGCGCCTTTTGCGGGATTCGCCCCGCCTCGGCGCCGGACTCCACGCGCGCCCAGGCGCGCCAGAATGCCGGCGACGTGATGGCCCAGCCCGTGGCGTATGTGTGCAAGGAGCTCGCCCAGCGGCTGGATACGGCCACCGCGTACGCGCAGTACAGCCTGTTCACCGGCGAGAACCTGAACGCCATGGGATGCTGGCAGTACTGGGACCGCAACAAGTGCCTGCCGGGCGTGCCCAGCGTGGACACCGCGCGCGTGCCCATCGACCTGCGCGAGGTGGCCGCGCGCGTGCTCTCCTTCAACGGGATCCGCACGCTGATGAGCGTGGAATTCATCAACCAGAGCACGCTCATGGACGAGCCGCCGGCGAGCCGCAGCGACGCGCAGGTGCAGGCCGGCGCCGACACCTATTACCTGGTGGACAAGAACGGCAGCCAGGTCCACAACCTCAACTTCCTTCACCCCGCGGTGGAGGCGACCATGCTCCGGCTCGCCGACGAGTTCTCCGGCAAATGGGCGCACGTGCCCGGAGTGCTGGGCGTCAACTGGACAACCTACATGGGCGGCAACTTCTCCATCCCCACTCTGTGGCCTGTAGAACGGTATTATCCCCGGGATACAGGCGAGGAATTCGACTACCTGGCCGCAAGCTACGACGACGCCACGATCGCCCGCTTCGTCGAGGACACCGGCATGCAGGTCCCGGGCGCGGCCGAGGACGCAGACCGATTCGCCGCGCGGCACGAGTTCCTGACCGACCCTGCGCGCCGCGCGCAGTGGATCGAGTGGCGGTGCCAGAAGCTGCGCGCGTTCTTCCTGCAGATGCGCGACCGGATGCGCGCGCACCGCGACGACTACATCCTGCTCGCCAGCCTGTACGTCGACGCGCCCCATCCGTCCATGTGGAAGCATACCGGTCTGCCTCTGAGCGACTTCCTGCGGCTCAACGCCTGGGATCCGCAGGCCTACGACGAAGACGAGGGCCTGTACGTGACCCACTGGTCGCACGCGGCCACCATGCGCTACCATCCCACGCGGGCCCGCGCCATGCCCTACGCCGCCGCGTACGAGATGAACGTGAATCCCGAGTACTACGCGGTGTACGACTCCGGGCCGCGGCGCAGCCAGATGATCATGCACCACTGGCAGGAGGTGGAGCGGTACCCGTTCACCATGCCGGACCGCGACGGCTGGGCCTACCCCTACCAGTCCACTCCGCAGGCGCACGCGCGCGGCGACTGCCTGCGCGAGCCGTTCACTCAGGCGCTCATCGGCGGCGACCCGCAGTTCATCCTGTGGGGCTTCTCGCACGTGAGCCGCATCGTGGGCTCCGAGCAGCCCATGCGCGAGTTCATCCGCGTGTTCCGCGCGCTTCCGGCCGAGCGATTTACGGCGGACCTGGACACTGGGTTCGAGACGAACCTGGCCATCCGCTCGCTGCGCCAGGGCGATGCACGGCTCTTCTACGTGGCCAACCCCGGGTACTGGCCCGTGCAGGGCCGGGTCACGCTGGCCGGCGCTACGCAGGTGACCGATCTCGTGAGCGGCGAGGCCGTGGAGGCCGCCACCGACGAAGAGGGCAGGACCGTTGCGTCCGTGGACCTGGAGCCCTTCGGCGTGGCCGCGTACCGGGCCGACGGCGCTGAGGCAGAGGTCGTGGACTGGGAGGTCGACCCCGTAGAGGAGGAACACCTCACGCACATCCGCGACCTGGCCGCCCTGGCGCAGACGCGGCTCGACGACATGGAGGACGCGCCCCCCATGTCCGAGGACGACCGCGTTTTCCTGCGCCGCAGCGCGCTGGCCGCGGATGGCGACCTGGAGTTGGGCCGGTACGCGCGCGCCTGGTCCACGGTCACGGACTGGCGCTACTGGGCGCTCACGCATCGGCCGTACAAGAAATAGCGTCTGCGGCGAGCTTCGCTTGATGGCAGTGCAAGGAGGCCCGGGCCGGGACGACGCACAGCGAACCAACGCCCGCCCCGGGGAATCGGCCCGGGGCGAGTCCATACTGCCAGGCGACTGCAAGAGGTGTGGAAACAGCGTAGCGCGCACGACCCGCGTCTCGCTGCTCGCTTTGGCTAAGGGTCGATGGTCTATCGATACCGGCCCCGGACTCCGACATGGACGCGTCCCCGACACAGCCATCCACAACAGACCGGCGCATCGGCGCACGGGCGCTCCTGGTCCTGTTCTGCGCCGGCCTGCTCATGCGTTTGCTCCGGTTCGACGAGCTGCAGCTCCAGCACTTCGACGAGGGCGTGTACGCCCTGCGCGCGGCCCAGGCCCTGGGTACGCCGCTCGGGGAGGTCTTGCGGGGCAACGTGTACGACAACCACTTCGCTCCACCGCTCTTCTATGCGCTCGTCACCGGCGCGTACGCGGCATTGAGCACCACCGCCGCGGCGGCGGTCCTCGTCTCCGCGGTGGCGGGTGCCGTGGCCGTACCGCTGACCGCCCTGCTCGGGGCCGAGGTGGCCGGCCGGCGCACGGGCCTTGTGGCGGCCGGCCTGTTGGCGGTCACCGAGTATCACCTCCTCTACAGCCGCATGGCGCTCACGGACGCCGCGTTCGCCACCTGGTTCCTCGTGGCGCTGTGGGCCCTGTTCCGACATGAGCGCACGCGCGGGCGCGGCGCGCTGGCTCTCGCCGCCGCGGCCACCGCATTCGCGTGCTGGACCAAGTACACCGGGGTCATCGTGCCCGCGCTCTTCCTGGCGGGCGCACTCGTCTGCTGCGTCAAACCCGAGGGGCGCAAGCACCTGCGCGGGCGCGTGACGAGCAGCGCAGTGCTCGTGCTCGCGGCGCTCGCGGCCTGCCTGCCCCTGGCCTGGCAGATCGCAACCGCGCCGGGCTGGGGCGCCTGGCTCGCGTACCGGGCCCACCATACCGCGATCGAGACGCCCTTGACCTCGCTCTACGGCTCGGCTCTCCACTATGGGGCGAGCCTCTTGCTGTGGGTGCCATGGCCCGTGCTCGCGCTCGCGGCGGGCGGGCTGTGGGTGCTCGCGCGGCGCGGGAGCCCAAACGCCCGGCTTGTCCTCGTCATCACCGGGCTCTATGCCCTGTCCACGGTGGCGTATCACAAGTATCCGCGGCTCCTCCTGCCGATCGTGCCGCTTGTTCTCGTCGCCGCGGGCGCAGCGGCTGCCGACCTCTGGCGCGTCTGGGAGGAGAGGCCCATGCGACGGGCGGCGCTCGTCCTCCTCCTGCTCGCGAGCCTCGCCTGGCCCTTGCCCCGCGCGCTGCGCACGCCCGAGGTCCCGTACGAGAAGCTCCTCACGGCCACGGCCCGGGCGCGCGAGCGCTTGCGGCCCCCGCCGAACGTGTACATCGTGGACGCCGTGCCCGTGGCGTTCTACGCAGCGCGGGTCCCTGAGATCGTCGCGCCCTTCCGTCGCGTGGAATACCCGGACCTCGAACGCCGCGCCCAGCGCGGCGAGCGCTTCCTGGTCGTGCTCGACCGGCCATGGCCCAAGGCCCCTTTGGCGGGTGCACGGACACTTGCGGAGTTCCCCACCCGATACACCGAGGTGGAGCTTGCCAACCGGTACGGCGCCCCGCGCGTACTGGCCGCACGGTTCGGCCGCAGCCTGCCCCGCGAGGAGCTGCGCCTTCGCCTTGCGCTCGTGGCCGCGCCCGGACCCTAGCCGGCCGGCCCGCACGGCCATTTCCCAGGGTTGTCCACATCGCGCGGCTCGTCGCAACACCGGCCTCTCGCGGCGCGGATCTTGCGCGCAGCCCACAACCTTTTCCGTAAATCTTCGCGCCCGATTCGCCGATAAACCAGAACGAGCCGGGCGGATGCGACCACGCGCTGTGAGCGTCACCGCATCGCCCGCGCGCTGCCTTGCCACGCGAGGAGGATCGACCCCATGCGCACGGCCGAAGACATCGTCCGCGAGTACCGCGAGCGCGGATACGACACGTTCCGACTGCGGGCCATCGCCGCACTGCGGCCCGAGCCCATGCGCAGTCAGATCCTTGCGATCCTGGACGCGGAGGCGCCCGCCGAGGATGCCGAGGCGGACACGGACTTCGACAGCGACGAGACCCCGTCGTCCGTGATCGCGGACATGACCGTGGAAAACCCCGAAGACGCGCCCGTGGATGCGCAGGTGGACGCTCAGGCAGGCTTCCAGGCCGTGACCGAAGACCCGTGCGAAGAGGTCCGCACCGCGCCCGGCGCCGTGCCTCAAGACTCCGCAACGTATGATGAAGCGGACGAGGCCGACACGGCCCCCACGCAGGATGCTCTGGACACGAGCCTGGACGAACTGGTCGGCCATCAGCAGCCTTCGGACCTGGCAAGCGCCAGCGCGACCATGCCCGACTCGGAGGGGGACGCCGCACCGATTGACCACGAGGCCGGCCTCGCCCAGGACGCGGAGGGGGACGTGGGGGCTGCCAACGACCAGTCCTCCGCCGCCCTGGTGCCGGCCGAGGAACTCGCCGCGGCCGAACAGTCTCTCAAGGAGCGACTGGCCGATGCAGCCGCCCGCCAGGATGCGAACGAGGACGCCGACACCGAGGCGCCCGCGCAAGAGGACGAGGAAGGCACGCAGCTTGGCCCCCGGCTCGTGCGGCCGGAGGACACCCACATGTCCGAGGAGGACACCACGCTCCTTGCGGACCCGGGCGCCAAGATTCGGTACCTGTACGACGACGAGGACAAGTCCGCGTACGAGCCCGCGGCCCACGGGCAGGCCCACTTCTCTGAAGGCTCGGCCTCCGACGAGGACGAGGACTGGTACGACTACGGATCGGGCCTGATCCGGTTCCCCGCCGAGCTCGCCGCTCAGCACGAGGCCTATGCCCAGGCTCTGAAGCACGAGGCCCAGGCCTCGCAGGAACCGGAGGCATCGGACGCAGACACGCACGGCCCGGACTTCGTGACTCTGGACGAGCTCGTCGCGCTCACGGCCCCGCAGGAAGAGGTCGGCTCAGGCGAGAAGCCGCCTTCTTCCTCAGCCCCAGACCACGACACCGAGGAGCCTGCGCACGGCGCCGCGCCGCTTTGCGCGCCCGCCGCAACGGCCCATCCGGCCCACGCAAAGCCCACCCCGCGCACCGTGGCCGAGGTCGCCGACGAGGTGGTGGAGCTGGAGAACGCCCTGCGAGGCCTCGAAGAGAGCATCGCGCGCAAGCAGCAGGAGATCGACCGTCTCGCGGGGCTCATCGCGCAGAAGGACGAGTTGCTGAGCCTGCAGGACCAGCAGTTGGAGGAGGTGCGCGCCCTGGTAAGCCAGCGCGACGCGCGCATCGTGGAGCTGGAGGCGGCCACCACCCGCCTGCACGAGCTCACCCGCGAGGTGCTCTCGCTGCGGGTCGAGAAGCAGGAGATCGAGCGCGAGCGCAACGTGCTCAAGACCGAGACCGTGCCCGACCTCGAAGAGCAGCAGCTCGCCGTCCTGGAGGTGCTCGAAGAGGAGGCGGGCGACCACGACAAGACGCGCGCGCGCCTGCACCGGAGCATGCGCCGGTCCGTGCTATCCTACTCCGCGGCCGCGGTGGCGGCCTGCTTCTGCGTGGTGCTCTCCGGCGCGCTCCTGATCATGGAGCCGAGCCCCCATCAGGACACGGGCTTCTCCGGCGCGCCCATGGCCCTCGTGCCCGACGAAGAGCCTGCGCAGGACGCGCAGTTGGCCACCTTGAGCGATCGCAACCAGGGCCTCAAGAGCGAGAACGAGCTTCTGCGCGCGGCCTACCGGGACAGCCAGCAGCAGTGGCGCGTGCGCGAGGCCGCCCTGCGGCGCCGCCTGCGCGACCGGGAGGAGGCCCTGGACCTGCGCTATCGGCGGCTGGCCGCGGACCTGAATGCCCAAATGCACCAGGAGCAGTCGCGCATGCAGGACGAGTACCTGGTCCTGCACCACGGGGCCGATGAGGCCGACGCGCCCGCACAACCGACCCCGGCCGAGCATCAGGCCTCGCCGCCGGCCCAACCCCGGGAGCAGGCGCACGCGGTGCGCGCGGTCGACCGCGCCGCCGATACACCCACCGACCAGGCGGTGACCCGGTACACGGTCCGCCGCGGCGACACGCTGTCGGAAATCGTGCACCGCCACTACGGGACCACGCGGCGCGGGCGCCTTACGCGGCTGGTGGCGTCCGTGAATCGGCTCCCAAACCGCCATCAGCTCCAGGTGGGCCAGGTGCTGGTGCTCCCGACCACCGAGGACATGCCCCGCACCGGTCCGCTGGCAAGCCTCTGACGATCCGCTTGCCGGCGCGCCCCTGGCCCTGGCCCGGGTTGCACACATTGCGGCCCGAAGCTGCGGCGATTGTCCGGAATGCGCCTTGATTCCTACGCACGACCGGTCATAATGCAGGCTTCCGGGCCCGATGCGCGGACCCGTCATTCACTGCGGGCGGGGCGCCAAGCCCCTGTCCCTGTCCCAGCGGCGCGGAGGAGAGACCATGACCGAGGTGAAGAGCCCCCTGGCCATCCACGGCGGACCCACGGCGCTGACCGCCGAGCCCGGCGACATCTTCAAGTGGCCGATCGTGACCGAGGAAGACGAGCAGGC
>CAZOBJ010000062.1:8292-18650 GCA_964577825.1 uncultured Planctomycetales bacterium
CCGAGCCCGGCGACATCTTCAAGTGGCCGATCGTGACCGAGGAAGACGAGCAGGCGGTGATCGAGGTGCTGCGCGCGGGCAAGATGAGCTCGAGCGACATCACCAAGCAGTTTGAAAAGGCCTTCGGCGAATGGATGGGCCGCACCTACGCACTCGGATATCCGAACGGCACCACGGCCCTGCGCGCCGCGATGTGGGCCCTGGGCGTGGGCGCGGGCGACGAGATCATCTGCCCGAGCCTGACCTACTGGGCCAGCTGCACGCAGGCGCTGACCCTGGGCGCGACTGTCAACTTCGCCGACTGTTTGCCCGACACCTTGTGCATCGATCCCGCCGATATCGAGCACCGCATCGGACCTCGAACCAAGCTCATCGTGCCCGTGCACTACATGGGCCATCCGTGCGAGATGGACGAGATCATGGCCATCGCCCGCAAGCACAACGTCAAGGTGCTCGAGGACGTGAGCCATGCCCAGGGCGGGCTGTACAAGGGCCGCAAGCTGGGCACGTTCGGCGACGCGGCGGCCATGAGCCTGATGAGCGGCAAGAGCTTCGCCGTGGGCGAGGCCGGGGTGCTTGTCACCGACGACAAGAGCGTGTACGAGCACTGCATCGCGTACGGGTTCTACGAGCGCACCGGCGCGCCGTCCAACTACAACCCGACCGAGAAGTGCATCACGGACCCGGAGCTTCTCAAGTTCCAGGGCGTGCCCCTGGGCGGGTACAAGCACCGCATGAACCAGACGTGCTCGGCCATGGCGCTTGTGCAGCTCAAGTACTACGACGAACGCATCGCCGAGATCCAGCGGGCCATGAACCGGTTCTGGGACCTGCTCGACGGCGCGCCGGGGCTCAAGGCTCACCGGCCCGCCAAGGACTCCGGGTCCACCATGGGCGGCTGGTACGCGGCGCACGGCCTGTACCGGCCCGAGGAGCTGGACGGCCTGCCCTGCAAGACCTACTGCGACGCGGTGAACGCCGAGCTCGACGGCCATTACCGCACGAGCCCGGGATGCAACCGCCCCCTGCACACGCACCCGGTGTTCCACGAGGCGGACATCTTCCGCCAGGGCAAGCCGACCGTGCTCGCCTTCGGCCAGCGCGACGTGCGCCAGGGCCCGGGATCTCTGCCGGTGACCGAGCGCACTCCGGAGACGACCTACGGGATCCCGTGGTTCAAACACGACCGCCCCGAGGCCATCGAGCAATTCGCGGCCGCGTTCCGCAAGGTGGCCGAACACGCCGACGCGCTGCGCTAGGGCCCACTGCGGAGAGTCCCCATGCCTGAGCCCAAGGCACCCGGCTGCCTGTTCCTCGAGAGTGTCAACGAGCTTCTGCGTGAGACCGGCCAGGAGCTCGAGCTCTCGACCCGCTATCCGGGCAAGCACATCATCGAGCGGCTCATCATCCCGGACCGGGTCATCAGCTTCCGCATCTCGTTGCAGCGCGACGACGGCGACATCGACGTGCTGATGGCCTATCGGGTGCAGAGCAACAACTTCCGCGGGCCCTACAAGGGCGGCATCCGCTGGCACCAGGACGTGGACCTGGACGAGGTCCGCGCCCTGGCCGGACAGATGACCCTCAAGTGCGCGGTGGTCGGCCTACCCCTGGGCGGGGCCAAGGGCGGGGTGGTCCTGCCGCCCGGCGCGGACTACAGCCCGGCCGAGAAGGAGCGGCTCAGCCGCAAGTACGTGGACGGCCTGATCCACGACCTGGGGCCGAAGAAGGACATCCCCGCCCCGGACGTCAACACGAACGCCCAGATCATGGCCTGGATGGCCGACCAATACACCAAGTACCGCGGCGAGAGCATCACCGCCGCGTTCACCGGCAAGCCCATTGAACTCGGCGGCAGCCAGGGGCGCACCGAGGCCACCGGGTATGGCGCCATGATGGTGCTCGCGCGCCACGCAGCCGCGCACAAGCTCGACCTTCAGGGCAAGACGCTGGCCGTGCAGGGATTCGGCAACGTGGGCAGCCACGCCGCGGTCAAGGCCCACACGGACCTCGGCCTGCGCGTCACGCACGTGGCCAACGAGTACGGGTGCATCACGCGGGCCGACGGCCTGGACATTCCCAAGCTGAAGGCCTGGGTGGACGAACACGGCCAGAAGAAGCTCATGGACTTCCCCCAGGCCGAGCCCGCACGCGAAGACGTGATCGCCGCGCCGGTGGACATCCTGTTCCTGGCCGCGTTGGAGAACGCGGTCCACGCCGAGAACGCACAGTCCGTGCGCGCATCGCTCATCCTGGAGGGCGCCAACGGTCCGCTGACCGTCGAGGCGGACCACATCCTCGGCCGCCGCGAGATCACCGTAGTGCCCGACATCCTGGCCAACGCGGGGGGCGTGGTCGTGAGCTACTTCGAGATGGTGCAGAACGAAAACCAGGATCGCTGGACCCAGGCGAGCGTGTTCGACCGGCTGCAAGACGTCATGGACCAGGCCTACGACGCCACGCACCAGGTCGCCCTGGACCGCAAGGTGAGCCTGCGCAAGGCGGCCTATCTGCGAGCGGTCGACGACATCGCATTCGCCTGCCACGCCCGCGGCATCCAGTAGCGCTGTCCGGGGCTTTGCTTTCGGCGCGCATTCAGGCAATGCGCTCGTGCTTGAACACGATGTCGCCCAGCGTCACCCCCAGGGCGGCGGCCACCAGCTTGCACTTCGCCTTCAGCAGGAAGTAGGCATTGGGCAGGCGGCCGTGGCAGGTCTCGAAGTTGCCCTGGCCCTTGCTCACCACCACGTCGGCGGCGTCGAGCGCCTCGCGGAACTCGGCCGAGCAGTGCTCCCAGTGCACGCCCACGTCGTCCGAGCCCGTCTCCACCACGCGCACAAGGTCCGTCAGTCCCGCGACGCGCGCGTCCTCCATGATCGCGTCGTTGATGATGGGCCCGCTCTTCACGGTGAAGACGACCTCCACGCCCTGCTCCTGGATCCGCTCCACGAGCACCCGGTCGAACACGATCTCGCCCGCGTTGTCGCCCAGGTACACGAGCTTGCGCCCGGGCCGCAGCTCCTCGCGGAAATCCCCGATGTCGTCGATGGCAAAGGGACGCTGCAGGAGCGCGCGCACCTCCTCGGCGATGCTGCCCGGCGCGGCATGCCCGATCCCGAAATCGATCAGGTTTCCGGCCGCGGCCAGGTGCACGGCCGCGGCCAACGGATCGCGCGCGGCTGCGTCCATCCGTTCGAGCTCGGGCAAGAGTTGCAGGGCCTCCTGGTTGCTCTCCCGCTTCGCGGCCGCGTACGGGTCGCGCACACCGGTCACCTCGGCCACGATGTCGTAGGCGGGCTTGGAGATGGCGGCCGGGTCGCTGCCGCGATGGCCCCCGGCGGCCACGTGCGCGGCGAGTCGGCGCAGGACTTCCTCGTGGACCTTCGGGTCGTCGGTCACCACCCGCGCGGTGTTGAGCGCCTGCTGAAACATGCAGGGAATGCAGTCCGCAGCCGGTTGCACAAGATGCTCCTTTCCACGGGGTCGAGAATGCGGGCCGCGCTCCGGCTCAGCCCTGTCCGTTCGCGCGGAAGGCGAAGTGGCCCGCGCCGAGCAACGCGTCCACGTCCTCGCGAAGCCGGGTGCTGGGCCGGATAGACCACGCGCGGCCGGACCGGGCGTATACCTTCCGGCCCTCCAGGTTGGTGAGCACCAGGTACAGGGGCCGGTCGCCCTTGTGGGCCTGCAAGAGCTCCCCCAGCCGTTCGAGCTGATCGGCGTCGAGCGAACTGCAGTCGAGCCGCAGCTCCGCGGACGCGGACAGGCGTTCCACGGCCTGCTCCATGGGGACGACCTCTTTCACGTCGAGCTCCGGTTGCTCGCGGCGCCGGTCCACCCGGCCGCGCACAAAGACCATGCGTTCCTCGCCCAGGAGATCCCGGCACCCGTCCAGGGTGTCGGGCCAGACGACCGCCTGCACCGTGCCCTGCAGGTCTTCGAGCACGATGCGCGCATACCGGTCGCCGCGCTTGGTGTTCAGAAGCCGCAGGCCCGCAACGACCCCGCCCAGGACGACCGACGCGCCGTCGTCGAGCTCGTCCAGGTCCGCAGTCGTGGCTGTTGCGTAGGTCGTCAGGGCGTCCGCGTGCCGCGCAAGCGGATGGCTGGAGATGTAAAAGCCCACCGCCTCCTTCTCGAAAGAGAGCAGCGTCGGCTCCGGCCAGGGCGCCACCTCCGTGGGCGGATGGGCGACCTGGTTCTCGCCTGCACTGCCGCCCGAGCCGAACAGGCTCTTCTGGTTGCGGGCCCGCGCCCGGGCCGCGCGGCTGCCCGCGGCCATGGCGCTCTCCAGCGAGGCCATGTGCTGGGCCCGGTGGCCGCCCAGGCTGTCCAGGGCCCCGGCCTTGATGAGGCTCTCCAGCGCCCCGCGGTTGAGGCTGTGCAGGTCCACGCGCTCGCAGAGGTCGTACAGGTCCCGGAAGGGGCCGTGTTCCTCGCGCTCGGCCACCAGGCCCTCCACGGCCTTGGCACCCACGCCTTTCACGCCCGCCAAGCCGAAGCGCAGGTCGTTGTCCACCACCGTGAACTCGCCCCGGCTTTCGTTCACGTCCGGGGGCTTCACCTCGATGCCCATGCGGCGGCATTCCTCGATGTAGTCCACGAGCTTCTTGGTGTCGTCCATTTCGCTGGTGAGCAACGCGGCCATGAACTCGCGCGGATGGCGAGCCTTCAGGTACGCGGTCTGGTACGCGATGAGGGCATAACAGGCCGAGTGCGATTTGTTGAACCCGTACCCGGCGAAGAACTCGATCTGCTCGAAAATTTTCTCCGCGACGCGTGCGCCGGTCTTCTTCGCGGCGCCCTCCACGAACGACTCGCGGTACCGGGCCATGATCTCGGGCACCTTCTTGCCCATGGCCCGGCGCATCAGGTCGCCGTCGGACAAGCTGAACCCGGCCACCTGCTGGGCGATGGCCTGGACCTGCTCCTGGTACAGGATCAGACCGAAGGTCTCGGACAGGATCGGTTCGAGCAAGGGATGCAGATACTCCGGGGTCTGCCGCCCGTGCTTGCAGTTCACATACTGGTCCACGAGCCCGGCGCCCAGGGGCCCGGGCCGGTACATGGCCACCGCGGCGATGATGTCCTCGAATCGGTCCGGCCGCAGCTTGGCCAACAGGTCCCGGAATCCGGAGCTCTCGAGCTGGAACACGCCCTTGGTCTCGCCCCGGCTCAGGAGTTCGTACACCGCCGGGGCGTCGAGGGGGACAGCCCCGATTTCGATCCGTTGACCGTGGAGCCGCTCGACGTTCTCCACCGCCTGATGGATCACGGTCAGGGTCTCCAGGCCCAGGACGTCCACCTTGCACAGGCCCAGCATCTCGAGCACCTTCATCTCGTACTGGGTGGTGATCTCGCCCCCGCGGCGGGCCAGCGGACAGTACTCGGTGATCGGCGCGTCCGCCACCAGCACCCCTGCGGCGTGCTTGCCGGTCTGGCGCACCACCTGGTCCAGCCTGCGCGCGATGTCCAAGAGCTCGTGTATGCGCTCGTCCCGGTCGTACAGGTCCCGTAGCTCCGGGCTCTGGTCCATAGCCAGGTCGATCGTTGTGGCCCCGTCGCGGGGTTTGAGGTCGTCGGGCACGAGCTTGGCCACGGTGTCCACTTCCGCGAGCGGGATGTCCAGGACCCGGCCCACATCGCGGATGGCGCTCTTCGCCGAAAGGCAGCCGAAGGTCACGATCTGCGCGCAGTGGTCCCGTCCGAAGCGCTCCATGATGTACTCGAGCACCTCGCTGCGCCGGTCCTTGCAGAAGTCGAGGTCGATGTCCGGCATCTCCCGGCGACCCTTGTTCAGGAACCGCTCGAACAAGAGATCGTACTCCAGGGGATCCAGGTCCGTGATGTGCAAGGCGTAGGACACGATCGACCCGGCCGCGGACCCTCGGCCCGGGCCGACGGGGATGCCGCGCTCGCGCGCGAACTTCACGATATCCCACACCATCAGGAAGTACCCGGGAAAGCCCATGTCCTTGATGACCTCGAGCTCGTGCCGGTATCGATCCTCAATCTGCGGGGTGATCTCGCCGTACCGTTCGCGCAACCCGTCCTGGACCAGCCGCTCCAGGTACCCGGTCATGGTCAGGCCTTCGGGCGGCTCGATGCGGGGCAGGTGGAACTCGCCGAACTCGAGCTCCACATTGCAGCGGCGCGCGATCTCCACCGTGCGATCGCAGGCCTCGGGGAAGTCCTGGAACGCGACGCGCATCTCCTGCGCGCTCTTCAGGTAGAACTGGTCCGTGGCGATGCGTGCGCGGTCGGTGTCCGCCAGACGTTTGCCCGTGTTGATGCACAGCAGCACGTCCTGGGCCTTGGCGTCCTCGGGACGCAGGTAATGCACGTCCGAGGTTGCGACAAGCGGAATGCCCGTGCGCTCCGAGAGCTCGCGATACCCGGGCAGGACCGCGCGCTGGTCCTCCAGGCCGTTGTCCTGGATCTCCAGGAAGAAGTTGTCCTCGCCGAAGATGTCTCGGTACTCGCGCGCGGCCTCTTCGGCCTCGTCCATGCGCTCGGCCAGCAGCTTGCGGCTGATTTCGCTGCTCAGGCACCCGGACAGGGCGATGAGCCCCTGCCGGTACTCGCGCAGCAGGGCCTTGTCCACGCGCGGCCGGTAGTAGAACCCTTCCAGAAACCCGATGCTGCTGAGCTGGATCAGGTTCCAATACCCGGTATTGTCGGCGGCCAGCAAGGTCAGGTGGTACGAGGCGTCCTTGATCCCGTGCGCCTCGCGCTCGGTGTGCGCGCCCGGGGCCACATAGGCCTCCATGCCCAGGATCGGCTTGATGCCCTCCTTCTGCGCCTTGGTGTAGAACTCCACGAGCCCGTACATCGCCCCGTGGTCGGTGAGCGCCAGGGACCGGAACTCGAGCTCGCGCGCGCGCTTGACCAGCGGGTCGATCTGGCTGACCCCGTCCAGGACGGAATAGTGGCTGTGCAAGTGCAGGTGCACGAACTCCGCCGCTGCCACGCTAGCCTCCCCTTTGTGCGTCCGTTCCAACAGATGGCGCAGACACGCGCGCCGGCGCCTGCGCGCAAGGCTCACCACCGCATGCGCATCTTCACGCCCGCCCCCGCGACTTGCTCCTTGATGTCGCCGCAGGTGTAACCCATGCAATGGACCATGCTCGCCACGAGCGCCGCGTCCGCGCGCCCGGCGTCCAGGACCTCGGCCACGTGCTCGGGACGGCCGGCACCGCCCGAGGCGATGACCGGAATGCCCACCGCATCCGAGACCATGCGGGTCGCGCGGATCTCGTACCCGTCCCGGGTGCCGTCCGCGTCGATCGAGTTGAGGCAGATCTCTCCCGCGCCCAGGTCCTCGACCCGGCGAGCCCAGGCCAGCATGTCCATGCCGGTGGGCGTGCGCCCACCGCGGACCACGATCTCGTACCCGCTGGGGAACCGGTCCGCGTCCTCGCGCCGCAGGGCGTCCATCCCCACCACCAGGCACTGGCTGCCGAACGCCTGCGCCCCCTGGGCGATGATCTGCGGGTCCCGCACGGCCAGGGAGTTGACGCTCACCTTCTCTGCGCCGGCCAGCAGGGCGCTTCGCATGTCCATCAGGCCGCCCAGCCCGCCGCCCACGCTGAACGGGATGAAGATCGTGCGCGCGACCTCGGCGACCATGTCGATGTCCATGCCCCGGTCCTCGGCGGACGCGGTGATGTCGTAGAACACCAGCTCGTCGGCGCCTTGCCGATAGTACCGGTCGGCCAGCTCAACGGGGTCGCCCACGTCTACGTTCTCGCGGAACTGGATCCCCTTGGTCACCATACGGTTACGAACGTCCAGACAGACGATGAGGCGCTTCGAGAGCATACGCGCATCCCTGGGCAGGCGTGCGGACGCGCGCAGTATACCGCCGCCTCGGGCGAAGTCAACTCAAAACGGATATCCGCCGTCGTGCGCCTCGGCCTGGAACCTGCCCCGCGTCCCTGCACTCGCGCGAGGCACGGTTTTCGTTGAACTGACCCCTGCGCATGCTATACTGGCCGGCCGCAGTAGCCGCCGAACCGTTGTCCCCGGGGGCCGGACCATGGCCGACGAACGTCCGAATCTGCTGCTGATCACCTGCGACCAGCTGCGCGGCGACTGCCTGGGCTGCGCGGGCCACCCGGTGGTGGAGACCCCGCACCTGGACCATCTCGCCCATCAGGGGATTCGCTTCGACCGCGCCTACACGGCTGTACCCTCGTGCGTGGCCGCGCGCGCGGCGTTGCTGACCGGGCTCGCCCACCGCCAGCACGGCCGGGTGGGATACGCGGACAACGTGCGGTTCCGGTACCCGCACACGCTGCCCAGAGAGCTCGCGGCCGCGGGCTATCACACCCAGGGCGTGGGCAAGATGCACTTTGCGCCCGCCCGCAACCTGTGCGGGTTCCACAACGTGGTCTTGCACGACGGGTACCTGCACTGCGAACGCAAGGCCCATCGCAACTGGGACCTGGTCGACGACTACATGCCCTGGCTGCGGCAGAAGATCGGCGCGGACGCGGACTTGATCCTGCACGGACTCAACTCCAACGCCTGGGTGGCCCGTCCCTGGCCCTACCACGAAGAGGTGCACCCGACCACCTGGGCCACCACCATGGGCATCGACTTCCTGCGCCGCCGCGACCCGGAGCGGCCCTTCTTCCTGTGGCTCAGTTACGTGCGGCCCCATCCGCCGCTCGATCCGCCTCAGGTCTACTACGATCGATACATTGGCCAGACCTTCCCGAAGGCGCCGATGGGCGACTGGGCCGAGCGGGACGCGCGCATGAAGAGCGTGAGCGGCGCTGTAGGCTTCATGGGCGAGCGAGAGCTCCACCGTGCACGCGCGGCCTACTACGCCCAGATCACGCACATCGATCACCAGATCGGGCGGCTTCTCGAGTACCTGCTCGAACACGGCGTGCTGGACAACACCCTGATTCTCTTCACCGCGGACCACGGGGAGCTGCTCGGCGACCACAACCTGTTTCACAAGTCGTTCCCGTACGAGGGTTCGGCGCGCGTCCCCATGATCCTGCGGCCGCCGCGGTCCTGGGACGTGTCCCGCGACGCGACCTCGGACGCGCTCGCAGAACTCCAGGACGTGCTGCCCACGCTGGTCGAAGCGGCGGGCGCTCCGGTCCCCGCGTCCGTGGACGGAGCGAGCCTGCTCCCCTGGCTGCGCGGCGAGCGGCCGGACTGGCGCGAGCACCTGCACATCGAGCACAACCTGTACGGCGGCCAGTCCGCGCATGCCATCGTCACCGCCGACAAGCAGAAATACGTGTGGTTCTCGGGCGAAGGCCGCGAGCAGTTCTTCGACCTGCGCGACGATCCGTTCGAGTTCTACAACCGCGTCGAGAGCGACGAGGCCCAGGACGCCGTGGCCGCGTGCCGGCGGCGGCTCGTGGACGAGCTTGCCGGCCGGGAAGAAGGCTACTCGGACGGCGAACGACTAGTGCCGGGGCGGCCCTCGCAGCGGATTCTCTCCTTCCTCGAATCCGAGCGCTTGGAGAGGACCTGACCCCATGGCCGAGAAGCGCACCCGCCTCCTGCGCGCCATCGAGGGCACCCGGGACTTCCTGGGCACGGACATGGCCCGGCTCCAGCAGGTGCACGACGCGGCCCGCGTCGTGTTCGGCCGGTACGGATACCAGCCCATCGCCACCCCGATCTTCGAAGACACGCGGCTCTTCAGCCGGTCCATCGGCGAGACGAGCGACATCGTCGAAAAGGAGATGTACACCTTCACCCCGGGTTCGGAGAGCATCACCCTGCGCCCGGAAGGCACCGCGGGCGTGGTGCGGGCGTTCCTCCAGCACCACCTGCACCGCGATCAGGGCTTCTGGAAGCTGTGGTACGCGGGCCCCATGTTCCGTCGCGAGCGCCCGCAGAAGGGCCGATACCGCCAGTTCCACCAGGTGGGCGTGGAGGCGATCGGCAGCGCGGATCCGCTGCTCGACGCCGAGTGCGTAAAGACCGCGCTCGACTTTTTCGCCCACCTGGGGCTCGAAGACGTGCGCACCCGCCTGAGCTCCATCGGGTGCATGGACCCGGCGTGCCGGCCCGCGTATCGCGAGCGCCTGCGCGAGGCCGTACAGGCCGAGCTTTCCAACCTGTGCGAGAACTGCCGCCGCCGGTACACGCGCAACGTGCTGCGCGTGCTCGACTGCAAGAACCCGCAGTGCCGAGCCGTGCGCGAGCGCCTGCCCCGCCCGCCCGACCATTTGTGCCCGGCCTGCCGCGAACACCAGCGCGTGGTCGCGGAATCGCTGCGTGCGCAAGGGGTGGACTTCACCAAGGACCCGTACATTGTGCGCGGCCTGGACTACTACACGCGCACGGTGTTCGAGTTCACCCACGCCGCGCTCGGGGCCCAGGACGCC
>CAZOBJ010000063.1:0-18541 GCA_964577825.1 uncultured Planctomycetales bacterium
ACCAGGCGCTCGGTGTGCCCGGGCTTGACCATGACATCGTCGAGCGGATGGCGCACGTACAGGGGCACGGCCTTCAGGTTCTCTGCCAGGTCCACCGGGTTGTTGGCATTGATGACCACGCGCAGGTACGCGGGCACCTCGGCACGTTCGAGCTCGTGCCAGTAGTAATAGTCCGTGCGGCCCGACCAGATGCGCCCGGCCGCGAAGACGCCCGGATGATGCGCGAGCGTGGTCCACACGCCGCTGCCGCCCATGCTGTATCCGGCCAGGTACGTGCGGCCCTCGTCGATTGGGTAGCGCTTCTTGACCGCGGCCAGGGCCTCGAACGTGTCCACCTCGCCGGGGCCCAGGAAGTCGGTGTTCCCGCGGCCGAAGGTGAGGAGCATCGCCATGCCCGCCCTCTCGAGGGCGTCGGCCATCAAGGGGGAGATCTCCATCCAGTTCGTGCGCGTGTACCCGGGCACGTACCCGTGGTAGAGCACCACCAGGGGAATGCCTGTGCCGCCCCGTGGGCCGGGCGCGGGGCGCGGGGGGATGTACAGCCAGAACGGCTGGACCGAACCGTCCACCCCGCTCAGGTACGCGCCCTCCATGCGGCCGGTGCGTCCGGCCCATGGATCGCCGCCCTGCGCATAGGTCTGGAGCAGCGCCTCCAGGCGCTCGATGGACCGGTCCAGCCGGTCTCGGGCGAGTTCTGCCCCGAACCCGTGCGTGGAGGCGAGAAGCTCGGCCGCAGTCCGCGCGCGCAGAAGCTCCAGGCGGGCCAGGGGAAAGGGCCTGCCCGCCTGCGACTCTCCCTGGCGCAGGCTGGCCGCGAGCGGGGCAATTTCGGCGGCGAGCTCGCGGGGAATGCCCGTGCCCTTCCTCCCGAGACGCGGGGTTGTCAGAACCGGGGGTGCTGGCGCAGGCGCCGGGGTCAGGTGATCGGGCGCCTCGTCATCCTGTGGCCCGGCCGCCGCTCGCACGCGCGCGCAGGGCAGGGCGGCGAGGAGGATAACGACGATCAGGCGCAAGGCCCGGCCGCGCAAGGATGAGCGGTCAAAGGCTGGTGCGGACCCGGGCATGGAGATGGCCCTTTGCGGACTCGTGGAGGAAGGAGACCTTACAGGGTCTTCGCAAGCTCGCGGATGTAGGCTCGCAGACTGGGCGCCAGGTCGCGTCGGCGCAGCGCAAAGGCGATGTTCGTCTTCAGGAAGTCCAGCTTGTTCCCGATGTCGTACCGCGTGCCGGGGATGCGCAGGCCGTACATGGTCCGCTCCTTGGCCATCAGGCGCATGGCGTCCGTGAGCTGGATCTCGCCGTTCTTGCCCGGCGGGGTGCGCTCCAGGTAGTCGAAGATCTCGGGCGTGAACAGGTATCGGCCGGCGATGGCCAGGTTCGAGGGCGCCGCATGCTGCGAGGGCTTCTCCACAAAGCCCTCTACGCGGTAGAGGTCGTCTTGGCCCTCGATGGGGCTGCCCTTCATGATCCCGTAGCGGCTGACCTTGTCTGGCGGGACCTCTTCGAGCACGACCACCGGGTCCTGGTAGCGCTCGAACACGCGCGCCAGCCGTCGGGTTACGGGCGTGCGCGAGTCGCTCTCGATGATCGTGTCGCCCAGGAGCACTGCGAACGGCTCGTGGCCCACGTGCTGGCGGGCGTGGAGCACCGCGTGGCCCAGGCCCTTGAGCTCCTTCTGCCACACGAAGTGGATGTGGGCGAGCTCGGAGATGCGGCGGATCGCCTTCAGCTGCGCGGTCTTGCCCTGTCCGGCGAGCTCGGCCTCGAGCTCGAAGCTGCGGTCGAAGTGCTCCTCGATGGCGCGTTTGCCCTTGCCGATGACCATGAGGATGTCGGTGATGCCGCTGCGGGCCGCCTCCTCGACCACGTACTGGATCGTGGGCGTGTCCACGATGGGCAGCATCTCCTTGGGCTGGGACTTGGACGCGGGCAAGAACCGCGTTCCGAACCCGGCGGCGGGGATGACCGCTTTGCGAATCACGGGGTCTCCTTTGTGCTGCGCGCGGGCGCCACAAGGCGAGGCTTGAAGACACGGACCTTGCAGCCGCGAAGGGCGGCCTTCAGCCGGGTGTACATACCTTGGTCCGCATAGGTGCCCACGATCGCGCCGCCCGACCCCGCGAACTTGGCGCTGGCGCCCGCGTTGCGCGCGGTCTCGACCATGGCGCGGTTCGCCTCCGAGAGGTGGTAGATCTTGCGCCGGCGGTTGAAATTCGCGTCCAGCAGCGAACCCAGCCGGTCCTTGTCGCCCGCCTCCAGGGCCGTGCGGGCCCGGTCGGTGAGCCGGGCCCAGTAGCGCATGGCCTCCACCACGGGCCGCTCGCCGCGGTCGAACCGCTCGCGGATGTTGTTGTGGAAGACCTCGGACCCTTCGGCCAGATCGGTGCGGTAGGCCACGTACAGGTGTGGCAAGGTGCGCGCGGGCAGGTACTCGTACCGGCCGTAGCCGCGGCGGGCCATGAGCTCGCGGTCGAAGTCCATGTACACGAGCCCCTCGTACACCTGGACCACGCGGTCCTGGAGTCCGGCGCGGATGCCCAGCTCGTCCTGCTCCACGGACAGGATCAGGTTTGCGAGAACGGGCGGCTCGATCTGCACTTCATGGAACCGCATCAAGGCTCGGAAGCACGCGGTGATGATCGCGCTCGACCCGCCCAGGCCCACGTGGTGCGGGATGTTGGTGCGGTACCGGATGGTGAAGTTGGCCCCGGACAGGGAGAGGCCGTTCTCACGGCAGTGGTCGCGGAACCGCTTGATGGCCGCCTTCACGAGCCGGATGCCCCCGTAGTACCCGTACTTGCACACGTCCTCGGCGAGCGCGTCCACGCTCTGGAACACGGACCGGTCGCGCTGGGCGGGCAGGATTTCGAGCTCCGGGGTCTCGTAGAGGAGCACCTCGGCCTGGAAGTTGCGGAACACGAGGGCGATGGTCTTGCCGAAGTAGCCGTCCGAAGGGTTGCCCACGAGGCCCACGCGAGGGTAGGCGCGCGCATGAATAATCATCCCGGGCCTCCGGCCTACGCGCATCATGCGCGAAGTCCGCATTATACGTGCACGCCGTCCGCGGGCAAGGTTGCGGCCTTGCCAGTCGCCTCCGCGCGCCCCGACGCCCGGAGGCTATTCCTCTGCTTCCGGCGGGTTGAGCAGGAACGCCCGGTCGATGCGCAGCCGCTTGCCGCGCTCGTTCTCGAAGGTCACGCTCGCCGCGGTAATGTCCACCACCTGGGCGCCCCGATACTCGTCGCCCTGGCCCATGGTGAAGTACTCGCCCGTGTTGCGGTCGAATACAATGACCTTGCGCGGCTCGCCTGGCGCGACCTTGGCCCATCCGCTGACCTGCACAGGCAACTGGTACTCTTCTTCCTCGGGCGCGGCCGGAGGCTGCGGAGGCGTCACCTCGGGCCGCTGCACGGGCTTGTCGGGAATCACGGCCTGCGCCCCGTCGGTGGGGGGGGGCTGGGTACGGCGCCTCGGTGGCGTCCGGGGCGCCTGCTCGGGCTCGCCCCCGTTCCTTGGTTTGGGCGGCTCGATGACGCGGGTATCCTTGCCCACCAGGTCTCTGGGCACGAACACGTCCTCGCCGCGCTCCATATAGGTTCGAAAGGAGCTAAGCTCCGCAAGCGAATCCGGGGTCTCCACCGGCGGGGGCTGGCGCAGCGCCGGCGGGGGCGCGTCCGGGGGCGGGGGCACGTCGAATACGTACTGCCAGGCCTGCCACCCGAGCAGCAGGCACAGAGCCAGAAAGACGAGCCGCTCTCGCGTCAAGCTCTCGCGCAAGGCCATGGATTCGGTCTCCGAAGCTCGTGTGCCGTCCGGTGGACGTCCTTCGGAGTAGACGCGGCCGGACGCCGGCCGGGTCTGCTCACGAGCACGCTATCCGTGCGGGACCGCGGTGGGCGGGCCCTTCTTCTTGGGCTTTTCGGTCTCCTGGGCCTCGGCCTCCGTGTCCACGACCTCCATGCGCGCGACGGTCATGCGCACCTCATAGTAGTGTTCGGCCCATCGAGTGATTTCGCGGCCGCCCTCCTCTCGCCGGCGGCGTCGCACGACAAGTTGCGCCTGACGGTTACCCGGCTCCGCGCTCAAGGTCAGCTTCTTCACGAGGAAGAACTGCTCAGAGGCCGTGCACGCATGGAGAATGCGCATCAGTCCGGGCAGGCTCACGGTCAAGTCGGCGGTGACCCGGTACTCTCGGATGAACTGCGGCGGCGGACCGGTGAGCACACCGGCCTGCGGCTTGAGCTCACGCACCTGCAGAAGGTTCTTCACGCCGCCCGCGTGCGGCTCCTCGCTGTGGCGCAAGAGCAGACGGGCGAAGTCGGCGGCCGTGCGCATGCGCCGCAACAGGCTGAGGTCTTGTTCCAGGGATTCCGTGTACTCCGGGCTGATGGTCAGGCCCAGGGGCGCCTCGCCCTTGCCGGCGGCCCACATGACGTTCCGGTCGCCGGCGGACTTGAGAATCTCGCCTTCCAGGATCTCGAGCGTATCACGCACATAGGCCTGCCGATGGTCGAGCTCATCCGGAGGAATCAAGGGGTCGGGGAACGGGCGGCTGAGCTCATCGGCCAGCAACTCGAGCCGTTCCTGCAACTCTGCGTTGGACTGCTCGTAACTCCGCTTGAGCTCCGGGATGGATCGACCGGAGCCGAACAGCTCGTCGATCTTTTCCTTAAGCGCCTCTTCTCGTTCGGAGCGGATCCGGCGTACCTCCATCGCGTTGGGCACGAGTACGAACGAGCTCACCACCAGGTAGGCCACCAACAGGCCTCCGAGCGTTGCCAGCAGCAACTTGTTCTCTTGCCAAGAAGGCATGGTTCACCTCCAGTCGGCGAGATAACAGCGAAGCTTGAAGTAGAAGGCCGGTCCGGGCCGGGGCAGCCGATGGACTTCGCCCCGGCCCTGATAGTAGGCGGCTACTTCTTCCGGCGTGTCCGTGGGCCTGCCCGCGATCTGGCTGACCTCCACAAACACGCTCGGGGCGCTGGCCTCCAGGTGCTCGGCAAGCTCGGTGACCTTTGCGCTGGCCACGGTCCGCTCGCCCTCCAGGCAGTAGCCTTCCACTTCCACGAACCGCAGGGGCTCCGGTTCGGGCTCTTCCTCCGCGTTGCCATCCTGTTCGGCATCTTCCTCGGTCTCTGGCGAGGTTCCCCGCCCTCGAGGCCTCGTGGGGCGTGCCGCTGTGCTCTCGAGGGGGGCGGCCAGCTCGCTCGTGGTCAGATGCGTGTAGAAGAATTCTTCGGGCGTGTGCACCCGCAGGACGTCCAGACAGCGCAGCAGGTCGCGCGTGGAGGTCTTGCGCCGCTCCAGGGCGCGGACCATTGTATTGAGCCGAGCGTTCCGGCTGCGGGCATTCTTCACCTGGTCCTGTCCCGCGGTGGCCTGCGTGACCGCCAGGCGCCATTCCTTGTCGCGCTTGCGCTCCACCGCCAGGCTGCGATAGTTGCTCAGGGTCGCCAACACCAGCGCCGCAGCGGCCGCGACGGCGGACAGGATGAGGTATACGGTGCGCGCACGAAAGCGGCGGCGCGCCTTCTCGGACGGGCCCAGCAGATTGAGCGGAATCCCCCGCGGCCGAGCCCGCGCCAGAGCGAGTCCCGCGGCGGCCGCGAACCGGTCTCGGTCGTCCTCCTCAAAGGCCACCGCCGCGGAGCCGTCCAGTCGGGCAAAGGCCTCTTGCGTGCGCAGGGGCTCCCAGGGGCACCGAAAGCGCTCGGAAAGAAAATCCCCCAGCCCGGGGAGCTGCGCCCCGCCGCCGGTGAGCAACAGCCGTTGCGGCCGGTACGGGTCGTCCTGCGAGGGCGGCGCCCCCGCGCGGCGCGGCCCGCCGGCGCCGACCTGATTGCGGAAAAACACGAGCGAACTATGCAGGGCGCTGGCCAGTACGCCCGCCTCGGCACGGCAGGCGCCCGCCACCTGGTTGCGGGTTGGATCGACCAGGGACAGTTCATCGCCGGGCTCTTCCACGGTGAGCCCGCCGGAGGTGAGCTTCAGCTCCTCCGCGGCGTCGGAGCTGATGCTCATGGCGCGCTGGATGCGGCTCGTAAAGCGTCGGCCGCCGCCGGTCACCGACCGGGCGAAGTACAGGGACTGCCCCTTCTGGAGGCTCATCCCGGTCTCTTCGGCGCCGATGTCGAGGATCAGCGTCACGGTGTCGTCGTCGCACTGCGGGCTTGCCGCGTACAGGTTGAACAGGGCCACGCAGCGCATGTCCACCTCGGCATGACGGCGCACCCCCCGGCGGCAAATGGCCAGGTGCTGGTCCACGGCGTCCGCGTGCGCCTGCGCCAACATGACGGCGAACTGACCTTCCTCGAACTGGGGCAGGTCCAGAATGCGGTAGTCGTATGCGACCTCGGTCGCCGCGCCGGCGTGCTCCTCGACTTCGTAGGAGACCAGCATGCCCAGCTTCCACGAGGGCACCACGGGCAGGGACAGATACCGGATCAGGCTTCCCCGGCCCCCCAGGCCCAGGACCGGCCGGCCGATGGAGATGCGCTGACTGCGCACCAGACGCGCCAGCAGCCCGCCGAGGACCTGGCCGCCCTCCGCGCCGTCGGGCAGGTCCGGAGGCACGGGCGCCAGCCCCGCGCCCGTCACCTGGTAGGCCGTGTCGCGACGGCGCAGGCTCACCACCTTCACCGCGTCCGCGCCGATGTCGATGCCAGTGTACAGGGGACTTGGCATGCGGGTCTCCGCGGCCTAGAGAAGGGCGGTGCTGAAGTACCGCTCAGCTCGATCGGGCAGCACGGTGGCTACGTTGCCGCCGTTGCGACGCGCCAGCTCGCACGCGGCCCACACGTTCGCCCCGGAGCTGATGCCGACGAGCCATCCTTGCTCGCGGCCGAGCCGTCGGGTCATGGCGATGGCGTCCTCGTCCGAGACCTCGATGACCTCGTCCACGAGGCGTACGTCCAGGATCTTGGGGATGAACCCGTCGCCGATGCCCTGGATCTGGTGCAGGCCGGGCTCGTGCCCCAAGAGCGCGGACACGTTCTTGGGCTCCACGGCAACGATGCGCGCGTGCGGGCTGCGTTCGCGAAGGAATTGACCGATGCCCTGCAGCGTGCCGCCCGAGCCCACCCCGGCCACGAACGAGGAGACCTCGCCGCGCAGCTGATGCCACAGCTCGTGCGCGGTCTCCTCGTAGTGCACGCGCGCGTTGTCCGGATTCTCGAATTGTTGCGGCACATAGATGCGCGGGTCCTCGTCGGCCATGGCCCGGACCCGATCCACGGCGCCTTGCAGGCCCTCGGCGTCCGGTGTAAGCATGAGCTCCGCGCCCAGTGCGGCGATGAGCTTCTTGCGTTCCTCGCTCATGCCCTCGGGCATGACGATGCGCACCCGATATCCCTTGAGCCGCCCCACCAGGGCCACGCCGATGCCCGTGTTGCCGCTGGAGGGCTCCACGATGATGCTGCCGGGCGCCAGGTCGCCGCGGCGCTCGGCGCCCTCGATCATGGCCAGGGCCACCCGGTCCTTGATGCTGCCGCCGGGGTTGAGGAACTCCGCCTTCGCGAACACCGGAAGGTCCGGCAGCTTCAAGAGCGAGGTGTTCCCGATGAGGTCCAGGATGTTGTCCGTATGCATGTCCGTCCGTATCCATCTTAGGCCGCCAGGGCCCTCTCCAGAGAGGACTTAGGATATCCACCCCGTCGGCCGAATGCAAGGTCCGCGTGCCCGCGTAGCGGTTGCATAGGCCGCGCCTAGAGGGTATACTGCCCTCGGCTTGCGCCGGGGCAGCGCTGGTGGAGGGTGCGACGTGTCTGCCGACGCCCTGTATGTCCATATCCCGTTCTGCGTGCGACGGTGCGCCTACTGCGGGTTCGCGAGCTCGGTGTACGACCCCCGCAAGGTGGATGCGTACCTGCGCGCCCTCGACCAGGAGTGGACTCGCCGCGCAGGGGGCCTGGAGCCGCGCACGATCTACGTAGGCGGCGGCACGCCCACCTGCCTGTCCGTGGACGAGCTGGACCGCCTGATGGGTCTGGTGCAGGGGGTGCCGCGATCCCGATTGCGGGAGTTCAGCGTAGAGGCCAATCCCGGGACGCTCACCATGGAGAAGCTCATGCGCCTGCGCGCGGCCGGCGCCACCCGCGTGAGCCTCGGCGCTCAGACCTTTGCCGAGGCGGGCCTGCGCACGCTGGGCCGGGCCCACACGGCCAAGCAGATTCTGGCCGCGGCGGTGCTGTGCCGCGAGGCGGGGTTCGACGACCTGTCCATGGATCTGATCAGCGGCTGGCCGGCGCAGACCCTGCACGGATGGGACGCGGACCTGTACTGCGCCTTGCGGCTGGAGCCCACGCACCTATCCTGCTACGACCTCACCTATGAGCCCGGCACGCCGCTGTGGCGCGCACGCGAGGCCGGCCGCCTGCGGGTCGTGAGCGAAGAGAGCGCCCGGGCGATGCTCGACCGCACGGCTACCTTCCTGCCGGCCAACGGATTGCTGCGCTACGAGATCAGCTCGTACGCGCGGCCCGGACGCGAGTGCCTCCACAACATCAACTACTGGGAGGGCGGCGAATACGTGGGCCTGGGCGCGGGCGCGCACTCGTTCGCGGGCGGGGTGCGGTCCAGCAACGTGGCCTCGCCACACGTGTACGCGCGCATGATCAAGGAGACAGGCAGCGCGCGCACCTGGGAGGAGAGTCTGGACCCCGAGCGGCGCGCCCGCGAGCGGGCGGTCATCTGGCTGCGCATGACCGAAGGGATCGACATCGCCCGGTTCGAGCGCGAGACGGCTCTGTCGATCGATGACCTGTTCGGCCGGGACCTGGCCGAGCTCGTAGAGGCGGGCTGGCTGGAGCGCACGGCCCAGCGCCTGCGCCTGAGCGCCCGGGCCCTGCCGGTGGCCGACTCCATCCTCGCGGAGCTGGTGGCGTGAGGCGGGTGGCGAGCCTTGCGCTGGCGGCCCTGTGCCTGGCGCACGCGGCCGGAGCCGGCGAGACCACGAGCAAGAGGCCGGAAGGTTCGGACGCGCAAGAAGGCGTGGTGCGGCTCGAGTTCCGCCTGAGCGACGAGCCGATCGCCGTGCGCCTGGAGCTCACCGACCAGCAGGGCCGGTCCGTGCTCACCCCGGTTGTTCGCGACCGGTTCGTGGCCGACGGAGAGGCCACCCTGCGCCTGCCCGTGGGCCGGTACCACCTGACCGTGCTGGCCGGACCGCGGCGCACCGTGTGGAAGAGCTACCTGGACGTCGAGCCGGGTGAGATCGAGCGCACGGTGCGCATTGAGCCGTTCTTTCCGCTCGAGAGACGCGGCTGGTGGCTGTGCGACCCGTTCGTGGACGCACACGGTCCCGGGCAGACTTCGCCGAGCTTGAGCGCGCTGCTTTTGGCCAGCCGGGCCTGCGGCCTGAGCGCGGTGGGCGTGACGCGCCTGAGCGAGTGCGCGGACGAGATGGGCGAACCGTTTGACGGCCCGAGAGGCGCCGTGCGCCTGGCGCAGGCCTTGGCCGAGTCCGCGGACCAGGGGTGCGTGGTCCTGGACGTGAGCCGGGGCGCTGCGGGTGGGCGCGCGTACCGGCTGCATCCTGCTCCGGTTCTCCAGGAAGGGGACCGAGGCGCGCCGCGGGCACAGGCCTTTCCGGCCCGGCTCGTGGACTGGCACGCGCGCGCGGGGCTGACCGTGTGGTCCTTCGGCGCGGTCCCGGAGCCGGACCAGGGCCGCAGGTGGTCGCTCTCGGCGGCGCGATTTGTCTATGCGACCCTGGCCGGGCCTCTGTACGACGTCCTGGACCTGAGCGGCGGAGCCTTTCCGGAGCAGGTCTGGCGGTTCCAGGTCGACCGCGGGCACCACATCCCGACCGTGGGCGGGGGATCGGGTCAGCCGCCCGCGGACCTTCCCGCGCCGGGCTGTTACCTCCCTGCGCCGGAACGGCTCGAGGCGAAGGCGCTCCTGGACCGGCTGCGCGACGGGAACGTGACCGTGTCCAACGGGCCGTTTGTCGCGATCACGATCGATGGCGCGCCGCCGGGCGCGACGTTGGCCCCTTCCGACGAGGAGCGGGTCCTTTCAGCGATCGCCTTCGCCTCGAGCGCCCACGACGATGCCATCGATCATCTGGAGGTGGTGTACAACGGCGAGGCGGTGCGCACGTTCCGCTACGAGCAGACGAGCGACGCAGGCGTGCGGCGCCTGTACGCGGAGCAGCCCATGCGGTTCGCTCGGCCCGGATGGGTGGTTGTGCGCTATGTGAGCACAGCGCCCGAGCGCCACCGCGCGACCACGGGGCCGATCTACTTCGCCGCGCCGCAAGCGCGCGCGCCGCTGCCTCCGGTGACCGAGGTCGCGGTCCGGGCGACGCGCCGCGGCGCGCCCGTCGGGTGCGTCGCGGAGGTGTACAACCGCGGCGCCATGGTCGGCCGCCAGGTGGTCGGCCCGGAGGGGGCCGAGCTCAGTCTGCCGTGCACAGCCAGCGTGCTGATTCTCGACGACGCGGGCCGGACGATCAAGCGCGTGCACATGTACGCGGCTTCGGGGGCCGACGCGTTCACCCGGGCACTGGCCGAGCAATCCGTTGCCGCCGTGCAGCAGGCGCTCCTGGACCCGGCCACGTACGCGCGCATGCGCGAGGTCCTGGCCCGGGGGGCCATCACGGTCGAGCTGGCGCCGGGAGCAGAGCGGTAGGGCCGCGCCGGCGACCTCACTCGATGCCGACAACGGCTGGCTAGGCGCTGAGTTCGGAGAGGCGGCGATGCAGGATCGCCGCGTGCTCGGCCTCCTCCTTGAGCACCTTCTGGACCGCATCGCGCCCTTTGTCCGCAGGCACGAAGTCCTTGACGAGCGTGTAGAAGAAGACCATCTCCTTCTCCGCCTTGAGCGCGGCGCGCAGGACATCCGCAGCGTCCGCGCTCGCGGGCTTCTGTGCCCGGTCCGGGAGCTGACCTTCCCACGCGTGCACGCTCTCCATGCCGCTCAGGTAGTGGAGCATCTCATTGCCCGGGTCATAGGGCTGGACCTCGCGCTGCGCGTCGGAGAGCGCCTCGCGCATGTCGGAGAACGTGTGCACGTGCTCGTCCTCCATGTCGCGCAATCTTTCGAAGAATTCCTTAAGCGACGCGTCCTGCACCTCGGAGGCCGCGGCCCGGTAATAGGCGCGGGCTTTCTCCTCGGCCTGGACGGCGATCCCGAGCACCTCGTTCGCGTTCAAGCTCATGGCAGTCATGCAGGTCCTCCCGGCCTGGACGGCCCTTTGTCGGGCCGCCCGATCGTTGCCCTCGATGCGTTCGTGTACAGTGCGCTCTGTCCACGCGGCCCGGTCATCGCGCGCGGGCCTCGCGCTCGACTTGCCGCTTGAGATCGCGCTCGCGCTTGACCTCGCGCTTGTCATGGAGCTGTTTGCCGCGGGCCACCCCGAGCTCGACCTTGCACCGGCCGTCCTTCCAGTACAGGCGCAAAGGCACCAGGGTCAGGCCGCGCTGTTCAGTGCGCTGGGCGAGCTTGTGGATCTCTCTGCGATGGGCCAGCAGCCGCCGCCGGCGGTCGGGGTCGTGGTTGAGGCGGTTGCCCATCTCGTAGGGCGCGATGTGCAGGCCCAACAGGAACAGCTCTCCCCCGCGCACCAGGGCGAAGGCCTGGCCGAAGTTCACCTTGCGATTGCGCAGGCTCTTGACCTCCGTGCCCGTGAGCTCGATGCCGCACTCGAGGCGCTCCAGGATCTCGAACTCGTGGAACGCCTTCTTGTTGCGCAGAATCAGGTTGTCGTCCCGCTGAGTCGGTCGCTTTCGCGTGGGCTTTTTGCTCATGGGCGTATAATACCCGCGCCGCTGGGAGAGGCCAAGGATTTTGTTGACAGGCGCCGCAGCGGGTGCCAGCCTGTGCGCGTAAGGCTGCGCGGAGGGTCGGCATGGAGTTTTTCGACGCGCTCGTGTTCCTGGGCCGCAGGCGCGGCGGCCCGGACTACCAGGCCGCGGACCTCGACGGCCTGCGCCGGATGCTGGACCGGTACGGCATCGCGCGCGCCGTGGTGCACTCCGTGGCCGCGACCCTTCTGGAGGTGGCCTACGGCAACGAGCGGGTGTTCGACGCGGCCGAGCAGGAGCCGCGCCTGGTCCCGTGCCCCGCGGTCGTGCCCGACGACGCGGAGAACGCGGGCGGGCCCGAGGCGTACGTGGACGGGCTGCTTGCCCGGGGCGCGCGGTGCGTGGCCGTGCACGAGAACGCGCACCAGGTCTCGCTCGCGCCGGAGGTCATGGGCGGGCTGCTGGCGGCCCTGGAGGCGCGCCGCGTACCGACTGCTGTGATGGACAATGCGGATGCGCTGCGCGTGGGCCAGGCGCTACGGGCGTATCCGGGTCTCCCGGTACTCCTACACGCGCCCAGGTACCGCACCCGGAACGTGGTGCCGGCGCTGCGCGCCTATCCGAACCTGTACGTGTCCGTTGTGCCCGGGTTCTGCCCGTATCGAGGGTTGGAGACCCTGCGCGAGCGCATCGGAGTGGATCGCGTGCTTTACGGGTCCGGGTTCCCCTTGCACGAGCCCGGCGCGCCGATGAGTCAGGTGCTCTTGAGCGCGCTCACCGACGCCGAGGCCGCGCAGGTGGCTGGCGGCAATCTCTCCCGCCTGGTGGAGGGCGTGCGTGTGTCCAAGTCCGCGAGAAGCAAGAGAGCCATCTCTTCCGCGCCGTGGAGCCCAGCGCGGGGCCTCGGTGCGTTCGCGGGCCCCGTGCTGCGCCGAGAGCCGCCGGACGTGGACGGCATCACGGACATGCACGCGCACTATGGGCGGTGGTACGCGTATCCGATGTACGGCGGCGAGGCCGACGATCTGGTCGCCGAAATGGACCGCGCGGGCGTAGCGCGCATGGTGGTCGCGCACGAGGCGTGCATGGGCCCGGAGTCGCGGTACGGCAACGACGTGGTGCTCGACGCGGCGCGGAGATACCCCGGACGCATCCTGGGCTACGCGTGTTGCTCGGCCGCGAGCGAAGAGACCGGAGTGGACGAAGTGCGCCGCGCGCTCGACGCCGGCCTTGTGGGCGTGAAGCTGCACACGGGCGCCGGCCACCCGTACACGCACGAGCGGTACCGGCCCGTGTGGGAGCTCGTGAATGCGCGGGGCCTGCCCATGCTCTTGCACACCTGGGCGGACCTGGACAAGTACGAGCACCTGTTCGAAGCCTACCCCCGGGCGCAGATTCTGCTGGGCCACGCGGGGGTGAAGGATCCGGACCCGTACGTGGCTTGCGCGCGCCGGCATGCGAACGTGTGGCTGGACATCACCTATTCGGCCGCGCCCTACGGCGTGGTGGAGACGTTCGTGCGCGAGGTGGGCGCGCAGCGGGTCCTCTTCGGCTCGGACGCGCCCTGGATGAGCGTGCAGCAACAGTTGGGCCGGGTGCTCTTTGCCGACGTCTCGGACGCGGACAAGCGCACGATCCTGGTGGACAACCCGACGCGGGTTCTGGAGGGCGGGCCGGATCGAGTTTGACTCATCGGCGCTCTGCAGACTTGCGGATTGCGCTCACCGTGCGCGCCCCGTCACATGCCGGTCCCAACCGTGCGCAGCAGGGGCTATTTCTCAAACAGGCCCGCCAGGCCCGGGATGCCCAGGCCGGCGCGGCGCGCCTTTGCGTACCGTGAGCTGCCGTTTGGTCCCCCGCAGATGGTCCACTCCGGACCGCGCACCACCCCGTCGCCGTACGCGCACACCAAGCGCGTGGACGGGATCCGCTCGTAGACGAGGCGCATGAGCTCGCGCGCGGGCAGCACCTGCCCGTACGTAAGGCCGGTCAACTGGAGCACGTCCAGGTCCTTTTTCTCATCGCGCAGGGCCATGCCGTGGCCGCCCAGGCACCGGTTCGTCTGCGGCTGGTAGCTCGGGCAGGGCGGACAGACCATGCAGCAGCCCTGAATCAGGCGCACCGGCACGTCGGGCTCGTCCTGCATGCGCAGAACGGGCTCTTGCAGGTTGTCCCCATCAAGGACTTCCAGCGCCTCGCGGGGACGGCCCGCGTGGTAGCAGGACATGCACATGAGGTGATGCGGCCGGATGGAGAGCACCCGCGCGGTGCGGATCGCTCGGGTCGAGCGAGCCTTGTGCGCGGCCCTGTCTCCGGCGTCGCGCGCGGGGAAGACCCCCTCGATCCCCCTGGCGCGCGCGCGCTCATAGGCCCCGGAGTCCGCCTTGCTGCATCCGCGCCAGGCCGAGGACGACGCGTCTTGTCTGCCGCACAGGCCGCGTGCTGCCGGAACTTGTCGGAGCAATCGGTCGAAGAGCTCCACCGCGGGCCGCGTAGCGCCGGGCGCCAGGCCCATGCGCTGCAGGATGTCCAGGTCGCGCTTCACGTTGAACAGGGCGCCCTCGGGCGTGTCCCGGTCCGTGCCCGCGTTCTGGTACCCATAGTCCGAGCTCACGTTGCACACCAGGGCCAGCGGCCGGGAGGGGTCGGCGCGCACGTACGCGAGGAGGTCGGCGAGCCGGGGGTCTTGGGCCGTTCCCCTTTGGGTCTCACCCAGAGCGCACACCGTGCACATGAGCTCGTAGGGACGCACCGGGCGCGGCCGGTTGAAGGTCATCCTGTCCGCCTCCCCTTTCAAGTATGCGGATAGGTGATGCGCTGATTCCATGCTCGGCCCTGTTCGAAATGGCGCCTGGGCCGGGCCGCTGCGGTGCAATCGGGGCTCGGCTGTCCTCCTCAATTCTCGCGCAGCCTGGTCTGCCACAGGCTCCAGAACCGGTGGTGCGTGACCAGCATCCACATGCGCGCGTACTCGTGGGCCTCGAAGGCTGCCCGGGCCTCGCGAAGCTGCGCGGTCATGAAGGCCTGGTCTTCTTCGGAAAGCAGCGGCGACGACTTGCCCAGATCCTCGGACAACAGCAACTCTACGCGGTCGAGCACGTTGCGCAGACGCGCCTGATCTTGTTCCGTGGTCGGAGAGGTCTCGTAGCGCAACACCGCAAGCTCGGGCTCCAGGGCTCGGAACGCCGCGAGTCCGAAGGGCGGCAGGTCGATGTCGACCGCGAGCACGCCTTGCTCGTCGGCCTCGCCGGCCGGTTGGCCGTCGGGCACGCTGCGTAGCGCGTCCGCGCGCACGGTGACCGTGCCGCGGATCGGCCACTGGCCCGGGTTGGCCACGTAGAGGTACGCGTCGGCCTCGCGCACCAGCTGGCGGATGGCCAGGTTGGTGTCCAGCCCCGTGTCGAGCACCGGCTCGAACCGGCCTCTGGGGAGGTGCGTGTACGGACGCAGCACGCTGCGGACCGCCTGTTCGTGGCCCACGTTGATGTTCAGGTCCGTGAACCCGCCGAGCAACACGTCCGGATCGGCCGTGATCATGGCCTGCACATAGGCCTCGCGCGCATGCGGTCCGGCCGGCTGGGGCAGGGCGCGCACTCGGATCGCGTTCATGACCCAGTCGGACTCCACAAGCTGATCGTGCGCATTGCGGTTTTCCACGCTGTGGCCGCCCGTGACCATGTAGTTCTCGTCCCAGCTCGTGCGGCAGAGCACGTACCGGGGCGTGCCGCCCTCGAACGCCGCGACCACGCCCGGATCGGTGCGCCCCATCCAGATGTAGGGGTCTTGGCTCAGCCACCCGTACTGGCTTCGTGCATGGCGCCAGCTGATGGTCCAGCGCCCCACGCACGCATGCTCCATGGACTGGAACCCATCGAGGTCGACGCCGTGTTCGAACATGATCCGGTCGAACCGCTTCTCGCCCTGGGCCAGGTACTCGAACAGGGCCGTGTGCCCGCCCACGGACAGGGTGTTGAGGTAGTCGAGGTCCGTCTGTCGCGCATGCAGGAGGTCCAGTGCCTCGGCGTAGAGGTCCACGAGCTTGGCGCAACGCCAGGCCATGAAGTCCTCGCGCTGCGGGTCCTGGCGCAGAAACTGCGCGCGGCGCTGGAATCGCTGCGGGCCGGCAGCGTCGGCCGGGAAGGCGATGCCGGTCTCCTCCTCGAACTGCGCGCAGGTGATGTCGTCGAAGCTCATGTCCAGCGGGTTCTCGTATCCTCTGCTCGTGCTGAAGCTGGGGAAGTAGTACCCGGACATCCGGCTGGGCGTCACCAACGAGTGCAGCCCGCGGAAATGGTCCAGGTGCCCGAACGTGCGCTCCAGGTCGCGCACATGCCCCAGGTAGGCGGCGCGCACCTCGGGATGCAGCCAGTTCGGCACGATCGTGCTCAGGGTGTGGCCGTAGTTCTGCTCGCCCTGTCCATTGACCATCCAGACCGAGTCCGCCCCGAGCGCGAGCTGGGCGTTGTTCGCGTACGAGCGCACCTGGAGGCTCTGGCTGAACTGGAGTCCCGCGAAGAAGTCGATCCCGTTCGCGTCGAGCGTGTTCGCGAGGATCGTTCGCATGCATGGCCGCACGCGACCCGTGCGAAACTTGGGAAGGGGAACGTAGGGCGAGTTGTTCTCCCTATACTGGATGCAGCCCATCACAAAGCAGTTCTGGCCCGCGAACCGCAGGTACTGCGTGTACCGGCCCGCTGTCCGGGTCAGCCACACGAGGTCGCGCAGGCGCAGGGCCATGGGCGGGGCGGACTGCATGTAGTCGGCCTCTTCCTGCGGCGAGCGGGGGATGTCCATGCCGAAGTTCATGCCCACGCCCGAGGTGTAGAAGCACCGCTCGGTGTGGATGCCGTGCAGCCGGCCTGTGCCCGCGCCGGCCGAGGGCACCGGGCCGGTTACGTGCCAGATGCGCAGTGCTCGCGCCGCGGCCTTTTCGCCGGTGACCACATTGAGCACGTCCACGGTGTGGGGGCCGTGGTCGGCCACGTGCAGCCAGCGCAAGGTGCGCATGTCGTTCGTGGAAAGGAACCGGCCGCCCGTCTCCGCGCCCACGCCGCTCTGGCTGTTGGTCCACACGTTCTCGGACTTGGTGCTGATGGCCACGTCCATGGTGCGCTTCGCGTCGTCGGGATAGTCGAGCTCTAGCAGGTAGAAATCGCCCGGATGCTGGAACGCAATCCGATAGCTGAATCCGGACCCGCGCCGCGCATCGGCCACCTCGCGGTAGACGAGGTCGCCCTTGCGCACGATCACCGGCTCCTCCACGCGCTCGGCGACCTTGCCCACGTACGGCCGCGGGATGCGCGACTCGATCGAGGGATGCGGGTCGTCCGGATCGGTGAAGTCGATCTCGTCCTCCAGCTCGAGCTCCAGGCCGTCGCGGTAGGTCTGCGCGGAGACGGTCGGCTGGGGGAACTGTCCGATCACCGCCACGGGCTCTCGCAGCCGCTCCTCGATCACCGTGCCGTCCGCCGCGCGCAATCGGAGCGCCACGGCGTACACGCCCGCGGCCTGCCGGCCGAGCGGTATGCGGAACACCTGGTCCTTACCCTCGACTTCGGACTGTTCGATCGTGCCCTGCTCGGCCACGCTGCACGCCCCCTGCGCGTCGGAAGGTCCGAACAGATAGTCGAGCATGGGCTCTTGTTCGGCCAGGCCGGGCGGGGTGCGCACCTCCAGGGTTATGTCCTCATTCTGCCGGTACATGAGGTCGGGCCCACCCGGGCGGGTGAGGAGCAGCCGGCCGGAATAGGCAGGCAGCGGTACGCGGCCGTCGGGACCGCGCTGATCCGGCGTCGGGGGAAAGCCCGTGCTTGCCACCGGCCAGTCCGCATCATCGAATCCGGATTCGCTCCAGCCCTCCACGGGTTCGGGACTCACGCGCCAGTCCTGGGCATTCGTGCGGATCTCGACCACCTCGCCCGAAGCCATGACGACCCGGGCGTGCAGGTAGATGAAGGGGTTGTATTGCACCCGAAAGCCATAGAAGCCCACACAGTTGCGCCCCGGCTGCAGGTACGGGCCGATGTCCACCGGTTCCGTGTGATAGAGATGCACGGCGGTGGGCCGTTCCACGAACGCGCCGTTGACGTAGAGCCGTGCGCTGATCTCATTGATGCCCGTCCAGTGGCGGTCGTTGCCCGACCCGACCTCGGCCACGGCGTGCCACACCTCGCCCTCGGGCAGGGCGAACTCGTGGCGCACCACGCCTTCGGCGACGTGCCGTACCAGCCTGAGCCACTCGATCTCGATGCGAGTGCCCGGCCGACCCTCGACAGTGAACGCCATGCCGTCCGGATTCGCGCCTCGGGAGAAGAGCCCGACACGTTCGCCGGTGAGGTCGAGCACCTGCCAGTCCGTGCCCCGCAGGACCTCGGAACCCTGGGCGGACTGCGGCCCGGACCGGGTACCCAGCGGTTCCCCGTCGCGCCACAAGAGCACGGTCCAGGTCGTCTCCGCTCCGCCCGCTTGGCTCTCCAACCCGGGGAATTGACGCACGCGCAGATGGGGGTCATTGGCGCCCTGCCACATCTCGGGCACTTGCTCCGGCGCGAGCTTCCCTTCATAGTTGCCCCATCCGAGCAGGGCCCGTTCTCCGGTCAGGGTGAAGGTGAGCACGCCGTCGCGCACAGCCACGGCCTCCGCGCCCTCGAAGGTCGTGAAGCCTGCGCGGTCCTCTTCTGCGAGGAACATCTTCTGGTGTTCGACCAAAGGCACCCCGAGGCCCTGTGCGGGATACAAAGCACTGCGGTCCGCGTCCGTGCTCAAGTCGAACGCGCCGATCGCCTGACCGACCAGCA
>CAZOBJ010000064.1:0-18525 GCA_964577825.1 uncultured Planctomycetales bacterium
TGATTGCAATTATCGCGATCCTGGCGGGACTCTTCATGCCCGCATTGCAGAGGGCCCGCGAGGCAGCCAACCGTGCCAAGTGCATCAATAATCTGAAGCAGATCGGCAGTGGGCTGGCTTTGTACAGTAGCCACACCCACTACGGGGCCATGCCCCCGATGGGGCCCATGGGCAATCCGTCGAATGCGGGCGTTCCCATGGGCGAGAATCGAACCAACGGCGGCCTGTTCGACGCCGACGACAACCACACGGGCCAGGGCGTCGTGTCGAACCCAGAGGCCTTTCTCTGCCCGAGCAGTACGATCCTCTATCCCAGGGAAGCCGGAAGCGGCAACGGCCCTTGCTGTTACCTGCGACATGACTGGGATTATCCCAACATGGGAACCAGGACGATCATTGCGGGTGACTACTGGGATAACCACGGGCAAGAGACCTACACCTTCCTGTTCAAGGATGGCCACGTCATAACGCACGACGACGACAAGAACGACTACTGGCAAGTGGACCAGATCCCCGGTACGGCGCAGTCGTCCTATGTGGACTGGTCCGGCCATCCGGCCGCCACCTACCGGGACCGCTACCCGTACAGGAATCACGACTGGCCGTATCGGTATGACATCAATGAGTACAACTTTTCTCCGCCTCCGCCCACCGACACGACCGCGGAGAGCACCTGGCTGATCTTCAACGACTGAGGCTAGAGAACCCGAACAGTGCTGCAATGACCTGAGAGAGGTAGTACGACCCTGATACGCGAGCCACACACCCGGAAGAGGGGGCGCCGATCGGCGCCCCCTCTTTTTGTAGCCTCGAACGCGTGTGAGCCCTCGCGCGCGACCGCCCCTGTCTGCGTCCCTCTATCTCCTCCGCTCAGGCCTCGTCGAGCCGCGCGCGGACCTTGTCGCGCCACGCCGGGGCGTCGGCCAGGAACGCGTCCACCAAGCCCGGCAGCCCTTCGGCGCACTGGGCCTCGAACCGGAAGGTGATCGCAGGCTCGGTAATGCTCGGCCGGGCGAGGGCCCAGCCCTCCGGAAACTGCGCCCGCAGTCCGTCCAGGTGCTCCAGGTCCGCGCGGCCGGCCAGCGCCTCGGCCAGGCGGTCGACGAGCGCCTGCGCCTCGCCAGCCTCGCAGGGGATGCGCACGTCCGGGCTGATCGCGTACCGGGGCACCCCCGCGGCCAGGCGCGCAAGCGACCCGCCCGAGCTGCGCACGAGCGCGGCCACGCGCCAGGCCGTGTACAGCCCGTCGTCGCCCCCGCCCAGGAACGGATAGAAGTAGTGGCCGCTCACCTCGCCGCCGAGCACCGCGCCCTCGGCCTGGACCCGCGCCTTAAGGAACCCGTGCCCGCTCTTCTCCATGAGGGGCAGTCCGCCGGCCGCGGCCACGGTCTCGGCCACGACCCGCGAGCACTTGATGTCGTAGACCACCTTGGGGCGGTCCACGCCCTGGCCGCGCGCGGCGGCCACCGCCTGCCGGGCGAGCAGCGCGATCAGTACGTCGCAGGGCACGAACGCGCCCGCCTCGTCCACGAAGCTCACCCGGTCGCCGTCCCCGTCGAACCCGATGCCCAGGTCCGCGCGCAGTTCGCGCACGCGCGCGCAGAGCGCCCCCAGGTGCGCGGGGATCGCGCTGTTCGGATGCCGGTGCGGGAACCGGCCGTCCGGCTGGGCGAAGAGCTCGTCCGCCTCCGCGCCTCGGCCGCGCAGGAACGGACCGGCCAGCGGCCCGTAGCACCCGTTCCCGGAGTCCACGACGAGCCGCATGCCCGCGAGCCGGGTCGGGCACAGGGCCGCCAGCCGCGTCACGTACGCCTCGGTCGGGTCGGCCCGGCGCACGTGGCCGCGCACGCTGGCCGGCACCCGCGCGGCCGCCACTCGGTCGCGCAGGGCCGCCAGGTCCTCGGGCCGGGGCGGACGCCCCCCGAGGATGAACTTGAGGCCGTTGTACGCGGGCGGGTTGTGGCTCGCGGTGACCGTAGCCCCGCCGCAGGCCCCGTAGTGGTCCACCGCGAAGTAGAAGGCGGGCGTGGGCAGGACCCCGCAGTCCACGACCTCGCGGCCCGCGGCCATGAGGCCCCGCACCAGGGCCGCGCGCAGGTCCGGGGTGCTCGGGCGCACGTCGCCCGCGACCACGAGGGGGCCTGCCAGGCCCCGGTCCGCGGCCAGGGCCGCGAGCGCCGCGCCGAGCCGGTGAAATCCCTGCGGGGTCACAAGCCCCTCGCCCGCGCGTCCGCGCAGGTCGCAGGCCTTGAACTCATGCATGGCCCAGGCCTCGCTGCGCGCAGGCCTCCCGAAACCGCGCATAGAGCTCGTCGTACCGGGCCGCGACCCGGTGGTTGGGCTCGTACTCCTCGCGCACGGCCATGAGGTCCTGCAGCGAGATGTCCGGGGCCACGCTGCGGGCAGCCAGCATGGCCGCGCCCACCGCCGAGTCGGACATGCGCGCCAAACGCACCCTGCGGCCCAGGAGGTCCGCGCGCAACTGGCACCACACCGGATTGCGCGCGCCGCCGCCCACCGTGTACAGGACCCCGTTCATCCGGCACCCGAGCTCGTCCATGACCGCGTAGCACCACCGCTCCACCAGGGCCACGCCCTGCAGGCACGCGGCGTACATCTCCGCGTTGCCGCGCGGTTCGCGCGTGAAGAAGCCGCGCGCCGTGGGGTCGGCGAAGGGCAGGCGCTCACCCGGGCGCACCAGGGGATAGGCGAGGATGTCGATCGGGAAGCTGTGGCGCACGCGCTCGGTGAGCTCGGCGTGGTCGCAGTCGGGCAGGAACTCGCGCAGGCACTCGCAGCCCACGTTGCTCGCCCCCCCGGGCAGCCACATGCCGTCCGGGTGGCGGTGCGAGTAGAGCCGCCCCTGCGGGTCGCGCACGATCGCCTCGCCCACGCCCCGGACCACGATGGTGGTCCCGAGCGTGGTGCACGACTCGCCGGGCTCCCCCGCCCCGGAGGCCAGGAATCCGGCCGTCCCGTCCGTGCAGCCGGCGGCGACCACGGTCTGGGGCGAGAGCCCCAGGCGCTCGGCCACGGCGCGGTCCACCGTGCCGAAGGCCGCGCCGGGCGTGCGCACCTCGGGCAGCTTGTCCATGGGCACCCCGAGCTCGGCGTCCAGGAACGCCGGCCAGGTCAGGTCCACCAGGTCGTAACAGGTCTTCAGCGCATTCGAGAAGTCGCTCTGGTCGTACCGCCCCGTCAGGCGGCCGGCCAGATAGTCGGCCTGGTGCACAAAATGCGCGGCCCGCTCCACGGTCTGCGGCTCGTTCCGGGCCAGCCACAGGAGCTTGGGCAGGGCGAAGGTGGGGCTCACGCGGTACCCGTGGCGCTCGCAGTGGTCCGCGGCCACGTCATTCACGTGCGCGGCCTCTTCGCGCGCCCGCGAGTCGTTGTACATGAGCGCCGGGCGCAGGGGCTTGCCCTCGGCGTCCACGGCGAGGATCGTGCCGCTCGTGGCGTCCACGGCCACGGCGCGGATGTCCTCGGGCCGCACCTCCACGTCCCTGAGTTGCCGCAGCGTGAGCAGGACCACGTGTTCGAGCGCGTTGACCCAGTAACGCGGGTCCTGCTCGCTACAGCCCTCGGGCAGGCCCTCGACGACCACCGCGTCGGGAAAGGGCACCTCGGCGCGCGCGTAGCACACGCCGTGCTCGTCCAGCACCACGCTACGCACGCCCTGGGTGCCCACGTCGAGTCCGAGCACGTACACGCGTCTGTTCCTTTCGGCTCCGGGACCGTCTCAGCCCAGGCGCAACCGCGCGAACCTGCGCTTGCCGGTGCGAAGCACCTGCCCGTCCGCCGGGCGCACCCGGCCCTTCGGGTCCGCGAACGGGTCTCCGTCCAGGCGCACGGCCCCGGCCTCCACAAGGCGGCGGGCCTCGCTCGTGCTCTGCGCGTGCCCGCACAGGACAAGCAGGCGGCAGATCCACACCGACCCGTCCTCGAGCTCCTCGGCCGGCACCACCGCCTCGGGTATGTCTTCCGGGAGCTCCCGGCGCGCGAACACGCGCGTGAACTCCTCGTCCGCGGCCCGGGCCTGAGCCTCGGAGTGGTACTGGGCCACGATCGAGCGCGCCAGGTGCGCCTTGGCCGCGCGCGGGTCGCCCGCCAGCGTGCGGTCGATCTCCGCCTCGGACAGGCCGGTCAGCAGCACGTAGTAGTCGCGCATCAGCGCGTCCGGGACGCTCATGAGCTTGCCGAACATCTCGGCGGGCGCGTCCCGCACGCCCACGTAGTTGCCCAGGGACTTGCTCATCTTCTTCACGCCGTCGAGCCCGCGCAGGATGGGCATGACCATCACCACCTGGGGCTCCTGGCCCGCGTCGCGCTGCAGGTCGCGGCCGACCAGGTTGTTGAAGGTCTGGTCCGTGCCCCCGAGCTCCACGTCCGCGCGGATCTGCACCGAGTCCCAGCCCTGCATGAGCGGGTAGAAGAACTCGTGCAGCCCGATCGGCTCGCCCGCGCGGAACCGGCTCTGGAAGTCGTCGCGTTCGAGCAGCCGGGCCACGGTCATCTTGCCCGCGAGCTGGAGCACGTCCTCGAACTTCATGTCGCGGAAGAACGCGCTGTTGAACACCACCTCCAGCCGGTCCACGTCCAGGATCCCCTCCACCTGGTCGAGATACGTACGCAGGTTCTCGCGCACCTGGTCGTCGGTGAGCCGCGGGCGCGCTGCGCTGCGGCCGGACGGGTCGCCGATCTTGGCGGTTGCGTCGCCGATAATGAGCAGGGCCTGATGGCCGAGGTCCTGGAACTGGCGCAGCTTGCGCAGCACCACGGTATGGCCTAGGTGGATGTCCGGCGCCGTGGGGTCGAGCCCGAGCTTGACGCGCAGGGGGCGAGCGGCTTGCAGGCTCTTGTCCAGCTTGCCGCGCAGCTCCCCCTCGGTGTACATCCGCTCCACGCCCCGGACGAGCAGGGCGAGCTGCTCGGCGGCGCTCGCGCGGGCCTCGGTCATACGCACCCCCCAAAGGCTACAGGCCGGGGAAGTCCCCGGCCGCCTCGGGCCCATGCTAGGGGCGGCCCGGCGGCCTGTCAAGACGAACCTTGCCCCTCGGGCGCCTGCGGACGCGCAGACCGGGACCTTTTGTTGAAACCGGCGGCCCGATCGCGTGCAACACAAGTGGAGGAACGTGAGGTTGTGACTTGACTTGCTTTGTGCAATTGCATACCGTGAACACTGCAGGAGGGGACACTGTGCCGGATCCGGCCCGGCGTCTCGCGAGCGGCTGATCCGGCGCGTTCCCGTATGCGGCGGCAGTCGTCGCCGGCGGACCAAGGAGACTTCTCCCATGAAAACTCGTCTCTCTTCGATGCTCGGTCTGGCCTCCCTTGTCGCGGTCTCGCTGGTTTATGCGCCGGCCGCCTCGGCCGGGGAAGAGGACCTGCCGCCGGTCCCCGCGGACCTGGAGGACATCCTGTCCGCCCCGGGACCCGCGCCGGAGCCCCTGCCCCCGGTGGGCGGCGCGGAGGAGCCCGCGCCCGCCCCGCCCCGCGAGACGACGCCCACCCTGCCGCCCGAACCCGCCCGTCGCCCGGGCGGCGTCGTGCAGGGCGCGGTGCGCAGCGACATCAGCAAGCTCAACGTGCGAAGCGGCCCCAGCGCGGACGACTACGAGATCGTCAAGACCCTGGACAGCGGCGCCGAGGTGCGCGTCCTGGGCGAGCGCGACGGATGGTACGCCATCGCGTATCCGCAGAATCATCCCTGCTACATCGAGATGGACCACATCAAGGGCGAGGTCCCCCGCACCATCGGCGCGGGCGGCGTGCCCATGCCGGTCGGCTCGGACCGGGCGCCCCTGCACGTGCGCCACTGGGACAAGAGCACGGTGGTCGGGCATGTGACGCGGGGCGACGTGGTGAGCATCCTGGGCCGCAAGGGCGAGTTCTACGCCATCGCTCCGCCCCCCGCGGCGCGCGCGTGGGTCTCGGCCAAGTACGTGGACCTGGCCGGCCAGCCCGGGGGGCTGTCCACGGTCTCCGCGCCGCAGCCCGGACCGGGCGCGCGCATAGGACCGCGCGTGGCCGAGCGCGAGCCTGCCGAGCCCGAGGAACCCGAAGAGCCCGAGGAACCCGAAGAGCCTGAGGCGCCGCCCACGCCGCCGCGCACCGAACCGCAACGCGCGCCCTTCGGCCCAGCCGCGGCCGACGCGGCGCAGGCCCGCCGAGAGCAGGAGGCCCTGGAGGCCCGCATCGAGCGGGAGCGCCGAGCCGCCGAGGAGGCAGCGCGCCGCCAGTGGGAGGAGCTCCAGCGCCGGCTGGCGGCCATCCGCGAACAGACCGCGCGCCGCAAGGCCGAAATCGCCGAAGAGGAGCTCGTCGAAGAACAGACAATCGAGACCGAGCGGGCGGTGCGCGAAGAGACCTTCACCGGCTGGGTGGAGCACATCGGGTACGGGCTGCGCCGGCCGGCGGCGTTCCGGCTGATGAAGGGCAACCAGGTCCTGTTCCTGCTGCGCAGCGCCCAGTACGACCTCAAGGAATACGAGAACATGTACGTGGCCGTCAGCGGCCAGGTGCAGCTCGCCCCGGGGTTCCAGGCGAACGTGCTGTTGGTGGACAAGCTCACGCTCCTGGACACCGGGCCGCTGCACGAAGAGGCCCCGGCCGAGCCCGCGAGGGGAGCGGCGCAAGACATCGCGCCCCCGCCCCTGGAGCCGGAGCAACCGGAAGAAGAGGGCGAGCTTCCGCCCCTGCCCTAGACCGGCGGCCGGCGGAGACAACCAGGCCCTACGGGAACGAGGCTGCCTATGACTGCGCTGCGCCTGTTGTGGCAGCGACTGCGCGCATGGTTCGGGGGTGGGTTTCTCTGCGACACCTGTCGATACGACTACGGTGACGCCTGCCGCCGCCCCGAGCGGCCGAACGCCAAAGTGTGTCCCGACTACCGGCGCAAGGGCCGCTGAGCCCGGCGAGGGGAGGCCGCATGCCCCAGCACACGCTCCGGTTCGCGACCCTGGCCAGCGGCAGCAGCGGCAACGCCCTGTACTGCGAGACCGCACAGGGCGCGGTGCTGATCGACGCGGGCGTAAGCGGCGCGGCCGTGGCCCGGGGGCTCGCGGCCATCCGCGCCGACGTCGGGCGCATCCAGGGCCTCATCCTCACGCACGGGCACTCCGACCACATGCGCGGCGCGGGGCTCCTCAGCCGCAGGCATGGGTTCCCCTTGTTCATGACCGCGGCCACCCGACGAGCGATCGGACGCGGACTCGGGCGCACACACGGGGTGCGCCTGTTCGCGCCCGGCGATGCGCTGCGTCTGGCGGGCCTGCACATTCAGACCGTGCCCACCCCGCATGACAGCGACGATTCGGTGGCCCTGGTGCTCCAGCGCGGGCGCACCCGGCTGGGCGTTCTCACCGATCTCGGCCATGCGTTCGACGGTCTGGGCGCGCTTGTGGCCGGCCTGGATGCGGTCGTGCTGGAGAGCAACTACGACCCGCATATGCTCCGCCACGGCCCCTATCCCGCGCACGTGAAGGCGCGCATCCGCGGTCCCGTGGGTCACCTGTCCAACGACGACGCGGCCGCCCTTATCCGCGACCACGCCACCGACCGGCTCCGCGCTATCCTGCTCGGGCACCTCTCGCAGAACAACAACCACCCGCACGTGGCCCTGGACTGCCACCGCCGCACCGCGTCGAAGTTCCTCGAAACACACGAGCCCATCTTGGACGTGGCCCCACGACACACCGCCTCGCGCCTGTTCGTGGTGCGGGCTTCCGACGGCGCGCCCCGCGCCGCGCCCACCGCAGCGGCGGATTGATTGGCCGTTCTCTTGGCCTTCTCTCCCGGTCGAAGTCGATCCGGCGCGAAAAGTCAAAGTCACCGATCAGCGCCGGTGCCTCGCATCCGGCACGCAGGTTGCATGCAGAGGGGCAAGCGGCCGCCTGGGACCCGAGCGCCACGCAGGCCGTCGGCCGCGCACCGCTTCGCATAGGGAGACCCGTTCATGCCCGCATCAGACGCTGTGCCCCCTCAGGACCACCCGCCCGCGCGCGTCCTGTTCATAGGCAACAGCCACACCTACTACCACGACATGCCGGACACGGTGAAGCTCTTGGCCCGCGCGGCCCAGCCGCCCGCGGACATGGTCTGGGAGGGCGTGTTCGCGGGCGGGTCGACCCTGGAGCGCCACTGGCACGCGGGCGAGGCCAAGGAGGCCATCGACCGGGGCGGGTGGAAGGCCGTGGTGCTTCAGGAACAGAGCACTCGCCCGGTGGAGGATCCCCAGGCCATGGCCGAGTACGTGCGCAGGTTCCACGAGGCCGCAGTCGCCGCGGGTGCGCAGACCGTCTTGTACGCGACCTGGCCTCGGCGTGGCCGCCCGTACGACCTGGACGCGATCGCGGGCGGGTACGAGTCGCTCGCGTGCGAGCTGTCCGCGCGCCTGGCCCCGGCCGGGCGCGCCTGGGCGCTCGCGCAGCAGGAGCGCCCGCACATCGAGCTCTACGACACCGACGGCCGCCACGCGAGCCCGCTGGGCAGCTACCTGGCCGCGTGCACCCTGGTGTGGGCCTTGTTCGGCCGCGACCCGCGGGCCTGCGGCGAGGCCCAGGTTCCGGGCGTGCGGTTCGACGAGGCCACGTTCCTGCTCGAGGTGGCGTTCCGAGCCACCGCGCAGGCGAGCGGCTGACCGGCGCCGGCCCCGCAATCCGTGCACGAAAAAAGCGAGAGGGCGCGCCGCCCCCTCGCCTGTTCCGTACTGTAGGCGCCGATCGCGTCAGCCGGTCACCTTCCGAAGCTGCTTCGCGGTCTTGCGCGCGAGCGCAGGGTCGGGCAGGTTCAGGTCCGGCAGCCGGCAGAAAGGGATCATCTCCGCGGTGATGGGCCCCTTGTATCCGATCTTGTCCAGGGCCCGCAGGCACGCGGGGATGTCCACGTCGCCCTTGAGCAGGTCCTCGCCGAACCCCTTCAAGGTGCCGCCGCAGTCCTGGCCCGTCCAGTTCTTCACGTGTACGCCCTTGATACGCCGGCCCAGGACCTGAATCCAGTGCGTGGGGTAGCCGTTGATCTGGTTGTTGGCCACGTCGAAGTACGAGCCCACCATCCCGGTCTTGAACTGGTCGATGAACATCTTCATCTCGAACGGCCCGGTGAGGAACTTGTTCCACACGTTCTCCAGCGCGATGGCGACCCGCGCCTTCTTGGCCACCGGCACCAGGCTGCGGATGCTCTTCGTGGCGTTCTTCCACACTTCCTGCGCGGGCACCACGGGGCGCGAGGGGTCCCAGGCCACGTCCACGGCGCCCGGGATGACCAACGCCGCCTTGGCGCCCACCCAGTTGGCCGCCTGCAGGTACTTCTTGGTGAACTCCACGGCCCGCTTGCGCTCCGAGGTCTTGGGGCTGCCCAGGGACAGGTTCCAGAACGTGCCGCTCGCCACCGTGTCCAGGCGCACGCCCAGTTTGCGGGCGGTCTCGCGGTAGCCGCGCGCCCGCTTCTCCGTGGTCTTCGGGCCGAACACCCCGGCCCCGTAGCAGAGCTCCACGCCCTCGAAGCCCATGTCCTTGGCCTGTTCGAGCACCTCCTCCACGGGCCGCTCGCCCTCCATGCCGCCGAGGGTCCAGTAGTTGATCGCCCGTACGCGCTTGATCTTGCTCACCTTGTTCTCCTCCTCCTGTGGCTCGATTCGCCCTTCCGGCCCCTCCGCAGCGCGACTGTATCGCCGCGGCTTCGGTTCGTCAAGGCGGAAAGGCGCACCCCGCGCTTGCCCCGGCCTCACCGGCCTGCTAGCATACGCGCTTTCTCGAGCGGCGTCCCGAGGGTTGCGGCATGGAATTCCTGCACGTGCTCGCCGCGGTGGTTCTGCCCCTGTTGCGCCTGATGGCGCTTGCAGGCGCGAGCTATGCGCTCTTCCGGTTTCGCATCCTGCCCTTTGCATTCCACCGGATGCTCAGCAAGTTCGTGCTCTACGCGGCCTTGCCGGCGCTCCTGTTCGCCAAGCTCGCCCAGACGAGCGACCGCAGCGACCTCGGGGCCTGGGCGTGGCTTCCCCTGTGCGCGGTCGCGATCGTGGCGATCGGCGGCGCGCTCGGGTTCCTGGCCGGCCGCACCCTGCCCGACCAGGGCCGCGACCGGGCCCTGTGCACGGTGCTGTGCGCGTTTCAGAACGCGAGCTATCTGCCCCTTCCCATCGTGTGGGGGGTGTTCCCGGACCACCCGGACCTGGACGTGCTGGTGATGATCTTCCTGATCGGGCTTTCGCCGCTTCTGTGGTCGATCGGTCCGGCCGTGTTCGCGGGCAAGCGCGGCCAGGGCCTGCGCCTGGACAAGATGCTCAACCCGCCGATCCTGGCCATCCTCGCGGGCGCGGCGGCCATGTTCCTGGGGTTGGGCGAGTTCCTGCGCAGCATCCCCGTGGGCGACTACACGCTCAACGACCTGACCCTGCGGCCCCTGGAGCTGCTGGGACGCACGAGCGTGTACCTGGTGCTCATCGTGCTCGGGGGGCAGCTTGCGCGCATCGACCCCGGCCGCGCGGGCCACCGACGCCTGGCGGCCACGGTGGTGCTCACCAAGCTCGTGGCCCTGCCCGTGCTCGGGCTCCTGGTGGTGCCCCACCTCGGGTTCGGCACGGCCATCACCATCGTGCTCGCCGTGGAGACCATGCAGCCGACCGCGCTCAACGTCACGATCCAGGCCAAGGAGTTCGCGCCCCCCGAGGTGGAGCCGGTGGTGAGCAAGGTCCTGTTCTGGGAATACCTTGTCTCCGCGGGCACGATCACCGTGTTCCTCACGATCCTCAAGCTGCTCATCGCCTGAGGCGCAGGCAAGGCGCGAGATTCTCGGTGGCCGAAAGGGCGGTTCAGGATCGCAGGATCTTGAGAAACTCGTCGGCGTGGTGCAGCTCTTCGTTCACCGTCTTGATGAACCGCGGAAGCTCCTCCCGGTGCAGGCCCACCCGCTCCCAGGCCTGACGGGGAAATTCCGGCCGGCCGAAGCTTCCGCACCGGCCGAACTCCTTGACCTGGCACACGTACACGGCGAACGCGCAGATCGCGGCCAGGTCGCGCACCTCGTCGCTGGGGGCCTCGTCGACGCGGTGCTGGAACCGGATCGCCTCGCCCAGGTCGTCGGCCAGCGCCCACTTCTGCGCGAGCCAGTAGCCGACCTCGTCAGCGCTCGTGTCCAGGACCTCGCCCTCGGCCTGCTCGAAGGGGATTTCCTTGTCCCGGGCGATCGTCAGAATCCGGTGGAACTCGTCCGGCGCATACTGGTCGAGCACGATCTTGCCCATGTCGTGCATCAGCCCGGTCACGAACGCGGTGTCCGGGTCCACCTGGCGGGTGCGCTTGGCCAGGGCGTACGAGACCGCGGCGCTGCCCACGCTGTGGGCCCAGAAGTCCTCGTAGTTGAAGTCCTTGCCCCCCTCGCCGAACAGGTCCACCACCGACGCGCTGATGGCCAGGCTCTTGACCGTGTTGTAGCCCAGGATTACCACGGCCTGGCCGATGGAGCTGATCCGGTTCGGGAGCGCGTAGAAGGCGGAGTTGACGAGCTTCAAGATCCGCGCCGCGAGCGCCGGGTCGCGCTCCATCACAATCTGCACGTCCCGGGCCGTGCTCTGTGGCCGGTCGATGATCTCGATGAGCGTGGTGACCACCTGGGGCAAGGTCGGCAGGTCGATGACGTCGTCGACAATGCTCGTCAAATCGCGGCCCATGGCTTCTCCCCCTGCGCGGCCTACTCTTCACGGAACTCCAGGAACCGTCCGCGCGGCAGGGTCACGTGAAACCGCGCCCCCCCCTCGGGGCGGTCCTCCGCCCAGATCCGCCCGCCGTGCTCCTCCACGATCCGGCGCACGATCCCCAGGCCCAGGCCCGTGCCTTTGGGCTTGGTCGTGTAGAAGAGCTCGAAGATCCGCTCCTCCTGCCCGGGATCGATGCCCTGGCCGTTGTCTTCGACCACGATCTCCACCGTGTCCTCCCACTCGGCGGTGGTGACCTTCACCCGGCCGCGCTCGCCGTCGCGCGCGGCGCGCGCCGTGGGCCCGGAGCAGGCCTCGCGCGCGTTGCGGAAGAGGTTGAGCATCACCTGGGTGAACTGCGCCTTGTCGATGACCACCGGGTACATGTCCTCGCTGGTGATTTGGCAGTCGATGTCCACGTTGCTCGCGCGGAACTCGGGCTCGGCGAACTCGATCACCTCGCGCAGGAACCGATTCAGGTCGATGGGCGTGGGCTCGAGCCGCGGCGGACGGGCGAAGGCCAGGAACCCGTCCAGGGCCTTCATCACCTCCCGGGTCTGGGCGCTGATGCGGGCCATGCGCCGCTCAAAGGTCTCGCGGTGCTCTGCGGGGAGGTTGGCGATGTCCTCCTCCAGGAGCTGGGTGGTCGCGTGAATCGCGGTGAGCGGACTGCGCACCTCGTGCACGAGCGCGGCGGCCAGCGTCCCGACATAGGCCAGACGCTCGCGCTTGGCTCGTTCGGCGTCCTCGCGCTCGCGCTTGCTCCGGGGCGAGGTCATCGCTGTCCCTTGGTTTCGGAAGGCGGAAGCGTCTTGCGAATGCCCTGGACGACCTCCTCCAGGTCGTCGGTGACCGTAGCGATCTCCAGGTCCTCCGGGTTGATGTTCTCTTCGGTCAGCAGCGCCTCGCGCAGCCAGTCGAGCAGCCCCTGCCAGAACGGCGTGCCCACGAGGTACAAGGGCCGGGGCGGGATCTTGTGCGTCTGCAACAGCGTCAGGATCTCGAAGAACTCGTCCAGGGTCCCCAGCCCTCCGGGCAGGACCACCACCGCGCACGAGTACTTCACGAACATGACCTTGCGCACGAAGAAGTACCGGAAGCTGATCAGCTTCTCGATGTACTCGTTGGGCTTCTGCTCGTGGGGCAACTCGATGTTGAGCCCCAGGCTCATGCCGCGGCTCGATTCGCGCGCGCCCCGGTTGGCCGCCTCCATGATCCCGCCGCCGCCGCCGGTGATGATGTTGTACCCGGCGTCGGCCAGGTCGCGTGCCAGGCGCACCGCCATCTCGTAGTAGGGGCGCCCGGGGCGGGTGCGCGCGGATCCGAACATGCTCACCGACGGCCACATGCGCGCGAGCTCCTCGGTGCCCTCCACGAACTCCGCCATAATGCGGAAGATGCGCCAGGGCTCTTCCTGTCGGAAATCGGGCTCGAACTCGCCGGTCATCTCGGGCATGGTCTCTCCCCGGGTGTTCTCCCGCGGCCTCAGCCGCGGCGCGCCAGGACCTCGCGCTCGTATCGGTTCACTTCGCCGAGCCACCCCAGGCCCGCGGGCCGCTCTGCGCGCAGGCACAGGTAGTCCCACACCGCGCCGAACGGCGCCTCCAATCGGTGCTCGCGCCAGGCCAGGGCCTCGGCCCCGCGGTCGGCGGCCTCGAGCGAGCGCAGAGCGTCGGCGGGCTCCAGGCATGCGCGCAGCAGGCCCCTGCGCACTGCGCGCGCGCCCACCACGTACGCGGCCACCCGGTTGACGCTCGCATCGAAGCAGTCCAGGGACCAGCCCACGCGCGCCTCTCGCCCGGCGCGGACCACGGTGTCGCAGACCTCCTGCACGTCCGCGGTCAACAGCGGCACGTGGTCCGAGTCCCAGCGCACGCCGCGTGACACGTGCACGAGCAGCGCAGGCACGAGCGGCGCGACCGCGCTGATCTTGTCCGCCACGCTCTCGGTGGGGTGGAAGTGGCCCAGGTCGAAGCACAACCCCACCCGGCCGTGGCGCACCGCATACCCGAGGTAGAACTCGTGCGAGCCCACGGTGAACGCCTCCAGTCCCAGGCCGAAGAGCTTGCTCTCCAGGGTGTCGATCACGCCCGCGACGCGGCGGCGCAGCAGCGCGTCCAGGCTCTCGCGCAATCGCTCGCGCGGGGCCCACCGGTCCGTGGGCGGCTCCTTGCGCCCGTCCGGAATCCACAGGTTGTAGTAGACCTCCCCGCCCGTGGCGCGGGCCATGGCCGCGGCGATGCGCCGGCACGCGCGGCAGTGCTCGACCCAGAATTCGCGCACCGCCTTGTCCGGGCTCGACAGGGTGGCGCCCGCGCGCACCATGGGGTGGGCAAAGCAGGTGGGGTTCATGTCCAGCCCGTACCCGCGCTCGCAGGCCCAGTCGATCCACGCCTGAAAGTGGCGCGGCTCCAGCGCGTCGCGCTCCACGCGGGCCTGGCCGGTCTCGGCGTACATGGCGTGCAGGTTCACGCGCGCGGGCCCGGGAATCAACCGGATGGCCTGGTCCAGGTCCGCACGGATCTCGTCCCCGCTGCGCGCAGCCCCGGAATGCGCGCCCGTGGCCAGCAGGCCGCCGCTGCCCCCGCCCGCGTGGCGCTCCAGGCCCCGGATGTCGTCGGCCTGCCAGCAGTGCAGGGCGATGGGCACGGCCTCGGCGCGGCGCAGGGCCTGCTCGGTGTCCACGCCCAGGGCGGCGTATCGCTCGCGGGCGGCGCGGTAGGCCGTCTCCACGGCCGCCGGCCGCGGTGCTTCGGGCGCGGACATCTGCGCAGTGGTGGCCATGTTCTCTCCCCGCGGTCCGGAGACGACTTCGCCGCGCGGCGGGGTCTTTGCCGCGTATCGGGCGTGCCCCAGGCTCATGATAGGGAATTCGCGCCCCAGCACAAGGCCGCACGGCCCGGGAGCGGGCTTTTCCCTTGCATCCGCGCGCGGCTATGCCTTATCATCCACGCCATGCACAGGTTGCATCGAATCCTGACCAGCCTGACCGTGTTGACGCTCGGCGTAGCGCTCCCGTGCCGCGCGGGCGAACAGACGCGCCCCGCCCCCACCCGGCCGGGCGCCCGCGGTCTGCCGCCCGGGATGGAGGCGCGGATCACCGTGGACGGGGAGGAAGTCTCGCCCGAAGACATGGAGCGGCGCCTGCCCAAGCGGATTCGAGTGCGATGCCCGGTGTGCGATCTCGCGCTGATGGTCCGGCCCCGTTCCCTGCGGTTCAGCGCCAGCGAGTCGGACCGGGACCTGTGCCCGCATCCGACCGGCGCGAAGAGTCCGGTGAGCGAACTCATCGTGTGCCCGCGCTGCGGGTTCAGCGGCACCGAGCGGCAGCATGCGCGCGGACTCAGCGACGAGCGGGCCCAATGGGTGCGCACCCACCTGACCCCGCGCACGCAGCGCGCGATCCGGGACCTGTTGACGCGCAAGCTGACCCGGCTCCAACTTCAGCCCGATGAACTGTGGAAGATCTTCCGCGACGACACGCAGGAGAACGCAGAGGACCAGGTCCTGGAAGAGCTCGTGCCCGACACGATCCGAAGCGCCAATGCCCTGGCCTTTGCAGAGCGGTTCTATCCCGAAAGCTACGCCGTGCGCGCGCGACTCACCTGGCTGACCGCCTGGAGTCACCGCCGGGTGGTGGCCGCCCCGATTCCCGCGGACTTCCTGATGCGCGCGCTGCGGCGGATCCAGACACACCTGGACGAGGCCTCCGCCTATGCGCCCGCGCCCAAGGACCGCGTCAACGAGCTCGCTTCCATGTTCCAAGATTCCGAGCGATTCGGGCTGGTCGACCGCCAGGTGATTCGGCTGATGATGGCCGGAGATTACGAGCGGCTGGGGTATCTGGACTGGGCGGCGGCCTCCCTGCAGCGGTGCCGCAACAGCGCGCGCAACGATCAGGGGTGGGAAGAGGCGATCCGAGAAGGGACCGACGCCGGCGCCAATCCGCCCGAACAGGCCGTGATGCAGCAACGCAACGAGATCATCCGGCTCGCGAGCCAGCGGCTGGAGTCCAACCGCGAGGAGGCCCGGCTCCTGGGCGAGGCGGCCGAATTGCTGCGCAAGGCTTTGCGCCAGGAGCTTGAGACCGGCGAGGTCTACCCCCCGAAGCACATTCCGGCGATGGTGTATCTGGTCGGCGAATTCGAGCGCCGCGCCGGCCGCCCGGGCCGGGCCTACGCATGGCTCGATGCGGCGAGCGAACTGCACCCGCCCGGCGATCACATCGGAGTCGAGATCTTCGCCCTGGATCAGATCTCCGCCCTGCGCACCGCGCTCGGGGACGACCCCATCCCGCCGAATCCGCAGATGGGCGACGACGGGCCCATGCTCCAGGCACTGGCCGCGCGCCTGCGCGAGGCGAGCACGTCCGAGGCAGAGGCCGCGCCCGCCGCACAGGCCCCGGCGACCCCCGACCGCCCATGAAGTGGAAGCGCTTCGCGTTCAACGACGTGCCCCTGAACATACCGGCCGGATGGGACCTGTCGCGCGCCACGGGCAATGGGCGCAAAGGCGAGCTCGTGCTCGACGACGGCGGGCGAGTCACCCTGGACGCGGCCTGGGGGCCGCTGGGCAAGCGGTCCATGGCCGTGGTCGAGCATCGCCAGGTGCTCGCCGACAACACCGTCGAGGTCCACCGCCGTCAGGAGCTCTCGCCGGAGCACACATTCTTCCTGGCACAGACCTCGGCCGGCAAGGCCGCCCTGGGCGTGCTGCGCCAGCCCGCGCTGGACCGGTTCCTGCTCGTGCGAGTCTATCGCCCGCGCGGAGACGCGCGCGCCATGCACGAGCGCCTGACCGCCCCGCTGCGGGAGATGCGCGCCGAGGACCCGCAGCAGTGGTGCTTCTTCCGCACGACGTTCACCCTGCCGCGCGGGTGGCTCCTCTCGGAGAGCAGACTCCAGGCCGGATGCATGGAGCTCGTGTTCCGGCGGCGCGGGCGCACGCTCACCCTGTGGGACCTCGCGCCCCTGGACCACATGGAGAAGCACACGAAGCTCGAGGACTACGTGCAGCAGATCGCGAACAAGCGCTACCGCAAGCGGCTCAAGTTCTACCCCAACCGCCTGGCCCGGGGCGGCGCGGACCCGGCGGACCTGCTCATCCCGGGACGGGTGCGCTTTCGGTGGCTGGTCAACCCGCTGGGCATCTTCGGCTGCCGCCGGCTGGCCCTGCGCGGCGTGGCCAACCGCGACGCGAACCGGTACAGCGTCTATCTCTTCCAGTACCGCGGCCGCCGCGACCTGGCATGGCTGGGCGGCCTGGAGGAGAGCCTGCGTGCGTCCCGTCCCGCAGCGTAGACGACCGGAGGATCGACCGTGTGGTTCCGCAAGCTCCTGGATCTCACCCCGTTCGGGGCCGACAAGCCCCACATCAACCGCGAGCAGTCCATGCGCGGGGTGCCCGTGATCAACGAGGGGGTCACCAGCCAGGAGGGCCCCAACGGCGAGCGCATCGTGTACGTGCCCCGCGCGCCGCTGAGTCCCTGGGTGCAGCGCCTGTCCAAGGCGCAGCTGCCGCCCGCGCGCCTGATCCTCGACGAGCTGGGCAACGCCGTGTGGAAGCTCATCGACGGCAAGCGCACCGTGCGCCAAGTGAGCGCCGAATTCGCCAAGGAGAAGCGCCTCCACCGCCGTGAGGCGGAGGCCAGCGTCGTGGCGTTCCTGAACATGCTCATGAAGCGGCGCGTGCTGTCCGTGGTGATTCCGTAGGGCCAAGCGCCTGCGCCCCGCCCTATGGAAGTCCTTCCGGATAGGAACGACCTCAGCCTGTGGAGCCCGCGTCGGTGCTCTGCTGCCGACCGGCCGAGTCGGCCTTGCGCTGGCGGGCCTTGGCCCGCTTGAAGGCCCGCAGGGCCTCCTCCGGCGTGGCTGCGGACTCGTTGCCGAACACGTGCGGGTGGCGCCCGCGCATCTTGCGCACCACGTCCCGGACCACGTCCTCGCGGGACAGGGCGCCCGTCTCCTCGGCGAGGCGAATCGCGAAGCACAGGTTCCACAAGAGGTCGCCCGCCTCCTCGCGCACCTGGGCCGGGTCGCCGCTTCGCAGCGCGTCCACGAGTTCGCGCGCCTCTTCCTCGATGGGTTCCAGGTACCCGGTGATCGTCTGCGCCCGGTCCCAGGGGCACCCGGTCTCCGGGTGGCGCAATGCGGCGATCTGTTCGAAGATCGGATCCAGGTCCACGCCCGCTCCCTTCAGCCCGTTCGGTCGGTCTCGCTCAGGCCCTCGTTCAGGCTGCCCGTGCGGTAACCGGCCAGGTCCAGGGCCACGTGCGCAAAGCCCGCGGCCTGCACCGCGCGCACCACCTCGCCGCGCAGCCGCGTGGCCAGCGGCCCGATCCGCCCGGGCGCCACCTCCAGGCGCGCGGTCCTGCCCTCGGCGCGCACGCGCACCTGCTTGACGCCCAGCTCGCGCACGGCCTGCTCGGCCGCATCGATCCGCGCCAAGAGCTCCTCGGTCAACGGCGTGCCGTACGGAACGCGGCTGGCCAGGCACGCCGAGGCGGGCCGGTCCGCGGTCGCCAGCCCCAGGGCCCGCGAGAGCGCGCGCACCTCGGCCTTGGACAGGTCGCAGTCGCGCAGCGGACGCGCCACTCCGGCCTCGGCCGCGGCCCGGTCGCCGGGGCGAAAGTCGGCCACGTCGTCCGCGTTCGCGCCGTCGGCCACATGGTCGAGGCCGTGCGTGCGCGCGACCTCGTACAGCCGGGCGAACAGGCCCCGCTTGCAGTGGTAGCAGCGCTTGGGCGGGTTCGCGCGGATCTCGTCCACGTCCAGCGGCCGGAACCGCAGCACTTCGTACCGCCAGCCGTACCGGCGGGCGAGCTCCTGGGCCAC
>CAZOBJ010000065.1:0-17801 GCA_964577825.1 uncultured Planctomycetales bacterium
GCCGCTCGCGTCGCCGAGCCCGACTTGAGCCCGCCCTTCGTGGCACTCATCGCCTCGGGGGGACATACGGGCATGTATCTCGTGGGTCCCGGCGGGACCTATCGCCGCCTGGGCGGCACACGCGACGACGCCGCGGGCGAGGCATTCGACAAGGCCGCGGCGGTGCTCGACCTTCCGTACCCGGGCGGCCCGTCCATCGAGCGCGCGGCTCGCAAGGGCAATTCCAAGGCCTTCCCCTGGAAGAACGCATGCTTGACGAGCGATGGGCGAGACCTTTCCTTCTCCGGAATCAAGACCGCAGTCCTGTACGCGGCCCGAGGCCGGCAAGCCGGACGGAACGAGCGCCTGACGCTCGACAACCAGGGCGTGGCCGATGCGGCGGCCAGCTTCCAGCGCGCGGTCGTGCATGCGCTGGTCACCCGAACGTTGCAGCATGCGGAGGCGTGCGGCGTCGACTGGGTGGCCCTGTGCGGCGGCGTCGCCGCGAATCGGGCCTTACGCGCCTCCTTGGAGTCCGAGGCCGCTCGCATGGGCCTGCGCATCGCCCTGCCCCACCGCGAGCTCTGCACGGACAACGCGGCCATGGTCGCTGCGCGCGGCACCGAACTCTTGGCCGCGGGGGTGCGCGACGGACTGGACCTCGGCGCCTCGGCGCGGGATGAGCCCGGGCCCGACGGCGCGAGGGGGCCCTGATGGCCCGGCGCTCGTCCGTCGGCCGCGGTGCAGACAAGCTCGCCTTCGCGCTGTCCGCCTTTCAGATGGACGCCACCGGTGCGGTGTGCTGCGACCTGGGCAGCCACGTGGGCGGCTTCGTCGACGCATGGCTGCGCCACGGCGCAGAGCGTGTGTACGCGGTAGACACGGGGTACGGGGTGCTCGACTGGCGCCTGCGCAATGACCCCCGCGTCGTGGTCCTGGAGCGAACGAACGCCCTCCATCTGGCCCTGCCCGAGCGCGTGGACCTCGTGTCCGTGGACGTCGGGTGGACGCCCCAGGCCAGGATTCTGCCCGTGGCGGCCTCCCTTTTGCGGCCCAGAGGACGGATTGTGTCCCTCGTCAAACCCCAGTACGAAGCCGACAAGCGCACCGAACTCAGGCGCGGCCAGGGCCGAGTGCTGCGCAGCGCCGTGCCGTGCATCCTGCACCGTGTCCTCCATGCGGCGCGCGAGCTGGACCTGCCTCTGCTCGGGCCGGTGGAGACACCCCTGCGTGGCGGCAAGGGCGGCAATCCGGAGTTCTTCCTCGTGCTTGGCCCGCGGCCGCCCGCGTGATACAGACGCACCCGCCTTTTGCGCTTGACGGACATCGCCACCGGGCTAGAATCTTCCTGTGCCAAGAGACCGACGATATTCACCCCCGACACAGCAATTGGAAAGGCTTCAGATGGCACTGCTGGATACGATTCGAGCGAAGGCTCGCGAGCTCAACAAGTCCATCCTCCTGCCCGAGGGAGACGAACCGCGCACTCTTCAGGCCGCGGCGCAGGCGACCGAACAAGGCTATGCACGCATCACCCTTCTAGGCAAGGAGCGCGCGATCCGCGCCAAGGCGCAGGAGCTCGACCTCTCCATTTCTGGGTGCAGCATTCTCGATCCCGCGCACGACGACCGGCGCGAGCGCCTGGCGCGCACGCTCTATGAGAAGCGCCGGCACAAGGGCATGTCCGAGGAGCAGGCCAGCGAGCTCGTCGCGGACCCGATCCACTTCGCCGCTCTGTGCGTGCAAGACGCGGACAGCCAGGCCGACGGGTACGTGGCCGGCGCCGTCCACGCCACGAGCGACGTACTGCGGCCCGCGATCCAGCTCATCGGTCCGGCCGAGGGCACGCGCACGGTGAGCTCCAATTTCATCATGATTCTCCCTGAGGACAGCCCCTTCGGAGAGGGCGGCATCCTGATGTTCGCCGACTGCGCCGTGGTGCCCCAGCCCGACGCACAGCAGCTTGCCGACATCGCCCTGTCCACGGTGCAGAGCTTCCGGTGCCTCGTCCAGGCCGAGCCCCGCGTGGCCATGCTCAGCTTTTCCACGAAGGGCAGCGCACAACACCCGGACGTGGACAAAGTCACCGAAGCGACGCGGCTGGTGCGCAAGCGGTCGCCGGACCTGGTGGTGGACGGGGAGATGCAAGTCGACGCCGCCCTCGTCGAATCCGTTGCCCAGACCAAGTGCCCGGACAGCCCGCTGGCGGGTCGGGCGAACGTGCTCATCTTCCCGGACCTCGACGCCGCAAACATCGGGTACAAGCTCGTCCAGCGGCTGGCCGAGGCCACGGCCTTGGGCCCGCTTGTGCAAGGGATCGCGCGCCCGGTCAACGACCTCTCCCGGGGGTGCTCCGTGCAGGACATCGTAGACGTCATCTGCGCGACGGCCTGCCAGGACACCTGATTCCATCTGGCCCGTTCGCGGCCCGTCGCCGAAGGAGCACATATGCGCCGTACCTCGAGCGAGCCCGCGCCCGACATGGCCTTGTCTGCCGGTCAAGTGTTACACGGGTTTGAGGTCGAGCACGCCGAGCCTCTCGACGAGATGCGCGCGGCCGGGTATCTCCTCGTGCACCAGAAGAGTGGCGCGCGCGTGCTGCACGTTCACTCGGCCGACCCCGAGAACCTGCTGGCCATCGGCCTGCGCACCCCGCCTCCCGACGACACCGGGCTTCCGCATATCCTGGAACACACGGTGCTGTGCGGTTCGCAGCGCTACCCGGTCAAGGACCCCCTGGTCGAGCTCCTGAAGACGAGTCTCGCCACGTTCCTAAACGCCATGACCTATCCGGACAAGACGGTGTACCCCTGCGCAAGCATGGTGGCCCGCGACTTCTACAACTTGGCATCGGTGTACTGCGATGCGGTCTTTCATCCCCTGCTCAAGCAGGACCACTTCAAGCAGGAAGGCCATCACCTCGACTTCTCCACGCCCGGCGAACCGACGAGCGCACTGACCGTCAACGGCATCGTGTACAATGAGATGCGCGGCGTCTACTCCGATTTGGACGGCCTGATCGACCGTCATACCACGCGCAGCATCTGCCCGGACAATGCCTATGGACGCGACTCCGGCGGTAGCCCGGATGCCATCCCCCGGCTCACGTACTCTGCGTTCCGAGACTTCCATGCGCGCTACTACCATCCGGCGAACGCGCGCGTCTTCCTGTACGGCAACCTGCCCACCGAAGGGCACCTCGCCTTTCTGGACGAGCGTCTGCACGACTTCGATCGCCTGAACGTGGACACGCGGATAGCCCCCCAGTCCCGCTGGCGCGAGCCCGTGCGCGAGACCATCCCCTATCCGGTCGGGCCCGACGACACGCTCGACCGCCGCGCGGCCGTGGTCGCTACCTTCCTCACCAACGGCGCGGTCGACACGTTACAGACCCTGGGCATGCGCCTGTTGAGCGCGATTCTGCTGGACAATGCCGCCAGCCCCCTGCGCCGCTCGCTCGTGGACAGCAAGCTGGGCGAGGAACTCACCCACGAGGGATACGAAGACCATCAGCGCGACACGTTCTGGCGGGTAGGACTGAAGGGAACGCGCGCGCAGGACGCGGACGCGATTCTGGACCTCATCCTCACGACCTGCGCGGACCTCGTTCGAGACGGGCTCGGCAAAGAGCGCGTCGCGCGCGCCTGTCACCAGTTCGAGCTCGCGGCCCGGGATATCAGCGACCACTATCCCCTGCACCTCATGGATCGAGTGTACAGATCCTGGATGTACGACGCGGACCCCTTCCAGAACCTGCACCTGCAAAGACAGCTCGCGGACCTGCGCGCACACCTGGACAACGAGCCGGACTTTCTGGAACAGTTGCTCGACGAATACGTGGTGCGCAATCCGCACTACAGCCTGCTCACCTTTGTGCCGGACCCGGGCGAGGCGTCGCGACGCGACAAGGCGCGAGCCGAGAAGATGACCCAGACGAAGCAAGCCATGGGGCTCGACGACTTGCGGCGTCTCGCCGAGGAGGCCGCTCGGCTGGAGCGGGCGCAGACTCGGCCGAATCCCCCCGAGGCCCTAGCCACACTCCCGCGCCTGGCGCGCAGCGACATTCCGCCCGAGCCTATCGAGCTCGGGACCGAGGTGCAGGAGGTGGGCCAGCGTCCGTTCCTGTACACCGACGTATTCGCCAACGAGCTCAATTATCTGTACGTGGCCTTCGACCTCACCGGCCTGCCGGACGACCTCGTGGAGGTGCTGCCCCTGTACGGAGAGGCCCTACAGAAGATGGGGGCTGCGGACGACGATTATGCGCGCATGGCCGAGCGCGAAGCCGAGCACACGGGCGGCATCGGCGTGTCCATTAGCGCAACCGGACACGTCGAGGATCCCTACCGCGTGCATCCCTTGTTCGTGGTGCACACGGCGGGGCTGAACCGCAAACTGGATGATCTGTTGCACGTGTTCTCTGACCGAGTCCTGCGCGGTAACCTGGCGAATATGGACCGCCTCGCTGACATTGTGCTCCAGGGCCGGGTGGCGCGCCGCAGCCGGCTGATCCCGGCGGGCAACCACTTCGCCGCGGCGCGCGCGGCGCGGCATCTCACCAAGAACGCCGCGCTGTACGAACGCATGGCCGGTGCCACGCAGATTCTGCGCTACGACGGCTGGGCCCACCGGTTCGACGACGCGCGCGACGAACTCGCCGACCGCCTGACTCGTTTGCAGTCGTTTCTGTTGCAGCGCGGCCGCGTCACCGCGAGCTACGTAGGCGCGCCGTCCACCGTTGCGCGCCTGCAGGAGTGGTACGCACGGTTCATGGACGAGCTCGGGCCGAGCCGACCAACCGCCCCGCCCTCGACATTTTCGCCGCGCCTGGGCGCGCGGGAAGGCCTGGCCACGCCTACGGAGGTCGCCTTCGTAGCCCAGGCCCTGCCAGCGGTCGGGTACCTCGACCCCGCCGCCCCCGCCCTGCAGGTCCTCAGTTTGCAGCTGAGCTTCGGCTACCTGTGGGAGCACGTCCGCGTGCGCGGCGGGGCCTACGGAGCCCATGCGCGGTACAATCCACTGGACGCGCGGCTCTCGCTTACGAGCTACCGCGACCCGACGGCCCAAACCACGCTGCAGACCTATGCAGGGCTCGCCCGGCATATCGAGCGCGACATGGACCTCTCGACTGAGGCTGTGGAGCAGGCGATTATCGGTACGGTCAAGGTTCTGGACCGTCCGGTTCGTCCCGGCTGGGCCGCGGCCACCGCGCTCGCGCGCTACCTCCATGGAAGCACCCCGGAGCACCGGCGGGCGCACCGCAGTCGCCTGCTGGCGCTCCAAGGAGACCACCTGCGCCGTGCGGCGCACGAGCACCTGGCCCCTTTGCTCCACGAGGCCCCGATTTGCGTGCTCGCAAGCCGCGAGACTCTCAACGAGTTGACTCGTCAGGGGCCCGACTACGACATTGTGGACCTCTAGGGCATTCGGCGTGGATTCCCCGGGCAATATCCCGTTGAAAAAGGGCTTGCGCATTTGTCATTTCTGGAGTACATTGGGCTTGTCAGTTGCATAGGACTTTCCGGGCGCTCGCTGTTCAAGGCGCCGTTCTTCGCGTGCTCTTGAATGCTTTTAGAGTTCACAGTCATCTGGCGGCCCGACCGTCCGCATGACCGGCGGAGATAGGCAAGGAGAACGCGTGTGAGAATACGATGCAGCAAGTGTAAGAAGGCGCTCAATGTCAGGGATGACCTTGCAGGTCGAAAGGTCCGCTGCCCCGCGTGCGGGGCCGCTATCCGAGTCCCCGACGGCAAGAAGTCCCCTCAGCCGGTAGGCGCCGGTGCGCGGCGCGCCAAGGGCCCGTCCACCGATACCGACGCAGGACGCGAGACCGCGTCCGCCGCGCAGTCGGAGGCGCAGGGCGCCACAGGCGAGGACCATCTTGAACTTGAGCTCGAGCCGGACATCTCCGTGCAGACCGAGGAGCCCGTCAAGAAGAAGGTCGGTCCCTCTGGGGAAGAGCCCGTCTTCTACTTGGCAAAGGGCAACGACAAGCTGGGCACGACTACGACCGCCTGGAACCGCATCGAGGAGGTCATGGCAGACGAAGGGCTTACCTTCGAATTCATCCGCCAACAGGCCGGGCCTCTGGGCGAGCCGGCGCTGCGCAAGGACGACATGTACTTCAGCGCCGGCGTGGACCACATCGAGTACGGCAGTCGATTCGTACGCGCTTTCGTCTTTCCACTCAACCTACTTGGCCTGGGTGCGGCGAGGCTGGAAGTCACCGCGCAGCTTCGCGACGGCAAGGGAACGTCGACCAGCTTCAAGGTCAAGGCTCGGCGAGCCTGCCATTGGCTCTTCGGCGGCTCCGACGATCGCCTGATAGAGCTGAACAAGAAGACCGTGGCCAACAAGTGCGCCCTGCACATGGCCCGCCACATCAAGGGCAAGTGGCTCGTCAACAGCGCCGTGTATGAGCTTGGCCGACTCAGCGCAGTCCTTGGCGGCGTGGGGCTGATTCCGGGGCTCGGGTATCTGTTGGGCGCGCCTGCGGCCGTGCTCGGGCTCGTGAGCCTGGGCGCGAACCTCAGCCGCAACCTTCCCAAGGGCAAGGGGGTGGCAGCTCTGGGCGTCGCGCTGGGCATCGCGGACTTCGTCCTGAGCGGTCTATTCTGGAGCCCGATCGTCGAGGCGGCGCGCAACCTCTTCGCGTAGACTTGCGCCCCGTCCGTTCGGCGCTCTGCATCCTCAGTAGCCGGCGTAGCGCAGCGCGTCACTTCGATCAGCGATACACCGGCATCGGCGCAGGCGGTTGGGCGTCGGCGCCCTCCTCTGGCACGACCTGCGCCTCGTCTTCCTGTCGAGGACCCGGCGTCTCTTCTCGCGCCACGCTCGGGGCCACCGGTCTCTCGCCCAGCGTGCCCACCGCCAGGGCGAGGTCCGTCCACGCGATCCGGTGGTCGTAGATCGACCGATAGTAATTGCGCTCCGCGACCGCCAGGGTCTGCCGCGCGTCCAGGACATCGAGATACGTGCTCACGCCTTGCCTCTCGCGCTCGCGCGTCAGGCGCAGACTCTCGCGGGCCTGGGCCACGTTGCGCTCTTGTCCGCGAACGGCCATCTCCGCACTGGCGATGTCCAGAAGCGCCCGGCGCACATCGAGACGCACCTCGTCGAGCCGGTCGGCTGCCTCCAGCTCGAGTTGACGGCGACGAGCCTCGGCCTCGCGGATTTGTCCACGCACCAGCAGTCCGTCGAAGAGCTGCAGATCCAACTGCAGCGTCAGGGACCAGTTCTTCTCCCAGTCCTCCGGATGACGGTTCCAGTCGTCCGAAGTGCCGGAATATGCCCCGGAGAGGGACAGATGCGGATAGAGCTCCGCGCGCGTGGCGCGGACGTTCTCCCGCTGGATGGCCACCGTGAGCCGCGCGGCGCGAAGCTCCGGTCGAAGCTCCTGCGCCCGGTGGTAGAGCTCGCCTTCGTCCAGATTGGGCGCCTCCGAGAACTCGAGCTCACCGGTCAGCTCCACACGGCTCGACAAGGGCAGGCCCAACAGGCGCAACAAGCTGCTGCGCGCGTTCGCCAGCTCATTCTCTGCTTGCGTGAGCTGCGTCTGTTGGTTGGTCTTCTCCACTTCGGCGCGTAGCACGTCGAACTCGGTGGCCACTTCCATGCGTTCGCGCTGCCTTACGTCCTCCAGGAAGCTGTCCGCGAGCTCCACCTGCTCGCGCGCGACTCGGACGATCTCCTCCTGGAGAAGGATCTGGTAGTATAGAGTGCGCACGCCGTAGAGTAGCTGTTGCCGCGCACCGCGCACGCTCTGTTCGACGCGATCTCGAAACAGGCGCGCTGCTCGCAGCCCGGCGCCGATCCGGCCCCCTTTGTACAAGGGCTGCGTAGCGCGAACCTCACCGGTGTACAGCTCGTTCCATCTATCGCGTTCATCGATTCCTGCGCGCTTCTCGGCATACGTGTCCGAGAGCTTGCGTGAGAACGACCCCGAGATGCTCGGCAACGCCTCGCTCCACGCCGAGAGGATCTGCCCTTCCGCGACATCTCGCCCGCTCCGGGCTGCGGCCAGCGCACGCGAATACTGCAAGGCGAGCCTCTCGCTCTCTGCGAGCGAGAGCCGGTACACGGGGCGGTCCGGCTCGGAGTGCTTCTCTTCAGGAGGTTTGGTTGCGGCCTGCTCCTCCTGAGCATTGTCAGCTGCGTCCGATTGGGTCGGCCCGGTTGCGGCCTGCTCCTCGGCCTGGGATAACCCGACAAGACCGGTCTGGCTGAGCGCCCAAAGCGCCAGCCACGCGGCCGCCGCTCTCCTCCCCCACGAGTCCAGCTTCATGCTCGCCCCTTGTGCATACCTGGTCATCCGTCTCCCACAGATGGTATCGGCAAATCTACTGTCCCGACGCCGTCAGGTCAACCAATTCCCCGGCAACACTGCGGTAGCTCTCATGCGCGCCTCGTTGGCGCTCACACGTTGCGTCGCAAGGGATGGCCCTGCTCCCGTCAACTTTGCTCGTAGGCGGGCGCACGATACCGCGGCTGCCCTTCACGTTGCGTAACCTCCTCACTACCAGCAGCTTGCGGCCTTTCTCGCACTGCCCTAGAAAGCCTGCATCACGCGCACTCGCCCACGAGACACAAACTTTTTCCGTATGATTTCGTAGCATAACATATCGCGGCCACCCCGCTAACTCGCCCCTCGTCCGAGGCTTGCCGATCAGCGCAGGTACCTGTCGGCAAGCAGCAGTTCAGCGCTTCGGTTTTTCGAGTTGATTCCCTGCCCGCGCAGAGTATAAAGACAATCAATCACGCTGCCGCGCCGGTCATGGGGAGGCAACTCAAAAAGCCGGACGCGGACGCGAACCTGAGCTCACGACGACCATATCACACTATTGCGTGGCGGTCCACACATGGACCGGAGGGGGTCATTTGTCCACGCCAACCACTCAGGTGTGGCGCCAGGTGCTCGATCGCCTGCGGCAACGCGTCCCACCGGGAGCCTTCGTTACCTTCACCAAGTACACGAACCTCGAACACGTCAACGAGCAAGAGGCGGTCATCGGGGTGGGCAGCCCGTTCATTCGAGAGTGGCTGCGCGATCACTACATGGATGCCCTTGCGGCGTCGTTGACCGAGTGCCTGGGCGAAGCCCCCCAGGTTGCGTTCCGCATATCCGCCGAGCCGTTCCGGCGTTTGCGCGAGAGCGAAGAGGCCGCTGATCTGCCGCCTCGAGCACCTTCTGCCCTGCCCCTGTCCTCGGCGCGGACCCCGTCCCAGAGCGCCAAGCCGGCGCTCCATCCGGACTTTCGCCTGGATCGCTTCCGGCCTGGACTGGCTAATCGCGTGCTCCACGCCGCATGCCGACGCGTCGCCGAGGCCCCGGGGGGCGAGTTCAACCCGCTGCTCGTGTACGGGCCCAGCGGTACGGGCAAGACGCACCTGTTGCAGGGCATCTGTCACGCCGCGCGCGAGGCAGGATGCACCACTGTGCGTTACCTCTCGGCCGAGGCTTTTGCCACCGGATTCGTGCGGGCGGTCGAGGAGAAGCGCCGCGCGGCGTACCGCCGCGCCTTCGAGCGCGTTGACCTGCTAGCTGTAGACGACATCCAGTTTCTGGCCACGGGCAACAAGGCGGCTACGCAGGACGCGTTCCTCCACATGTTCGACGATCTGCTCCATCGGAGCGCGCAGCTCGTTCTCGCCTCAGAGGTCGACCCCCGAGAGCTCAAGGGCCTGGCCCATCGCCTAGCCAAGCGATTCGTATGCGGGCTGTCGTTGCGCGTGGCGCCCCCCGACCAGAGCGCTCGAGAGGACATCGTACGGCTGGCCGCCGCGGAACGCGGTTTCGACCTGCCGGACGAAGCGGTGGCCCTGATCGCCGACCAGACCGCCGGATGCGCGCGAGAGCTCGGGGGCGTGCTCCACAGGCTCGCGGCGCTCGCCCGATTCGAGGGCCTCGCCATCACGCGGGAGGTGGTCGATCAGCTCCTCCCTCGCCCACCCGGCCCTGCGCTAGCGCGCCTGGCCGCACCAACCATGGAACAAATCGCCGACGCAGTGAGCGAGGCCTACGGCGTGCCCGTGGAGACGCTACGCGGATCAGGACGGCAAACCACGGCGCGCAACGCACGGGCCGCGGCCATGCTCATCGTGCGAGAGCTCACGCACGCCAGCCTCGCCCAGATCGGCCGGTTCTTCGGTGGCCGCAGCCACGCCACCGTGCACGCAGCACTGAAGAACGCGCGCAACATAGCCGCAACGGACGACGCGCTCAGGCGCCGCCTGGAGCTCATCCGTCGTAGTCTCTAGACACGCGATCCGCTCGTCTAGAGGCGCCGGACACAAGGAGGCCGCGTCATGGATAGGGACCCGGACTGCCTGTTCTGCAAGATCGTGGCCGGCGAGATTCCGGCCGACAAGGTGTACGAGGACGAGGCCTGCGTCGCGTTCCGAGACATCAACCCACAGGCGCCCACCCACATCCTGGTGGTGCCCCGCGAGCATATTGCGCGCCTGGACGCTGTGCAGGAGAGTCACCGCGCGCTTCTGGGCCACTTGCTCGAACGCGTCGCCCACCTTGCACGCGAACAGGGCCTAGCCGACGAGGGGTTCCGCACAGTGGTCAACTGCGGCGCCAGCGCCGGGCAAGAGGTCTTCCACATTCACGTGCATCTCTTGGGCGGACGCACCTTCCGCTGGCCTCCGGGCTGACTCCGTACGCCACAGGGCCGCCAACGGGCCGGCAGCTCGGTTCGCAGCCGATTCGCTACGGGCTGGGCACGCGCTTGGACAGGTCGAGCCGACCGAACGGGCGCAATTCGCCGACGAGCGGCCGGCCCCATTGCAGAAACGCCTCGGTCACGTCGTTCCCGTCCCCGTTGATGAACTCTTTGGGCAAGAGCCGGGTCTTGCCGGCCACGCTCTTGAGGGGCACGAGCGCGCACTCGGTCCGATACGGGGCCTCGGACACCCGTCGGATCACGCACGAGCCGTCCACGTCGCCGGACAGCGCCTTGTCCGCCGCAAACCGCCCCAGGTCCAGGGCCTCCTGCCGGTCGACCGGACTCTGGTCCGGAAAGCTGCGCTGAATGTAGCCCAGCGTATCCCCACGGGCGCGCACCTTCTCGACTCCCTGCTCGGCGAAATGGGCCTTGATCCGCTCGATCAGCGCGTCCGCGAGCGCCCCGGTCCCGGAGAGCTGCACGTTCCCGTGGCTGTCCGCATCCAGCGCATCCCTGCTCAGCGCCTGCAGTACCGGCACCTTGTGCCGGTCTTCGATCCCCTCGCTCGCCGCGGCGATGCACCTGCCCAAGCGCTGGTAGGTCCCGTAGACGTCTCGACAGAACCGGTCCACGTCAAAGGGAACCTCGGGCACGTACACGAGGTGCGGTCCTGCGCTCTCGATCGTGCGACCCAAGGCGCTCGCCGCGGTCAGAAACCCCGCGTGGCGGCCCATGCAGATGCCCAGGTAGATGCCGCCGAACGCGCGGTTGTCCAGGTCCACGCCGCGGAACGCGTTGGCCACATATCGGGCCGCCGAGCCGTATCCCGGGGTATGGTCGTTTTCCACCAGGTCGCAGTCCACGGTCTTCGCGATGTGGAACATGCGCAGCTCGTAGTCCTCTTCAGCGGCCGCATCATTGATGATGTCCAGGGTCTCCGACGTGTCGTTGCCGCCGATCCCAAACACATACCGGATCCGATATTTCTGAAACACGTCCAGCATGGCCGCGCAGTCTTCGACCGTGGGGCGGTGACGCGTGGACAAGAGCTGCGTGGCCGGGGTGTGCGCGATCGCTTCGAGCGTCGCCTCGTCCTGCGCCTGCAGGTCCACAAAGGTCTCGCCCAAAATGCCGTCGATCCCGTTGAGCGCACCGTACACGCCGCTCACCTGCGAGGAATCGCGCAGGACCTGCACGACCCCGACCCACGACGCGTTGATGACGGCCGTCGGGCCGCCCTGGGTGAACACGACTGCATTGCCGCTGAGGCTTGCCATGCTTCGTTCCTTCCGTTTCTGATGTCTGGGATGCTGTTCCGGCCACAAAGCCGCTTATACTCGAACCCCCAGGGGCCTGTCAACGTTTCGCACGAAAACACCTGTTCCACCGCAGCGCATGTAAGCCGAGCACGCAGGCGGCCTTGAGCCTTGACCATGGTCCCCTCTCCGGCTACCATCCTGGAACAGAGGGTGTATCGGCCGTAGAGTCGAGTTGGAGCACTGTATGGGTAACCCGAAGCCTCTTGCTCCCCCCGCGCCGGGCGGCCGAGGCGTGCATGTGATGCGCTACCGGACCGCGTACGCGGAGACGGACCAGATGGGCCGCATCTATTACGGCCATTTCGTGATCTGGCTCGAACGTGCACGCACCGAACTCCTCCGCGACCTGGGCATCCGCTACCGCGACCTCGAGTCCACAGGCCTCTTTCTCCCGGTGCGCAGCCTCGAGGTCCGCTATCGCCGTGCCCCCGGATATGACGAGATTCTCACCTTCGCCACGATCGTGGACCGAGCGCGTCGCGCGAGCGCCGCGTTCGTTACGGCCTTCTATGCGGAGGACGGCGCGTTGCTCGCCGAGGGTCGGGCGGAAGTGGCCGCCGTCGACCGGAATGGCGCACCCGTAGCAATTCCGGACCGGATACGCCGCAAACTGACCGAGGCCGCTTCTTCGTCGGTGTGACAGCTTTCTTGCCAGGACGGAGTCTTCGCGTGCGCTGCACTTGTCTGTTCCTCGCAATCATGCTTGGGTGTGCCTTGTTCGCCTCCGCGGCCCAAGCGGCCGAATCCGCGATCGACGTGCGCGCGGAACTGGCCGCAGGCCGCACCTTGTTCAATACCCACGATTATCCGCAAGCCGCGCAGCGGTTCGGCACGGTCATCGAGGCACTGGCGAGCAGGCCGGCCGCTTCCGCTCGCGAGGAGGCCATGCTCCTTCGAGCGCGGTGTCTTGTGGCTATGGCCTGGAGCGAGGGCACCGAGGCCGCGGGCCGCGCCCAGCTCGTGCACGAGGCCCTTACTCTACTCAGGCGAGCTCTGGAACAAGTCCCCGCGCAAGAGACCACGCACCGCCCCGCCCTCCACTACTGGGCCGGCAGAGCGCTCGCATATGTGGCCGATGAACTGCGCCTTGGCGCAGAGGTCCGTGCGGCTTACCGGCCTTTGCTCCAACAGTATCGCGTCCCGGCCACGCGGGCGCTTGAGCGCCAAGGGCGCGAGCCCGGAGACATCGGCCCCGATGTGTACGCTGCGCTCGACGAGCTGCTGGTCCTGCGCGACGCGGTCGACCACCTCCATCGCGCCGCGTCCGAAACCGAGCGAGGCGCGCTGAACTACGACGCCAGGCTCTACCGCGCCCTGGCCTTGGGCGAGATCGCCCGATCCCTGCACGCTCGTGCCGCCTGGGAAGAGGCTGTCGAGACCTTCCCGGGCCTGCTGGCTTCGCTCACCGACGCGATCGAGGCCCCTATGGAGAAGGTGACCAGTGACGCGGCCTATCGCGCGGCCATCTCCGAGCTCACCGAGGTGGCACGCAGCTACACCCCGGGTACCGGGCGCCCCTCCGGGGGCAACCGACCGATTCCGGAGGTCGTGCTGACCGAATACCACCGAGAACGAGGCCACTACGAATTAGCGCGCCGAGAGGCCGACCTGTTCGCGCGCCTGTACCCCCAGTCTCGTGCCATGGCTCGAGTGCGGCTGTGGAAGGCGGACAGCCTGTACTATTCCGGTCGGCTGGAGGAGGCCGTCTCCGAATACATGGCCATGCTCGACGACCCGCTCGCCCGCCCCCGCCATCGCTTGGACGCGCTTCTGGGGACGGGATGGTGCCACGCCCGATTGGCGGCCACCCTGGGCGCTGATCGGCGCCGTGCGCACCTCACCGGCGCGGCGCAGGCGTTCGATCAGGCGGAGGACCTGTTCCAGGACCTTGCCCCCAACGACAATCGACGCCTACCCGCCCTGTACAAGCTCGCGGAGACCCGCGTCGCCCTGGGAGAGGAGCGCCAAGCGCTCGACCTCCTCGACCGGCTCAGCACGCTGGTCCAGGAAGGTCTGACGCATGGTGCGCTGTCTCAAGAATCGGCCGATGCCTACCGCCTGCGCCACAGCTCTCTGGCGGGAGCCGCGGCCGAGCACTTGGGCCGACCGGACCTGGCTCGCACGCAGTTCCTCTCCGTCCAGGCGCTTGCCGCCCAGCAGGATCGCCCGGCCGAGCTGCTGGAAGCGGTCGAGTCCCTGGCGCGCATCGAAATGCAGCGCGGCCGTCCGGACCTCGCTGCCCTGCGTTATGATGCCGCAGTTGCGCTCGCCGACCCGGATGCCAGCCCTGTGGAGCATGCCCGCGCGCGTCTCGGGTCGGCGACCGCCCGGCTCGCCCTGGCTCAAGCTCTAGTCGAGGACGAATCCCCAGACTCGGACGCGCGGCCCTGCGCGGCCGCCGCGCTGCTCCTGGCGACCGCGCATCCACCGGATGCCGTTTCGGACCTTGTCGGGGATCTGGCCTTGGAGCAACGCGTCGCCCGTCTTCGCGAGTCGCGCCCCGACGAGCTTCTCGCCGGTGTGATCGAGAGGCTGGACCGGTTGCTGGACCAGCAGGCCGCTCGCCTGCGCGTAGACGGGCTGTACTATCATCAGGGCGCCGCCTACGCTGCCCTTGGCCGATACGACGCCCGGCAGCTGCTCTCGGACGGTCCACTCGGAGAGGATGCCTGCCGCGCGGTCCTGGACCGATTCGACCGGGCGATTGCTGACGACGGCGCCTTCATGATGTCCCTGAAGGTGAACCCGCGCGGGGCCTTCGCCGCCCGGGCCATGTACGGCATGGGCCGCGCGCTCGCGGACGCAGGCGAGTTCACGCGCAACGCGTCGGACCGGTTCCAGACCCAGCGCGAGCAGAGCCTGGCGGACCTATATCGTCACCAGGCCCAAGAGTACCTGGCCGGCGCAGTGGAGCCCCTGCAGCGCTGCGCGCGTACCGCGTCAGGCGACGAGCTTGCCGTCCAGGCTCACGAGCTTCTGGGAAGGGTCTTCATCCTGCTCGACCGCTACGGGCCGGCGGAGAACGTGTACCGAGCGCTCCACGCCGACCCTGCGGTCGCCACGGAGCGACGCGAGTCGGTGGCCCTGGAACTGGCCGACCTGCTCGTTCGTCGCAGGCAGCCGGAAGAAGCGCTTGCCCTGCTCGAAACCTATCTCACTCGCACCCGCGAGGCGGTGCTCGCCACTGGAGAGATCCTCGAAGACCTCGGCCGACTCGAACGCGCGCACACGGTGTATAGCATGACACGCGACCTGCCGTCTCCCACGACGAGCGAGGAACGCGCGCGCCACGCGCAGGCCCTATACCGGGCACAGGCCACGGCGTTGACGCTGGCTCGTGGTCCGCACCCGTTGCCGAGCGTCTCTGCCCAAGACGCGATTGACGGCCTGCGCTCCGTCGCTGAAACGTATCCGCGCACCCTCGCCGGAGCCCAGGCCCTGGGCACGCTCGGCCGGTACGCCCTGGACCAGGGCGAGTACGAGCGCGCCCTGTACATCGCCCAGGACGGTCGCGCCCGATTCGAGAACCTGCTCGACGAGGTCGCACCCGGCGCAGTCGACGAGCCACTCCTGGCCGCCAGCCGCCACGCGATGCTAAACCTCGCGGGCGAAATCCTGCGCGGCCAGGCTTCCGCGCGCGTGGAGGCGGGCGACGTAGATCAAGCGGCCTCGCTCCTCGACCAAGCCGAAGAACGTTTTCGCGAGGTCATCACTGACCGTGTCTGGTCGCCCCGCGACCGTACGCTCCACGCGAAGGCGAGCCTGAAGATGGCGCGTGTCCTCCTGGCGCGCGCCGATCTGGCTGCGGACAGGGACGAGCGCCGCCTCCAAACCCAGGCGGCCCTGCGCCAATATGCAGACGTGTACGCCACGTATGCGGACGAGACCGTGATCGCGGACGACGCGCTGTTCGAGGCGGCAGATGAGTACCGCCGTCAGGCACGCCCCGATCGTGCGCGAGCCCTGCTGCACGAAATGCACGACGCTGCACGCGCACGCACGCTTCTGCGCAGGCTGGAGGCGACTTCCACGGAGATGGCGCCGTGAGCGCGACACTGCGCGCCCTCCGGCCCATCTTGGAGGACCGCGCAGGCGGCCTTTCCGGCAAACTTGTGCGCGCTGCGCTCTGGCCCATGGGCCTGGCCATGAGCGCGGCGACCAAGCTGCGGCGCTCAGCCTTCCAAGCCAGGCTCTTTCGTGCGCGCACCGTCGCGGTTCCGGTCGTCAGTGTCGGCAACCTCACCGCGGGCGGAACGGGCAAGACGCCCCTTGTCGCACTCCTCGCCGAGCGCGTGTCCGCCGGCGGGCGCCGTCCAGCCGTAGCGGCGCGCGGGTATGCTGCGCGCAAGGGCCACGCCGGGGACGAGGAACGCGTTCTGTGCGATCAGATCCCCGGCCTCATCTACGAAGCGGGCCCGGACCGCGCCGCCGCGGCCGCACGCGCTGCGCAACGCGATGCGGACGTCGTGATCCTGGACGACGGCTTCCAGCACCTGCGCTTGGCCCGGAACCTGGACATCGTCGCCCTGGATGCCACGCATCCCTTCGGCGGCGGACGGGTCCTGCCCGCGGGCCTGCTGCGCGAACCCGTCTCCGCCCTCGGGTACGCGGACCTAATCGTACTCACCCACACGGACGAGCTGTCCAGGCAAGCGCTCGACGACCTGGAACAGCGGGTCCGCGGCCTCGCGCCCGACGCGCCGATCGTCCACAGCCTGCACGAACCGGCCTCTCTCACCGAGCTCGGCTCCGGCACCACGCGGCCCATTGAGACGCTGCATGGCGAGTGCGTGGTGGCCCTGTCCGCGATCGGGCGGCCCCAGGGGTTCGAGACCACGCTCGCGCGCGCGGGCGCACACGTCGCCGCGCACATCACATTTGCCGACCACCACGTGTATCGCGCTGAGGATCTCCAGGCCGCATTCCGCGCGGCAAAGGATGCGCAGGCGCACCTTGTCGTCACGACACAGAAGGACGCGGCGAATCTCGCGCACCTCTCTGTTCATCCACCAGGGGACATGGACGTCCTGGTCCTGGCCATTCGCCTTCGTCTCGTCCGCAACGCAGAGGCTCTGGACCGCGCCCTGCAGCGTGTTCTCGACCACCCGTAAGAAGAGACCTGACCATGCTGCGCGTCTGCGAGCTTTTCACGAGCCTCCAGGGCGAGACGAGCTATGCTGGGCTGCCCTGCACCTTTGTCCGGCTCGCGGGCTGCAACCTGCGCTGCCGATGGTGCGACACGCCCTATGCCCTGACTGCGCGCGGAAGACGCTGGGACGCGAAGGCGTTCGCGCAACGCGTGCACAGAGCAGGCACCCGGCTCGCTGCGATCACGGGCGGGGAGCCGCTTCTCCAACCCGAGGCACCCGCGCTCGCGGCCGCCCTTGCTCGCCTCGGACATACCGTGCTCGTAGAAACCAACGGCAGCCTGGACATCTCCTCGATCGCGGCGCCGGCGGTGCGCATCCTGGATCTGAAGGCCCCGAGCAGCGGCGAGACTGACCGCATGGACTGGGTCAATCTGGACAGGCTGCGCCCCACGGACGAGGTCAAGATCCTGATCGCGGACCGCACCGACTACGCCTGGGCTTGCGACGTCCTGCGGGGCCACCGCCTCAACCAGCGTTGCCCGGTGCTCTTCGGTGCGGTGGCCGGACGACTGCGCGCAGGGCGCTTGGCGGACTGGGTCGTGGCCGACCGCCTGCCCGTACGCGTGCAGGTGCAGCTCCATCGCGTGCTCTGGCCCGGCCGCCGCCGCAGAGCGTAGCTCGTACTTCTTTCCAAACAACGCCTTAGGCCTCTCCCTCCTCGTATCTCTGTCAGCCCTGGACTT
>CAZOBJ010000066.1:0-1308 GCA_964577825.1 uncultured Planctomycetales bacterium
GCCTCGTTCTCCAGGCAGACCATGGTGGCCGTGTCCGCGCCCAGGCGCACCGCAGTGCGCGCCGCGTCCACGGCCACGTTGCCCGCGCCGATCACGAGCACGTCCCGGCCCACGGCGGGCGGGTCGTTCAGGGCCACGGCGCGCAGGAACTCGAGCGCGCCCCACACTTGCGGATGGTCGGCGCCCTCGAAGGGAATCGTCCGGCTTTCGGAGAGCCCCAGGGCCAGGAGCAGGGCGTCGTGGCGCTCGCGCAGGTCTGCGAGCGCGACGTCCCGGCCTACACGCACGCCGGTGTGCACCTCCACGCCCGCGGCCAGAATGTCGTCCAGGTCCTCGGCGAGCACGTCGTCGGGCAGGCGGTACTTGGGCACGCCGCACGCGAGCAGGCCCCCGGCCCGGGGCAGGGCCTCGTACACGGCGACCGCGTACCCGGCGCGGCGGCAGTCGTAGGCCGCGGTCAGGCCCGCCGGGCCGCTGCCGATGACGCCGATGGTCTGTTCCCGGCGCACCGGATGGCGGCGCCGCTGCGCGCGGCGATAGTCCCGGGCCTGCTCGACCGCGAAGCGCTTCAGGTTGCGCAGGGCCACCGGCTCGTCCACGTCCGCGCGGCGGCAGGCCTCCTCGCAGGGGTGGTGGCAGATGTACCCGCACACCGAGGGGAAGGGGTTCGCCTTGCGGATGACCTCAAAGGCCTCGGCATACCGGCCCTGGGCGATCAGGTCCACGTACTCGCGCGTGTCGGTGCGCACCGGGCACGCGGCCCCGCACGTGGGACAGACCTCGATGTCGCGGTCCGCTTCGCTCATCGGAATCCTGTTCCTCGCAGCGCTGCGGGGAGACGTTGTACCTAGCCCGCGGGCCTGCGCCTGTCAAGGGTTATGCGTCGGGCCGGAAGGCGTCCTGGCCCTGGGCCGCATCAATGAACGCGAGCATGTTCTCGAGGGGCACGTCGCCCTCGACCGCGTGGGCCGGGCTGAAGATGTAGCCGCCCCGCAGGCCCGTGTGAAGCAGATGCTCCGCCTCGCGGCGCACGTCCTGGACCGTGCCGTACGGCAGGGTCTGCTGGGTCGACAGCCCGCCGAAGAACGCCAGCCGCCCCCGGTACCGGTCCAGCAGCGCGTCCACGTCCATGACCTCGGGCTGGAACGGGTTGAAGCAGTTCACGCCCATGTCCACGAGGTCGTCGAAGAGCTCGTCCACGTCCCCGCATGAGTGGATGAACACGTACTTGCCCGCGTCGCGCACCGTGCGGTACATGCGCGTGAGCGGGGGCTTGAGGAACGTGCGCCACAGGCGCGGGCCCATCTG
>CAZOBJ010000066.1:1408-17669 GCA_964577825.1 uncultured Planctomycetales bacterium
GCGGGGAAGTCCATGTAGAAGCGCTCCTGGCACGGATCGGGGAACGTGTATCCGGCGAGCGTGGGCTCCCGGAGCTGGGGATCGGTCACATTGCCGATGTCCCTGTCGATGGACCGGTCCCAGGTCACACCCCAGTGGTCGCGCACGCAGTCGCCGCCGACCGGCTCGAAGAACCCGACCTCCGCGCCCAGCAGCACGATGTGGTTGTGGAGCACAGTCTCCAGGTCCGCGGCGCCGTAATGCTCCTGTAGGGTCTGAAGTGCTTCCTGGGTGAACCCGAATCGCCAGGGCACGTACGGCGGGCACTTGCCTTCCAGGACCAGGCCGACCACCTCGCGCTTGGTCATGACCGGCTCCGGGGCTTGCGGCCGCGCTCCAGGCGCCGCGCCCAGCGCCGCAGGGCGCGGCCCACCTGTTGCCGGGCGCTGGAGCCCGCACTCCGGTACGCGTCCACAATGGCCGTGGGCGTAAGCAGCGCGCGCACGTCCTCGTCCAATCCGGGGTCGGCGCTGCGCAGCGTCTCCAGGGGCAGGTCCGCGAGCGCGCAGCCGCGCGCCTCGGCCTCGCGCACGAGCTTGCCCACGGCCTCGTGCGCGCTGCGGAACGGCATGCCTCGGGCCACCAGGTGCTCGGCGAGTGCAGTGGCCTCCAGGTGCCCCGCCTGCAAAAGCCGTTGGGCCGCCTCGCGGTCGAAGCGTGCGTCGGGCAGGAAGGCGGTGAGCACCTCCAGGCACGCGAGCGCGGTGCGCACCGCGTCGAACAGGGGCGGCTTGTCCTCCTGAAGGTCCCGGTTGTAGGCCAGGGCGAGGCCCTTGAGCAGGGTCAAGAGGGCGGTGAGGTCGCCGTAGACGCGTCCGGTCTTGCCGCGCACGAGCTCGAGCAGGTCCGGGTTGCGCTTCTGCGGCATCAGGCTCGACCCCGTGCTCCACGCGTCGGGCAGGCGCAACAGGCCCCACTCCTGCGAGGCCCACAGGATGGCGTCCTCGGCGAACCGGCTCAGGTGCATGCACAGCACCGCCGCAGCCGCGGCGAGCTCCACGCAGAAGTCGCGGTCCGCGACCGCGTCCATGCTGTTCGCGCAGGGCCGGTCGAACCCGAGCGCCTCGGCCGTGGCCGCGCGGTCGATGGACAGGGTGGTGCCCGCGAGCGCGCCCGCGCCCAGGGGGGAGCGGTTGAGCCGCTTGCGGCAGTCGGCCAGCCGGCCGTGGTCGCGGTCGAGCATCTCCACGTACGCGAGCAGATGATGGGCCAGCAACACCGGCTGCGCGCGCTGAAGATGCGTGTACCCGGGGATGACGAGGTCCTGGTGCGCGCGCGCGGCGGCCACGAACGCGGCCTGGAGCGCGCGCACCGCGGACATGAGCCGGTCGGCGGCCTCGCGCGACCACAGGCGCAGGTCGGTGGCCACCTGGTCGTTGCGGCTGCGCGCGGTGTGCAGCTTGCGCGCGGGCTCGCCCACGCGGCGGGTAAGCTCCGCCTCCACGGCCATGTGGATGTCCTCGTCCTCGGGCCGCAGGCGCAGGCGGTCGGCGCGCAGGTCGCGCTCGATGGCCCGCAATCCCTTGCGCAGGGCGCCCAGCTCCTTGGCCGTGATGAGCTTCTGCGCGCGCAGCATCTGCGCGTGCGCGAGCGAGGCGCGCAGGTCCACTTCGGCGAGCGCCCGGTCCACGGACAGGGACTCGCTGAAGGCCTGGAGCATCGGATGGGGCCGCTCGCGGAAGCGGCCTCCCCACAGGGGTCGGGCCATCTCAGGCATCCTCCTCGCCGAAGTCATGGGCCAGGGGCACCTCGCCGCAGTCCGGGAACTTGGGGCACTTGATGCAGTCGGCCCACACCTTATGCGGCAGCTCGTTCTTGTCGATCCGGCGGAATCCGAGCCGTTCGAAGAAGTCCGGCACGTACGTGAGCGTGAACACGCGCGCGCAGTCGTAGTCGCGGGCCTCGCGCAGGCCGGCCTCCACAAGCGTCCGGCCGATGCCCTGGTGCTGCCGGTCGCGGACCACGGCCAGGCTGCGAAGCTCCGCGAGCCCGTCCCAGGTGAAGTGGATCGCCATGGTGCCCACCAGCCGCCCGTCCTGTTCGTACACAAAGAAGTCGCGCAGCCGGTCGTAGAGCTCCACGCGGCTCACGGGCAGCATGAGCTCCTCCTGCGCGTACTCGTTGATGAGCGCGTGGATCACGGGCACGTCGCGCATATGGGCCTTGCGGATCACGGCTGCTCCTTGCCGAGGACGACGGAACCCGCATTTTAGCATGATGATGGGGCAGGGTCCAGGGACAAGCACGCCCGCGAACGAGACGTGCCGGGGCGCGAGGTCAGGGCACGCGCGTTCGGCCGAGCGCCCGCCGCATCCAGTGGGTGACCCCGGACCAGCCCGGCCTGCGGCCGGAACCGGACGTCTCGGGCGGTGCGGGCCAGGCGTCGGGCAGCTCCTCGAAGGGCAGGGTCGCGGCCTCCAACCGTGTGAGCGCCTGGCGGGCCTTGAAGGCCCACAGGTCGTTGGGCTCGTCGCGCAGGGACTCGCGGAACAGGCGCACCGCGCCGCGGTGCTGCTCGGCCACGTTCTCTCCGGCGCCCGGCGGGGTGGCGGCCAGGAGCACCGCGCTGTTGTACAGCGCGAGCCGGCGATGGGTGTTGTTCAGGTGGCACTGGAGGAAGTGGTGCTTGGCTGCCTCGCGGTTGCTGCGCCGCGAATGGATGTACTGGAGCACGAGCTTGCGGTTGCCCCGCAGCATAACGCGCGCCTCGCGCAGGTAGGCGTCGTACCGCGCGGCCCGGTCCGCGTACAGCGCGCCGAGCACGAAGGGGTCGTCCCGGTACTGCGACGCGATCCGCTTGAAGGCCTCGCGCCCCTCGTCCGGACCGGGCGGGCATCGCGCCAGCGCCGGGCGCACCTGCGGAGGCAGGAACAGGTCCTGCGTGTACTCGGGAATGACGTGCTCGCGCAGCACGGCCTGCATGTCCTCGCCCAGGGCCTGCGCCTCGGCCTCGCCCGCCGCGAACCGGTAGAAAACCACGAGCACGGACTCCCAGGAGTCGACCTTCAGGCCCTGGTCGCGGCAAAAGGCGTCCAATGCCTCGCGCTGCGCGGCCACGAGCCGGGGTTGGCGCCGCTGTTTGAGCTTGAGGAGCTCGCGCGCCACGCCCGCCACCGGGTCCTCCAGGGGCCGCAGCGGGCACAGGACCACGTGCTCGCGCAGGCGCGAGGCGGTCTGGGGCGCCGCCAGAGTGACGTGTCCGCTGACCGGAAGCAGCACGAGCCGAGGCATGGGATCTTCGCCCTCCTGGCGGTCCGGACCGCGGGCCAGGAACGTGCGGTCGGCGGCGAGCATCTTGTAGAAGACCTCGCCCAGGTGCACGAGGTCCGCGGTGGCGAGGTCGGCCAGGGTGCGCGCTCCGGGCAGGGACAAAGGCCCAAGCGCTGTCATGGTCTCCACCGGACCGGCCAGACCGCGCAGGTAATCCTTGAACAAGTTCATCACGCGGGCCTGGCCCTGGCGCAGCCGTCGCGCGCGCTGGCGCTCGTGCGCGGCCACGCGCATGCGCAGGGCGTCGAGACGCTCGTACACTTCGCCCAGCTGGGCGGCGCGGGCCTCACCCAGGCCCTGCAGGTCGCGGCGGGCGCGCTCCTCCTCCAGGCTCACGCGGCGCACTCCGGTGTAGCTCGACTTGTCGATCTCGCGGCGGCTCCTGGCCTCCAGGATCTGGCGGTCGCGGGCGAGCATCGCCTGCAGGGACGTGGTGCTGGCCGGGTCCAGGCGGCCGACCTGGTCGGCCACGAGCGCCCGCAGCTGGGCGCGCAGCCGGGCGAGGTCGTCGTCTTCCTCATAGGTGAACGCGGACGCACGCGCCACGGTGCGGCGGTACAGGTCGTCCACGTACTCGTACAGGGCGAAGGCTCGTGTCTGCGCGGCCCGGGCCAGGGCGTGCGCGGTGGGCGGCTCGCACCCGGGCGGTACGTTCGAGAACCCGGTCAGGTTGAGCGCCCTGTGCACGTCGGCCGGGGCGTCCAGGCGGTCGCGCTCCTGCTCGAGCGCGGCGCGCACGAGGCCCAGCACCGCGCGGGCCACGCGGTCGCGGAAGGCGTCGTTCTGTTCGCGGATCTGCTCGAGGATGCCCATGGCCGGCCCTTGCGGCAGGCGGGGTCGGCCCGCGGCCCTAGCCCGCGCCCAGCAGGCGCAGGGCGTTCTGGGCGTTCACGTTCGCGGACTGGATGTTGAAGATGCCCACCTCCTGAAGGAGCTGCGCGCGGAAGAGCTCGGTGATCTCGCGCGCCATGTTCGCGTCGCGGATGCCGCTCTCCGTGGCGGTGACGTTCTCGGCGGCCACGGCCAAGCTGTTGAGGTTCGTCTCGAGCGTCTGAGACTGGAACGCGCCGATGCGACCGCGCTCGGCGGCCACGTCCGCGATGGCCTGGTCCAGGACCTGGAGCGCGGCCTCCGGGTTCTGCGCCAGGGACGCCGCCCCGCCGGAGAAGAGGTCGGCCAGCGTGTACGTGGCGCCGTCCACCGTGGTGCGGCCGAGCTGTTGCGGGCCCATGCCCGTAACGCCGAAGCGCGTGCGGTCGCCCGCGCCCGGCCCGAGCTGAAGCTCCACGCCGCCGCGCACGTCGTTGAGCGTGAGTTCGCGCTCTGTGGTGGCGTCGGTGAGCGCGTCCTCGGCGTACCCGGTCTGGGCGATGGTGGTCGCGCCCGGCTCGCCCGGGTTGAAGGCGAGCGTCCCGGTGAACGCGGCGTTGGCCACCTCGGCGGTGAGCCCGTCGGTCTCCACGGCCACGCCGCGCACGTCCACCGTGGCGTTCTGTCCGGCGTCCTGCACGGTCTGGCCGGGCTCGGCGAAGAGCGCCGCGGAGTCGGCGGCCTGCTCGACCTCCACCGTGGCCTCTTCGCCGTAGGCCTGGCTCGCGAGCCGCAGGCGCGTGCCGCCCTGGATGGCGTAGGCGTTGACCCCGGTCTCGTCGGCGGCGGCCTCCACGGCGGCGGCCACGTCCTCGACCGAGGTCCCGGCCGCGAACGAGAAGGTGCGCTCGCCCTCCGTGCCGCGCACGGTGAATTCCACGTCCTCGGTGAGTTCGCCGCCGGCCACGGCCGCGCTCTCCACGTAGGCGCGCTCGGCCTGGTTCTCGGCCCCGCCCGCGAAGCGCACGGGCACGTTCTGCACGTCGTCGGCGACCAGGTCGATGCGCGTGGCGTCCAGGTCCAGGAGCGCCTGCGGGTCGTTGGCCGTGAACCGGATCTCGCGCGCGCCGCTGATGAGCGGCTGGTCGGCGAACCGGGTCGTCTCGGCGATGCGGGCCGCGGCGTTGAGGATGCCGTTCAGTTCCGCCTGGTTCGCGCTGGCCTGCCCGGCGGAGGTGACCCCGCTGTTGAGCGCGTGGGTCACCAGCCCCCGCGCGCGGGTGAGCGCGTCGGAGAGCTGGCTCAGGCCCCCTTCGGCGATGGCCAGGGTGTTGTAGGCCTCCTGGGTGTTGCGCGTGGCCTGCTGGATGCCCCCCAGCTGCGCGCGCAGGTACTCGCTGATCACCAGGCTCGCGGGCCCCTCGCGGCCGCGCTGGATGCGCAGCCCGCTGGAGAGCCGCTCGAAAGCGGTCTGCTGCTGCTGGGTCGCGCGCAGGAGCTGGTTTTGTGCGGCGAGTGCGGAGTACGTGCGGTTGATGCCGAGTCCCATGGTCTCGTCCTCCCTGACCGTGGCGACGGGCCCGGTCCATGGCCCGACCTCTCGTCTATACCCTACACCCCCCGATGCGCTTGGTCAAACGAGTTTTTCCCTCCACCATCGCTAGCGAAGGACAAGGAAGGCGAGCACCCCCGCGGCGGCCAGGGCCGCAGCCAGCGCCGCGGTGAGCACGGCCACCCACCGGCGCAGGCGTTGGACCTCGCGCTCGGCGAGTTCCTTGTCTCGGCGCAGGTCGCGCAGCCGGTTGCGGCTGCGGTCCAGGGCCGCGACCACGGTGGTGCGCCCGGACACGGACTCGCCGGCCGCCGCCCGCTCGGAGAGGCGCAGGAGGTTGAGGTCGTCGAACAGGGCCGCGGCCGTGGGGTAGCGCTCTTCGCGCCGCTTGGCCATCATCTTCTCCACCACCAGGCATAGGTACTCCGAGAGCTCCGGGCGCAGCGCGTGCAGCGGGGTGGGTGCGCGCTTGATGTGCGCCTCCATGATCCGGCTCGGCGACCCGGAGAAGGGCGGCGCGCCCGCGAGCAGGTGGTAGAAGCTCGCGCCTAGGCTGTACACGTCGCTTCGGAAGTCGAGGTCGCTCTGGCCCCGGGCCGCCTCGGGCGACATGTAGTCCGGCGTGCCCAGGACCTCGCCGCTGCTGCTGATCAGGCCCTCCAGGTTGGACTGGACGAACCCGAAGTCCGTGAGCTTGACCGTGCCGTCGCGGGCCACGAGCATGTTGCCGGGCTTGATGTCGCGGTGCACGATCCGGAACTGGTTCAGGTACTGGATCGCGCGCAGCATCTGCTCGACGATGCTCAGGGCCTTTAAGGGTTCCATGGGGCCGTGTTGCTCGACGATCTGCTCGGCGTCCTCGCCGTCGACGTACTCCATGGAGTAGTAGTAGGTGTCCGCGAACCGGCCCACGTCGAAGATCTGCACCAGGTTCTGGTGGCTGAGGCGGCTGAGCAGCCGGGCCTCGACCAGGAACCGCTTGCGAAACTCCTCGTCCTCGACCCACCGCTTGTGCAGGACCTTGAGCGCCACCGTGCGCCCCAGGGAGAGCTGGCGGGCGCGGTACACCACGCCCAGCCCGCCCTCGCCGCGCTTGCTGAGGATGCCGTACCCGCCGATGCGCCGGCCGACCGTGCGCGCGTCCCGGCCCAGCCGGTCCTGGGCCCGGTAGATGGCCCGGACCTCGTCCCGGCGCAGGATGCCTTGGTCGACCAGTACGTCCTCGAGCTTGCGTGGAGGCTTGCCCGCGGTCACCTCGGCGTCGAGGAGCTCGCGGCCGCGCTCGATCTGCTCGCGACTCACGAGTTTGCACGCGAGGGCCACGGTCGCGAAGTCGAGGTCCTGGCTCTCGTCCGGCATGGGAGGCCCCGTGCGGCGCGCGCGGTTACGGGCCCTGTCCGCCCCGGCGCGCGCGATAGTCGGCATAGGCGTGCACGGCCCGCTCCTGCGCGGGCGTCTCGATGCTCCGGGGCCGCAGCAGGCGCACCTGCCAGATGGCCTCGTCCGGGTCCAGGCCGTCGTGCACCAGGTAGCAGGCGAGCATGGTGCCCGTGCGGCCCACCCCCATGCCGCAGTGCACGGCCACCGCGCGGCCGGCCTGGAGTTCCTTGTCCGCGAACGCGGCGAACCGGTCGACCTGACGCGGGCCGGGGGGCATGAAGTCCTCCACCGGCACGTGCAGGTAGTCGAACCCGTGGGTGCGCACCAGGCCCTCGTCGAGCGGCTCGGGCGTGAGGCTCACGATCGCGCCGATGCCCTGGTCGCAAAGAAAGCGCAGGTCGTCGGCCAGCGGCGCCTTGGTGCCGGGACGCCCCATGCCCGCAAGGCGGCCGGGAAGCACGAAGGAGAAGTTCGGCGGCATGGGCGCGGGCCTCGGTTGGCGTCTCTGTCGGGCGCGGCGCTCAGAGGTCGAGCCGCACGGCCGGGGCGAAGGCCTCCTGGAAATCGTACCCGTCGGCGAAGTCGGCGGGCGTGTCGTGCTCGCGCTTGCTCAGGCGGCCGTCCTCCACGAGCAGGAACACGATGGCGCCCACGTCCTCGGTGCGCCGCAGTCCGCAGCGTTCGAGCAGGGGCAGGGCCAGGTTGCCGTAGGTCTCGCGCATGTGGATGCGGAAGCCCTGCAACAGCTCGCGGCCGCTGACGTGGAATTGGCCCTCCGTGCCCTCGGGAGACCGCTGCTGGGCGTACGAGGCCATGGCGCGGATCTTGCCCGACTTGACGAGCTCCACGGTTCGTTCGAGCGCTTCGAGCACCAGCACAAAGGCCTCGGGCCGGTACCGGCCGTCTGCGCGCGCCAGGGCGGCGATGTCCCTATGGAGTTCCACCACGGTCTTCCTTATTGTCCGCGCCGTTCTCATTCGCGTTGCCGTTCCCGGACCGACGCCGGCCCCGCTTGCCGCGCCGCTCGGTGATCTCGTCCGCGCGCACGGTCACCCGGTCGCCGTCCGAGGTCTCCAGCAGGCAGGTTTGCTTGAGCACGTCGTAGTCGAGCACCTCGCCTTCCACGTTGTCCGTGGCCACGTACGTGCCCTTGTGCGGCAGTTCGCGCTTGAGCTGCGCGTAGATCTCGTCCTCGAACCGCAGGCAGCACATCAGCCGCCCGCAGTGGCCGCTGATCTTGCTCGGGTCGAGCGTGGTCTTCTGCAACTTGGCCATGCGCATGGCCACGGGCTCGAGCTTGCGCATGAACCTGCGGCAGCACAGCTCGCGGCCGCAGTGCTCGTAGTCGCCCAACAGCCGCGCCTCGTCGCGTACGCCGATCTGGCGCATGTCGATGCGCGTTCGGTAGTTGCGCGCGAGCTCCTTCACGAGCTGGCGGAAGTCCACCCGTCCGTCGGCCAGGAAGTAGAAGATGATCTTGTCCCCGCCGAACAGGTGCTCCACGGCCGCGAGCTTCATGGGCAGATCCAGGCGCCGGATCTGCTCCATGCAGTAGGTCATCTCGGCCGGCTGCTTGACGCGCTCGATGTGCTCGTGGATGCGCCGGTCCGCCTCGGTGACGCAGCGCAGCACCTCGCCGAGGCCCTTCACCTCGTCGCGGTCCTGCTCGAATACCGCGCCGGCCGTGGTGCCCCATTCGATGCCTCGCTGGGTGCGCACGATCACGTCCTCGTCCGCGGCCAGGCGGTCCACGCGGCTCGTAAAGGTCTCGGTCGTGTTCATCCGACCGTATCGTACAGGAGCCAAATACACCATTTGGGCTCTCCTAGACGTTGCAGCCATCCCTCCAACCGCGCGCATTATAAACGATGGAAGCGGCAAAGGGAAGGGGACTTGCCCGGCGCGCGGGCTACTGCGCCAGGTCCAGGCCCAGGGCCTGGAGCGCGAGCTCGGGGTTGACCTGCGAGCCCGCGATCCGCTCGGCCGCGCGCCACACCGCCTCCAGCCGAGCCAAGGTGTGTCGCGGCGGGCCGGGCAGCTCCTCGCGCAAACGCCGGCGGTACAGGAGGGCGAGCATCTCCAGAAGCGCGAGGGTCCGCTCGCGGTCCACGCGCCCCGTGTCCGCGCGGGTGCGGTCCACGAGCCCCTGCACGAACGCGAGCGACTCGCCGGGCGTGAGCTCTGCCGTGCTCTTGGCAAGCCAGGTCCAGTCCTGGTCCGCGTCCGTCTGCGCGAGCGCGAGCGCGCGTCCGAGCGACCCCTCGGCGAGCAGGGCCACGGCCGGGGCCTCGCGCTCGTTGCACGCGCCCCGGTCCACAAGCGCCCGGGCCACGAGGTCGCCCGGCAGGGGCCCCAGGCGCACGACCTGGCAGCGGCTCACGATCGTGTGCAGAAGCTGGTCCGTGGACTCGGCGCGCAACAGGAGCAGCGCGTCGCCCGCGGGCTCTTCGAGGGTCTTCAGGAACGCGTTGGCCGCCGCTGCGCTCATGGACGCGGCCTCGTCCACCACGCCCACGCGCCGGGCGCTGTGCACGGGCCGCAGGTTCACCTCGCGGCAGAAGGCGCGCGTGGCCTCGACGCTCACGGCCACGCGGCCGCGCTCGCGCTCCAGGCGCACGAGGTCCGGATGGCGGCCCGCGGCGCGCAGGCGGCACGCCCGGCAGGCCCCGCACGCCGCATCGGTGCTGTCCGTGCACAGGAGCGCCGCGGCGAAGGACGCCATGAGCGTACGCCGGCCCACGCCCTGCGGACCCACGAAGAGATACGCGCCCGCCAGGCGGCCGCGCCGCAGCGCCGCGTGCAGGTCCGCGCGCACCGCTGCGTGTCCGAGCACCTCGTCAAAGGGCATCGGCCACGGCCTCCCACACGGCCTGGGCAACGGCGTCCGGCGGGCGGGTGCCGTCCACGCGCACGGCGCCCGGCTCCTGGTCGGCGGCCTCGCGGTACGCGGTGCAGATGCGCCGGTGGAACTCGATCCCCTTGCCCTCCATCCGGTCGGGCGCGCCGCCCAGGCGGCGCAGGCCCAGTTCGGCGGGCACGTCCAGGATCACGGTGCGCGCGGGTGCGAGTCCGGCCGTGGCCAGGTGCCCGGCGCGGCGCACCTCGTCCACGGAGAGCCCCCCGACCATGCCCTGGTAGACCACGGTGGACAGAAGAAACCGGTCGGTGACGACCACCGCGTCCTGGTCCAGGGCCGGGCGGATGGTCCAGGCCACGAGCTGGGCGCGGCAGGCCATGAAGAGGAAGAGCTCCGCGCGCAGGTCCATGTCCGCCAGGGCCGGGTCGAGCAAGAGCTCGCGCACCCGCTCGCCGAGGGGCGTGCCGCCCGGCTCGCGCACGAGCACGGTGTGCCGCCCCTGTGCGCGCAGGCGCTCGACAAGGCGCGCGGCCTGGGTGGACTTGCCGCTTCCGTCCGGGCCTTCGATGGCCAGGAACACGCCGCGCGACATGCCTCTCCTCCCTCTAGTCCTCGGCGGGCGGGCGCCACAGGGCCGCGTCGAGCGCGGCCACGACGTGCCCCAGCCACCCCAGAAAGCCGAGGGACACGAGCCACAGGACGCCGGTCAGCACGAGGTAGAAGACCGCCCCGAGGAGCCGCCCCTGCACGAGCTGCCCGAGCCCCGGTATGAGAAAGCTGCACACCGCTGCGATTACGTTGGCTGCGGATCCCTGTCCGGCCATGGGACTGTTCCTCAGTCGGAAGACGCCCGCGCGGCGCCGGGCGCGCGCAGGGCCTCGAAGACCTCCTCGGCGTGGTAGCTCGACCGCACGAAGGGGCCGCTGGCCACATGCGCGAACCCGAGCGCGCGCAGCGCCCGCCCGAGCTCCGCGAACCGGTCCGGGTGCACGAACTCCGCGACCGGCACGTGGGCCGTGGTGGGCGCGAGGTACTGGCCGACCGTGAGCACGCGGCACCCCGCGTCCACCAGGTCGCGCCCCAGGGCGAGGACCTCGTCCTCGCGCTCGCCCAGGCCCAGCATCAGGCCGCTCTTCGTGGCCACAACCGAATGCCGGTCGCGCAGGCGTTCGAAGAGCCCGAGGCTGCGCCGGTAGTCGGCCTGCGGGCGCACGCGCGCGTACAGCCGCGGCACGGTCTCCAGGTTGTGGTTGAAGAGGTCCGGGCCCGCCTCGGCCACCGCGTCCATCGAGGCCGCGCGGCCCTGGAAGTCCGGGGTGAGCACCTCGATGGTGCACGGGTGCGCGGCGCGGATGGCCGCGACCGTGGCCGCGAAGTGCGCGGCGCCCCCGTCGGGCAGGTCGTCGCGCGTGACCGAGGTGACGACCGCGTGGCGCAGGCCCAGGCGGCGCACGGCCTGTGCCACGCGGCCGGGCTCGGCGGGGTCGGGGGGCGGCGGCGCGTCGGCGTGCGGCACCGCGCAGAACCGGCACGCCCGCGTGCATGCGGGCCCGAGCAGCAGGAACGTGGCCCGGCCCATGCCGTAGCATTCCAGCCGGTTGGGGCAGCGCGCGCTGCGGCACACCGTGCAGAGGTCCAGTTCGTGCAGCAGGTCGTCGACCGCGCGCGGAGACCGGCGCGTGCTTGCGTCCACCCGCTTGGACAGCCACGGCGGCAGGCGCCGCCCGTTGCGTCCGGCCCCGGGCCAGTTGCGCGGGTCCGTAAGCGTGTGCGAGGGGCGGTCTACAGCCATCGGAGCCTCGCTCCTTCGTGCACGCGGGCGAACGCATGCGCGAGCGCGCGCATCTCCTGGTCCAGATTGTACTCCCGGCCCGTGAGGCGCGCGAGGCTCGTGACCCCGCGGTCGGCGATCCCGCACGGGCGGATCAGGCGGAAGTGGTCCAGGTCCGGCGCGACGTTGACGGCCATGCCGTAGTAGGTGATCCAGTGGCGCACCGCAATGCCGATGGCCGCGACCTTGTCCTCGCCCACCCACACGCCGGTGAGTCCCGGCGCGCGGCCGGCCTGCACGCCGTGGCCGGCGAGATACGCGATGCCCGCCGCCTCCAGCCGGCGCATGGCCGCACGCAGGCTGCGCGACCACCACGCCAGGGGATAGACCGGGTACAGGGTGATCTGCCCCGGGCCGTGGTAGGTGACGTCCCCGCCGCGGCGCACCCGGTGGAAGGCCACGCCCGCGGCCGCAAGCTCCTGCGCGCTCGCGAGCACGTTCGAGGTGGACCCGCCCCGGCCCAGGGTGACCATGGGCGTGTGCTCCACGATCAGGAGGAGCCCGTCTCCCTCCGGGTCGCGGCGCAGGCGGTCCACGGCCGCGAGCTGCACGTTCAACGCCTCGTCGAGCCCGATGCCGCGCGCGAAGCGCACCTGGAACCGCCGGACCGCTGGGGGGGTCTGCGGATGGGGGCGGGGCTCGGTCGTGCGCAGACTCACGGCGCCCGCCCCCGGCCGCGGGACTCGTCGTACGCGGTGATGTAGGCGAGGCGGCGCACATGGCGCTCGGCGCCGGAGAAGGGCGTGCGCAGCCACGTGTCCACGATGTGGAGCGGATCGTCCACCGCGCCGTCGCGGCCGGGCAGCACGAGCACGTTGGCGTCGTTGTGCGTGCGCGCCAGGCGCGCGCTGGCAACAGTCGTGCACAGGGCCGCGCGCACGCCGCGGACCTTGTTCGCGGCCACGGACATGCCGATGCCCGTGCCGCAGACCAGGACGCCCCGGTCGACCTCCCGATCGACCACCGCCTCGCCGAGGCGGATGGCCACCTCCGGGTAGTCGCAGGGCTCCTCGGTGTCCGTGCCGAAATTGCGCGCGCGCACCCCCTGCTCGCGCAGGTGGGCGAGGACTTCGTCCTTGAGCCGCACGCCCGCGTGGTCGGTGCCGACCCCGATCAGGCCGACGTCTTGGGAAACAGTTTGCGGCATAGCTTCCACAGGGCCTCTTCCAGATGAACCGCGGCTTGATGATATCCGGCGCCGGCCACCAGCCCCACGTCGGGCGGGCGCCGTCCCGGGGGACAACGGGTCTCCAACAGATGGACGCGGCCCTTGTCGTCCGGGAGCGCCTCCATGAGCCGCGCGCGCGCCCGGGAGTCGAAGGCCACCACGTGGTCGGCGCGGTCGAGCGCGGACGCGTCCAGAGCCACGACCACAGCGCACTCCGCGGGGTACCCCAGGCGCGCGAGCTCGCGGCCGGCGGCCGGCGGCAGCTCCACGTCCGTCTGCCCGAGCGGGTCGCTGCCGACCACGACCTCCACTTCCGGCGCGAGCTCGGACAGGATGTGCCGGGCAACGGCCGCGCCGATCATGGCGCGCGCGGGGTCCTCGCCCGCTGCAAGCAGGAGGCGCGGCCGGGCTACCTCGTGGAGCTCGGCCTCGGGGACCGCGCCGGCTCGGTGCACGCGCAGGGCGCGGTCGGTGAGTTCCACCACGGTGGAGGCCAAGGGCGGCTCGGGCACCGGACCGTCCAGGATGAGGTCGAGCCCGTCCCCGAACGTGGAGCGCACCTCGTCGGCCGACCGCACGGGCGCCTGGCCATGGCGGTTGGCGCTCGTGGCCGACAGCGGCGCGCCCAACAGGCGCAGGATGGCGCGCACGTCCGGGTGGTCGGGCACGCGCAGGCCTATGGTGTCGCCCTGGCGGTCGGGCACGATCACGGTCAGCGGCCCCGGCCAGAACGCGCGCATCACCTTCTCGGCGGCGCGGGGCAGGGGCGCGGCCAGGCGGTGGGCCTCCTCCATGGAGACGATCAGCACCTGGAAGGGCTGGTCCACGGGCCGGTCCTTCAGGCGGGCGAGCCGCTCGCGCGCAGGCGCGTCGTCGGCGCGGCACGCGAGGCCGTAGACCGTGTCCGTGGGGAACGCGATCAGGCCCCCGCCCGCGGCCACCTCCGCCGCGCGCGCGAGCTGCGGCCCGTGGTCCGCGCCCGGGGCGAGCGGCAGGATCTCGGGTTGGCCGACGGTGCCGCGCATCAGGCGCTCCTCTAGGATGCGGCCAGACGGTCCAGGGCCTTGCGGCCGATGTCGGTGCGGTAGTGCGCGCCCTCGAACCGGATCTTCTCCGCGGCGCGGTAGGCGCGCTCCACGGCCGCGCCGATGTCCGCGCCCCGGGCGGTGACCCCGAGCACGCGTCCGCCGCTGGTGACCACGCGTCCGCCGCGCAGGGCCGTGCCCGCGTGGAAGACCTCCACGTCCTCGTCCGCGGCCGCCTCGTCCAGTCCGGCGATGGGCAGGCCCTTGCGGTACGCGCCCGGGTACCCGCCCGAGGCGAGGACCACGCACACGGCCGCCTCGGGCCGCCATCGGATGGTCTGCTGGGCGAGGCGGTTGTCCACCACCGCCTCGAGCAGGTCCATGAGGTCAGTGTCCAGCCGCATCACGATGGGCTGGATCTCCGGGTCGCCGAACCGGCAGTTGAACTCCACCACCCGCGGCCCGGCCCGCGTGACCATGAGCCCCGCGTACAGCACGCCCACGTACCGGTGGCCCTCGCGGTTCATGGCGTGCACCGTGGGCACCAGGATCCGGTCGACCACCTGGTCGAGCAGCGCGTCGGTGAGCACGGGCGCCGGGCTGTACGCGCCCATGCCGCCGGTGTTCGGGCCCTGGTCATTGTCGAACACGGGCTTGTGGTCCTGGGCGCCTGCCAAGGGCGCGATGGTCCGCCCGTCGGTGAGCGCGAGCACGGACACCTCTTCGCCGACCAGGCGCTCCTCCAGGATCACCCGCGCGCCCGCGTCGCCGAAGGCCTTCTCCTCCATGCACCGGCGCACCGCGGCGCGGGCCTCGTCGGCCGTGGCGCACACGGTCACGCCCTTGCCCGCGGCCAGGCCGTCGGCCTTTACGGCCAGGGGCCCGTCCACCTCGTCGATGTAGCGCAGGGCGTCTGGGAGCCGGTCGAAGACCGCGTAGTCGGCCGTGGGCACCCCGTGGCGGCGCATCAGATCCTTGGCGAAGCTCTTGGAGGTCTCCAGCCGCGCGGCCGAGCGGGTGGGCCCGAAGATGCGAAGCCCGGCCTTGCGGAACGCGTCGACCACCCCGGCGGCCAGCACGGCCTCGGGGCCGGGCACGGTCAGGTCCACGCCCCGGTCGCGCGCAAAGCGCACGAGCGCGCGCACGTTGCCCACGTCCACGTCCGCGTTCTCCGCGACCTCGGCCGTGCCCGCGTTGCCCGGGGCCACGTACACGCGGTCCACGCGCGGCGAGCGGGCCAGGGCCCAGCACAGGGCGTGTTCGCGTCCACCGGAGCCGATCACAAACACCTTCATGCGTGCACCCCCAGGATGGTCAGGAATGGCTGAAGTGGCGCATGCGGGTGACGATCATGGCCAGACCGCGCCGGTTGCAGGCCTCCAGGACCTTGAGGTCCTCGTCCGTGGCGCCGCCGGTCTGGATGATCGCGCGCACCCCCGCGTCCGCGAGGAGCGAGACCTCGGGCAACTGCAGGGTACTGTCGCTGGCCATGACCGCGCCCTGCGCGCGCTCGCCCGCACGATGGAGCGCGATGTAGGCGGCCTCCACGCGGCTGGTCTGCGCGGTGGCCACGGCCACGGTGGCCCCGTCCTTGGCGAGCACCGTGGAGTTGCTGCGCGTGTGCTTGGCCATCAGGTACGCGAACTCCAGGTCGATGAGCTCCAGGTCCGCGGGCTGGCGCTGGCTGACCACGTGGAACCCGCCGGGGCCGTACACTCCGCTGTCGATGGTCTGCGCGAGCACGCCGCCGGTCACGTGGTGCAGGGCGACGCGCGCGTGCAGGCCCGTGCCCGCGGGGCGGCCCACGTCGCCCACCTTCAGGAGCCGGCGGGCGCCGGTCACCTCCTGCGCGGTCTCCAGGATCTTGACCGCTTCGTCGGTGAAGTCCGCCGCGATGACGAGATCGATGCTGCGGCCGGGGCTGACGATCGCCTTGGCCGCCTGTTCGTCCACCGGCCCGTTGCAGCCCACGGCCGCGCCCACGCGGCTGGCGTACTCGGCGTGGAAGGCTTTGCGGACCGCGTCGTCCACATGGTCGCCGACGGCAGCGCTCACCGGCAGCGCGTGCTTGATGATCACGGCCCCGGGCGCGGCGAACTCGAGCACCACGCCCATGGCCTTGTCCGCGTCGACCACGTTGTTGTAGCTGAGCGCCTCGCCGCGCAGCTGCCGCGCGCAGCATACGCACGGCCCGGGCACGTAGGGCTTGGCGTACAGGGCCGCCTGCTGGTGGGGGTTCTCGCCGTACTTGAGCCGGGTGACCCGCCGGTTCTCGCGCCGCAGCACGGTGGGCAGGGGCGTGGCCTCCTCGGTCTCCAGGCTCGCGGCC
>CAZOBJ010000067.1:0-17501 GCA_964577825.1 uncultured Planctomycetales bacterium
CGCAACTCGTCGTCGATCCAGGCCAGGATAGGATACGGGAAGTGGAGATATCCGCTCAGCCCGTAGTAATACGCGTACACGATGACCGGCGAGCCCGACCGTTGCCAGTCGCGCATCCAGCCGAAAAGTCGGCTGTTCTTCATGCAGGCCTCGACCGGCCCCACGGGATGCGTGTAGCAGCGGAAATAGTTGCAGAAGCTCACCACCACGCCCGGATCGGGCCTAAGGTCCGGCGGGGGCGCCTTGTAGTTTAGGTAGGCGAGGTAGACCACCGAAATGTCGGGATGTTCGCGACGGACCTGTTGCGCCACGCGATTCACAAACCGCAGGTAGTAGGCTGAGCTGCTGTTCGGCCAAGTGGATCCTTGCCCGCGGCCCATTCTCTTGCACGCCTCGCACTCGCATTCGGCCTTGTTGTCCTCGGGCCACAGATCCAGGTACCTGACCTCGGGGTGATGATCCAGGAACGTGATGCCATGCTCGGCCATGAGGCGGGCCACCGCCGGATTGGACAAACAAAAGGCGAGCCCGCGCGCCTTGCGCACCCGCTGTCCGTCGACCAGGGCGAAGTACTCCGGATGCTCGTCGAAGAGCTCCTTCGTGGGCTTGAGCAGCCTGTAGAAGTCGTGATGGCCGACCTCCAGATCGAAGCCTCGCTTCTCGACCTCGGGCCACACCTCTTGGTCGTACTCCGGGTCGCGCGTGTAGTCGTCGGGCATGGGGAACTGCTGGAACTGTACGGTGTTGAGCCGGTTCTTCGCCATAAGGTCCAACGCGGGCATGATGCGCTCTTTCGCGGACACGCCGGGGCCGCGCACGCCGCGCAGATACCAGACCTGGTCGGCCCGGTAGGCGAGCCGCGGTTGCCAAGTGCGGTCGATGGGCCCGATGCGCACGGTCGGCCGGCGTGGGACCACCTCGTCGGCCGGGTCGAAGTCTCGTCCGTTGACCGGGAACTGTGCCCAGCCCACGCCGAGGAACTCCTCCAACAGCGTGTAGACCGCGTACAGCACCGCGCGCGGATTCGTGCCCGCGAGGATGAGCCGCCCCTCGCCCACCGTGCGGATCAGGAAGCTGTCCTCGGGAAGATTTCCAGGATCCTCCACGCCGGCAGTGCGCATGAGGTCGCTTTCCATGGTGCCCAGCACGACGGCCGTCTGCGAACCAGTGCCCGCACCCGTTGCGCGCACCGGCAGACGGGCGCCGGATATCTTCTCAAGGTACTCCTGGAGTTCGTCGGCGGCGAAGCGTTCCGGCACAGACGCTGTCTGCCCCACCAGGATCTCGGCGCGCGGCTCTCCTCGGTCGCTGAGCACCACCCCGCCCGTCTCGCCCGCTTCGACGAGGCATGTCGCCGATGCCACAAGCAGCACCGGCGTGAGTATCAGTGCGTAGCGCATCACAATCCCTCCTCCGTGCTGACTAGAGCGCGCAGCATGCTCGTATACGCAACGGCCGACGGTTTCCGCAAAAGGCCCGCCTATTGACCGGCTCGCGCGGGCCGCATAGAATCCCGTCAACGCCAGGCCCCTACAAGCCAACGCCCAGTCGGACCCTATGCATGGCCTCATTCAAACACTACCAGCCCACTGCGTTTTACGCAAACAACGGACAACCGGGCCTGGAGGGCAAGGTGGCCACGCATCACTGTCTCGTCGCGGAGCTGGTCGAACGGTTCGACCGCCCCGTTGTGCTCGAGCTGGGCACGGCCAAGGGGCTGTCCACGTGCCTGCTCTTGTCCGCATGCGAGCGCCGGAGCGGGCGCATGGTGTCCGTCGACATTCAGGACTACGCGGACGTGGCCCAGAGCCCGGCCTGGCAGTTCGTGCAGGCGGACGACGCCCGTGTAGAGGATGTGCTGGCCCAGGCGCCGCACCTGCGTGAGGGCATCGACCTCGTGCACGTGGACAGCTGCCACACGTACGAACACGTCACCCGCCAGCTTATGGGGTGGTACCCGTACGTCAAGGCCGGAGGGTGCCTTACCTTCCATGACGTGGACCCGGCCGCGTGCGGCCCGACCGGATTCAAGCCGAGCCCGAGCACCTATCAGGACCTGCAGGGCGTGGCGCGCGCGGTCAAGGACTTCTTCCGCGCGAACGAGGACGAGCTCTTCCTGACAATCCACTACGGAGCCACCGGCATGGCGGTCATGCACAAGCTCTCGGCCCTGGGCACAGAGCCCAGGCCCCCGGCGCAGCGCACGAAGTACGTGCCCCGGGTGGGCGTGCGCCGCGCCTGCGGGCTGCTGGCGCGGGCCGTGGCAAACTGCGCGCGCGACCGGGTGCATACCTGGACCGGCCGCACCGACTGGCGCGACCGATACGACGTGGACGCTGCGGACTGACCTTGTCCAGACCGAGCGCGCAGCGTTCGGGCATACGCGCAAGCGAACGCGGCGCGCGTGCCCGTCTGTCTTCCGGTCCTGTGCAGGAGCGCGCATCGTGCCTGACCAGGCCCTCAGCCTCCAAGACTACGCCCAATCCCTGCGCCGATGGCTCGCGGACTTCCTGGACGAGCATCCGCCGGGCCTCGTCCCGTTCGCACGCGAGGGCGACCGCGTCCCGCCCGGCTCGCGGACCGGGCTCGCGCCCGCAACGCTCGCGCTCAAGGTGGCACTCCAGACCGGGCTGTGGCGGACCTGGGACAAAGGCACGCGCACGCGGTGCGTGCACCGTGTCCTCTCCTTTCAGGAGCGCGCGCCCGGTCCGCTCCAGGGCTGGTTCATCGACGAACCAGCCGAGGAGCACATGGACCGGACGCCGTTGCTAGCACGCGTTCTGAAGAGACCGTGGCGCGATCCCACCTGGCTTTGGCGCATGGGCAACCTGCGCCAGGCCTGGGCCGCCCTCGCGGGCGCGGGCGCCGCGGACCGAGTGCGCATGCCCGCGTGCCTGGCCGACGCGGACTGGACGCGGGCCTGGTGGCGCGGCGTGCACAGGTTCACGGACCCGTGGGCGCGGTACGCGCATCTGAGCGCGTTCGCCGCCGTGCTCGTTCGCGCCAGGTCCGCAGGCGGCCAACCGGCGGTCCCTTATGCGGACCCTCTGCCCCCGACCACGTGGCAGGCCGCCTTCGCTGCGGCCGAAGGCGCCCCGCCGCGCGTGGGCGTGAGCGGGCTCATGAAGCTTGTCACCCTGGCCGACCTGCTCGACCGCCCCGTGCTTGAGCCCGAGCGGCTCATCGACATCGCGCTCCGTGCATCCGCGTCCGAGGCCGCGCATGTGTGCTTTCTCGTCAATCCCCTGCTTGTCTTCGACCGCGCGCAGCGGCACGCCGACCACCGGGCGCGCGAGGTGGCCGACTGGCGCAACGCTGCCACCCAGCGGCTCGCGGACCTGCGCATGCCCGACGGCGGGTTCGCCACTACGGTTGATGGATCGATTGGCCGTTACACGCACCTGACCGTGGGAACGCAACAGAGGCAGGGCGACGTGCACGGCGCGCACATGGTCGGCTGGGCCTTGGCGCTGCTGGGGCGCGCCGAAGGCCAGGACCTGGGCCTCACCGAGCCGCCCACCTGAGCAATGCCATTTGCCCCCTGCGAGCAAAGCGCTTCTGGGACCGGACGAAACCCGCGGGCGCAGAGTGCGCAACCTTGCGCACCGCGAGCAGCGGATAAATGTGGCAGGCCATCGCGTAGTATCGGTCGTTGGGTTCGGTCCACAAGACTCCCGGCACCGCGCAGGACCCTGCCATACCCGATACGCACGTCATACGCACGTCATGGACACAGATCAAGCACCGACCATGAAGCGTGCCTTCCTTTCCGGGCATGCCTTGGCACTCATGGTTGACACGGACGCCACGCGGCGTATAGAAGCTCGCTGCAAGCGCTACAACCTGACATCGCCGATTGGTGCAACCGACACCGCCCACGGCCACATGCAGCCCGGGCAGTGACATCTGACGAGGGAGGCCGTGATGAAAAGAGAGCGCCGTCTCATTCAGCACCTCAATGCATTTCTGAAGCACACGCGCGGCAAGTGCCCGATCATCGGCTACTTCGAGCCGATCCTGCCGATGGTGAAGTGCGCCGTCGAACATCGCCTGGTCAGCGGCGTGGCCTACTGGGCAGTGTACGAGGGGATGGGCATCGGCGAGAATTTCGTGCGCTATCGAACCGGCGAGCGTGTTCCGGAAGCGAAGAAGAGGAGTCGAGGGCCCGGCGGCGTGCCGTTCGTCTGCGCCGACGAATGGGAGGAGTCGGTTCGTGAGGGGGAGCCCGCGCCTCTGGATGCGCCCTACGAATACCGGCAGGAAGTCCAGCCGGAGGCGGTCGAGTTGATCAACCAGGCCGGTCTGTTTTTCTACTCCTTCCTGCCGTTCGACGAGGGTCGAGTGGATTCGCTGCGCTACCTCGGAATGTTCGGCGGCCGATGGATTCCCGGACTGCTGAGTGAGGAGGACCACTCCGTCTACCCGCACCTGAGCGAATTGCACAAGGAGGCCCCGATCGCCGATCGGAACGAGGCGTATGCCAAGGCCATGGACTACGCCTTAGAGCATTTCAGGAAGGAGCGCCCTTACGGTCTCGGCGGGAGCGGAGTCGCCTGGTACCAGGCGGCCGCTTTGACGCGTCAGGGACGATGGGATCATGAACTGGCGAACGGGAACTTCCAGGTCCAGGCCGCCTTCCTTCGCGGCGTAAGCCGGCAACACGATATCCCCTTTGTCATCTACGCTGCGCCTTGGGGCTACGATCACGACGGGATGTTCGGCGTGAAGGCCGATCCGGAGATTCCGTTCGGCCAGATACTCAACTGTCCTCTTCACGCGGCGAAGGACGTCGGGAAGCCCGACCATCTGTTGGAGCGAGAGGCGTACTTCTCCTGGTTCTCCGGCCCGGCCGCCTTGGTTCTGGAGGACATGCAGCTGCGGCTGTTCAAGAAGGGGAAAGACAAGGATACCTTTGAGCCGACCGCGTTCTCCGAGGTCATCCGACGGCTGAACCGTCTCGCCTTCGACTCCGACTTCGACCGGGGCGAGCCGCTCCGCCCCGCGTGCATCCTGCTGGACGAGCGTCACGGCTGGACCCTTCCACACCATCCCGACGCCCGCTCCGACACGCCGTTCCTCCAGCGCAGGAAGGTGTGGGGCCTCTTCGACTACGAGAATCAGGACGTGATGGTGGACAATCTCTTCGGGGCGATCTACCCGGGATACGAGATGGCCGGCGGATGCGGCTGCACCGGGGGCAACCTGGCGCCGACGCCCTACGGAGACTCGTTCGACGTCCTGTTCACGAACGCGGGCGCCAAGCCGCTTGCCCGCTATCCGGTCGCCATTCTGGCGGGCTGTCCGGAACCGACGCCCGCCCTCCAGAGAAGACTAGAGGAATACGTGATCGACGGCGGATCGTTGCTGCTCAACATCAGCCAGGTCGCCCATGACTGGGAGGATTTCCTGGGCGTCAGGTTCTCACCGCGCCACAACATGCAGTACACAGCGCTGGGCGTGCTCCGACCGGCCGATTGCTCCGAATGGCTCTCGCCCCCCAACGTGATGGAAGAGCCGCGCTACCGCTATGTTCGCCTGGAGGCCGATGGCGCCGAGACGCTGGCGGTGACCGAGCGTGGGGACCCGCTTGTGCTCTGCCACACGGTGGGCCGGGGAAAGGTCTGCCTGATTGCGGCCGAGTTCGCGCAGGAGATTTCCGGCGCCCATCGCCCGAACGGGCTGCTCAACGTCACGCGCGAGACGATCGCCCGCCTTCTGGAACCGCACCAGAAGATGCGCGTGCGCGGCCGGCGGCTGCATTACATGGTCAACGAGACGCCGCGCGGGTTGTCCGTGATGGTGCTGAACAACGAGGCCCGCATCTGGCGGGGCTGGGTCTCCTTCCCGGGCCACGCCGGCGCCGAGGTACGCGAGTGGTATGCTGAGGAGACGCTGCAAACGCACTCGGCCGAGAGGGAGCTGGCCGCGCGCTTGGTCATCCCGCCGTACGGCTTGCGGCTGCTCTCGGTGACCGGCCGAAAGCCGCAGCGTGCGAGACGCCGATGAAGACGCGGGTTGCGACGAGATATCGAACACGGGAGGCGCGCCACGCTGGCGTGTCCCTGCGATAGACCCCTCTGGGACCGGCTCAACCACTCCGGCCGCCCTGATACCGAGCACTGCATACCCCACTCATCACCCCGGTTCGCGCGCCCTCCGCGACGGCTCCCAACGCGACCGCCGATTCCTCTCCTTTTTCGCTTGCATCGCGGGGCATGTTCGATTATGTAATATGTTACAGGACCGAACATACGAGGAGAACCATGCCCAAGCTCGCCGAAGACCGGCACCGCGCTCTGCTCAAGGACCTGCGCAGCGGCAAGGGCGTGCGCATCGTGGAGGCCGCCGAACGCCTGGGCGTCTCTCCCATGACCGTGCGCCGCGACCTGACCGTGCTCGAGGAGCAGGGCCTGGTCCAGCGCGTGCACGGCGGGGCCGTGCCCTCCCCCGCGGCGCGGTTTGGTGAGCGGCTCTCCACCCGCGCGCGGGCCAAGGCGCGCGCGGCCGCCAAGCTCGCCCGCTTCCTGCCTCGTGAGGGAGCCATCTATCTGGACGGGAGCACCACCATGCTGCACCTGGTCTCCCGCCTGGCCGGGGCGCGCGGGGTGCAGGTCGCCACGAACAACGTGGAGACGTTCCGCCGGCTCACTTCAGTGCGTGGCGTCGAGCCGCTCTTGATCGGCGGGCAGCTCGACCGGCGCACGGACAACCTGGTCGGCGGCCTGGCGCTGCGCTCGATCCTGGCTACGGTGTTCGACGCTGCGTTCTTCTCGGCCTGGGGCCTTGCGCCGAGGCTCGGGCCCATGGAGGTGACCCTGGAGGACGCGGAGGTCAAGGACCTCGTCGCGAGCCGCAGCCGGGCGGTGTACCTCGCCGTGGACGCCAAGAAGCTGGGCGTCACCGCGCCCGGGGCCTGGCGTCCCGACCAGGCGCGCACGCTGCTTGCTACGGATCTCTCGGACAAGGACGCGCGGCTGCGGCCGTATCGGGCCCAGTTTCGCCGGATCCTCTGACGGGCCGGCTCGCCGGCCGGAGCACAAGGAGCGAATCATGGCCACGCCCGTGCAGATGCCCCAGCCAGGGAACACGGTCGAGGAATGCCTTCTCGTGGAATGGGCCGTGCCCGAGGGCAAGCCCGTGACCAAGGGCCAGGTCGTGTGCACCATCGAGACGGACAAGGCGACCTTCGAGGTCGAGAGCCCGGCCGACGGCACTCTGGTCCGCCAGTTCGTGTCCGCCGGCGAGGTCGCGCCCGTGCTCACCACCATCGGCGCGGTGGGCGAGCCCGGCGAAGATGTCTCCGACCTTGCGCCGACGTCCGCCGCGCCGTCCCAGCCGGCCGGGCGCAAGGCTGCGAAGGAACCAAAGAAGGAGATGCGCGAGGAACCGCGCGCAGAGTCCCCTGCCCCACAGGACCCGCAATCCGCTGCCTCCGCCCAACGAGCGGACGGGCGACGCGCGGTCTCGCCGCGGGCGCGCAAGCTCGCCGCGCGCCTGGGCGTGGACCCGACCGGGCTCCAGGGCTCGGGCCCGCAGGGCCGCGTGGTCAGCGACGACGTGCAGGCCGCAGCCGGACGGCTGACGCCCCTGGCCCGGGCGGAGCAGGCCGCCACCGGGCGCACGGCCCAGGCGCCGAGCGGACTGGGGGGTCGCGCACGCGCGCGCGACCTTGTAGAGGCAGCCCCCCAGGAGGCCCCGCCCGAGGAGATTCCCCTCACCCAGATCCGCGCCCGCATCGCCGAGCGCATGCGCGCGAGCCTGGCCCAGCACGCGCAACTCACCCTGCACGGTTCCGCGGACGCCACGGCGCTCCTCGCCCTGCGCCGCCGGTTCAAAGAGGCGCGCTCTGCGGACGAAGAGGCGCCCAATGTCACCTTGAACGCCATGATCTGCGCGGCCGCGGTCTGGACCCTGCCCGCATTCCCGGAGCTCAACGCCACCTTCGATCCGGAGGCCGAGAAGCTTGTGCGCTACAGCCAAGTGCACCTGGGCGTGGCCGTGGACACCGACCGCGGGCTCATGGTCCCGGTGGTGCGCAACGCGCACGCCATGCGCCTGTCCGAGCTCACCGGCGCCATCGCCCAGACCGCGGCCGAGGCGCGGTCTGGGGCCATTGACCCGGACCGCCTCTACGGCGGCACCTTCACCATCACGAACCTCGGGGCCCTGGGCGTGGAGCGGTTCACGCCCGTGCTCAACAGCCCCCAGGTGAGCATCCTCGGTGTGTGCGCGATCGAGGAGCGCCCCGTGCCGGACGGCGCGGGCGGGGTGCGGTTCCAGCCCGCGCTGGGGCTCAGCCTCACCATCGACCACCAGGTCGTGGACGGCGCGCCGGCGGCACGCTTCTTGCAGGCTCTTGCGCAGTCCATCGGGACCTTCGACTTCGCTCTCGCGCAACAGGCCGTGTGAACCGGGCCCCTCGCTCGGCGGCGCAACAGCAAGGAGAAGCGCATGTACGACCTCATCATCATCGGCGGCGGGCCGGCCGGGTACGTGGCGGCCGAGCAGGCGGGCGGCTTGGGCAAGAAGGCGCTTCTTGTCGAGCGCGACCCCCACCTGGGCGGCGTGTGCCTGAACACCGGATGCATTCCCACCAAGACCATGCTCCATTGCGCCACCCTGTACGCGAACGCATCGGAGGGCGATGCCTTCGGCGTGCACGCCGAGGAGCTTCGCTTCGACTACGCGGCCGTGCGCAAGCACGTGGACAAGACCGTGGACCGGCTGCGCAAGGGCGTGCGCGCGCTCATGCGGCAGAACAAGGTCGACGTGAAGGCCGGCGACGCGCGCATCACCGGCCGCACAGCGATTCGCGTCAACGACGAGACGTATGAAGGCGAGCACCTGCTCGTGTGCACGGGGTCGCGTCCGTACCTGCCGCCGATCGACGGGCTGAAGAACAACGACCGCGTGCTCACGAACGCCGACATCCTGGCCCTGGACGAGATGCCCGACCGGTTGGCCATCATCGGAGCCGGCATCATCGGGTGCGAGTTCGCCTGCCTGTACGCGTGCGCGGGCAAGGAGGTGGTCGTGGTGGAGATGCTCGACCACGTGGGCGGAGATACCGAGCCCGAGCTCGCCAAGGTCATGCAGAAGGAGTTGCACAAGCGCGGGGTCACCTTTCATCTCCAGGCCACGGTGAACGAGGTCGACGGCGCCACGATCAAGTTCCAGGACAAGAAGGGCAAGGAGCGCACCTTTGAGGCCGACGCCGTGCTCGTGGCGACCGGCCGCAGCGCGAACACCGAGGGGTTCGGCCTGGAGGACCTGGGCGTGGACGCGCACGACGGGCGCATCCAGGTGGACGACCGCGCGCGCACGAACGTGCCCGGCGCGTACGCGGCCGGGGACGTCACGGGCCGCCAGCCCTTTGCCCACTTCGCCTATCGGCAGGGCACGGTGGCCGTGCAGCACATGTTCGGCCAGGACGCGATCTGCCGCGAGGATGCGGTGCCCGCCGTGATCTACACCGACCCCGAGCTGGCGAGCGTAGGCCTCACCGAAGCGGAGGCCCGCGAGCAGGGCCGCGAGGTCAAGACCGCCAAGTTCCCGCTCACGAACAACGGCCGCTACCTCGCCGAGACCAGGGGCCAGCGGGGCCTGGCCAAGGCCGTGGTGGGCGCCCAGCACGGGGAGCTCCTGGGCATGCACATCGTGGCCCCGCACGCGTCCGAGATGATCGCCACGGCGGCGGTCATGATCGAGACCGAGCTGCGCGCCCCGGACATCCGCGAGCTCATCTTCCCGCATCCCACGATCAGCGAGGCCCTGCGCGACGTACTGCACGGAGTCTGAGAACCGGCCCTGAGCGATAGAGCTCGGACGCATGCACACGGACACAGCTGCCAAGTAGAGGACCCGACCCATGGTCAAGACCCTGCACATCGACCCGAAGGACGTGCGCCGCAAGGGCGAGATCGCCTTCGACCCCATCCCGCTCAACGCGTACGACACCCCCCTCGCCAAGGCGGCCAAGGCCTTCCCGGCCGCGGACCTCGTGCGCATGCACCGCGACATGTGCGTGCTGCGCGAGTTCGAGACCATGCTCGACCGCGTGAAGAAGGAAGGCAGCTACGAGGGCGTCGCGTACACGCACAAGGGGCCCGCGCACCTGTCCATCGGCCAGGAGGCCCTGGCTGTGGGCCAGGCCTACACCCTCACGCCGCAGGACTACACCTTCGGCAGCCACCGGTCCCACAGCGAGATCCTGGCCCGCGGCCTGCGCAGCGCGGAGCTCCTGGGAGAGGCCGACCTCGATCGCGTCATGGGCGCGTACATGGACGGGCGCATCCTGCGCGCGGTGGAGCCGGACGCGGCCGGAGACGTGCGCGATCTGGCCCTCGATTACTTCCTGTACGGGACCCTGGCCGAGATCTTCGCGCGCGAGACCGGATGGAACCAGGGCCTGGGCGGGTCCATGCACGCGTTCTTCACCCCGTTCGGGATCTATCCGAACAACGCGGTGGTCGGCGGCAGCGGCGACATCGCGGTGGGCGCGGCCCTCTTCAAGAAGTCGAACGCCAAGCCCGGCATCGTGATCGCGAACATCGGCGACGCGTCGCTCGGATGCGGCCCCGTGTGGGAAGGCATCTGCTTCGCCTCCATGGACCAGTACAAGACCCTGTGGGACGAGGCTTACCGCGGCGGGCTGCCGCTGATCTTCAGCTTCGTGAACAACCAGTACGGCATGGGCGGCCAGACCGCGGGCGAGACCATGGGCTTCCGCATACTCGCGCGCACGGGCGCGGGCGTGAATCCGGAGCAGATGCACGCCGAGCGCGTGGATGGGTACAAGCCGCTGGCCGTGGTCGACGCGCTCCAACGCAAGCGCCAGGTCCTCGAACAAGGCGGCGGGCCCGTGCTTCTGGACTGCATCACGTACCGATTCAGCGGGCACTCGCCTTCGGACGCCATGAGCTACCGCACGCGCGAGGAGCTTGAGAAGTGGGTGGCCGCGGACGCCATCGAGGAGTACGGCCGCGAGCTCCTGGACGCGGATCTCGCCGACGAGCAAACGCTCGACGCGCACCGCACGTTCGCGCGCGAGCGCGTGCTCAAGGCCTTCCGCAAGGCCATCGACCCGCAAGCAAGCCCGTACCTGGACCCGGCGCACACGCCGTGCATCGAGCGGGTCATGTTCTCCAACGACCGGGCGCTCGTGCTCGACGACCGCGAGCCCGAGGTGCGCATCCCCAGGGAAGAGAACCCCCAGGTCAAGCGCCTGGCGAACAAGGCCCGGTTCGGTCTGGACAAGGAGGGCAAGCGCCTTTCGGGCATGAAGACGATCGTGCTGCGCGAGGCCCTGTTCGAGGCGATCCTGGATTGGTTCTACGAGGACCCCACCCTGTGCGCCTGGGGCGAGGAGAACCGCGACTGGGGCGGCGCGTTCGGCGTGTACCGGGGGCTCACCGAAAGCCTGCCCTACCATCGGCTGTTCAACGCGTCGATCAGCGAGGGCGCCATCGTAGGCGCGGCGGTGGGCTACGCGCTCGCGGGCGGCCGGGCGCTCGCGGAGATCATGTACTGCGACTTCCTGGGCCGGTGCGGCGACGAGCTCTTCAATCAGCTCAGCAAGTGGCAGGCCATGAGCGCGGGGATGCTGCGCATGCCCGTGGTGCTGCGGGTCTCCATCGGCAACAAGTACGGGGCCCAGCACTCCCAGGACTGGACCAGCATGTGCACGCACGTGCCCGGCCTGAAGGTCGTGTTCCCGGCCACCCCCTACGACGCCAAGGGCCTGATGTACTCCGCCCTGGCGGGCACGGACCCGGTGGTCTTTTTCGAGAGCCAGCGCATCTACGACATGCCCGAGCTCTTTGTGCGGGAAGGCGTGCCCGAGGGACGCTACGAGGTGCCCATCGGCGAGCCGGCCCTACGCCGCGCGGGCACGGACCTCACCATCGCCACGGCGGGCGCGACCCTGTACCGGGCGCTTGACGCGGCGAACCTGCTCGCGGACCGGTACGGCGTCTCCGCCGAGCTCTGGGACCTGCGCAGCCTCAACCCACTCAACTACCAGCCGCTCGTGGCCTCCGTGCGCAAGACGGGGCGGCTGCTCCTCGCCTCGGACGCGTGCGAGCGCGGCAGCTTCCTGCACACCGTGGCCTCGAACGTCCAGGCCCTGGCCTTCGACGACCTGGACGCTCCCGTGGCCGTGGTCGGAAGCCGCAACTGGATCACCCCGGCGGCCGAACAGGAGGCGAGCTTCTTCCCCCAGCCGGAATGGATCTTGGACGCGGTGCACGAGCGCCTGCTGCCGCTCTCCGGCCACCGAACGGACACGAACTGGACCGACGGCGAGCTTGTGCGCCGCAACCGGGCGGGGGTGTAAGGAGACAGGCGCGTTGCGGGCTCAGTCTCCCCGGCCCTTCAGCCGATGCGCGAACCGGGCCAGCGTCCCGGGATCGTGTTCCGCGGCGCCCTCCACGAACCCCGCGTACGTGTGGCCCTTGCCGGCCGACTCCTTGATGAATCGCATGCGCCGCTGGCGCAGCACGATCTCCTTGCGCAGGGCCGCCGGGTCCCAGCCGTCGGCGCGGGCCATGCCCTCCAGGCGGGCGAGCACATCCTTGTACGCGGGGTCCGCGGCACGATCGTGCCACTGGTGCGGGTCGGCCTCCAGGTCATACAGGGCCGGCGGCGCGCTCGCACCGAACCAGGCGCAGTACCGCTGCCAGCGCACCATGCGCACGGGCTCGTCCACGCCGCCCCATCCGTAGTCCGCGATCACCGGCCGGTCGCCCCAGCGCGTGTCCGGCGCCCCCACGAGCGGCAAGAGCGACCGCCCGGGCAACGCCTCGTCCCAGCCCTGCACGCCCGCGAACTCGAGCATGGTGGGCAGCCAGTCCACCTGGGAGATCGGCTCCGCGCAACGCGCGCCGCCCCGTTGGTATCCAGGCGGGGCCACGATCCAGGGGATGCGTACGCTCTCCTCGAAGAAGTTGCTCTTGCACCACAGCCCGTGCTCGCCCAGATTCTCGCCGTGGTCGGAGAGGTGCAGCACCCAGGTGTTCTGCGCCAGCCCCAGCTCGTCGAGCCGGGTGAGCACCCGGCCGATGAGCGCATCCATGCAGCTGATCATCCCGAAGTAGCACCGTCGCGCGCGCGTGATGTCCTCCGCACGCACTCCCTCGATGCCCGGAGCGACCACCCACAGGCCGCGCTGTTGGGCGAAAAGGTCGGGAATGTGCTCCTCGTACGGAGTCCCGTCCGGCGGGGTCCGGGGCGCAGGCACGTCCTCGTCTCGGTACAGGTCGTACCAGCGCTCGTCGACCTGGTAGGGGTTGTGGGGCAGCATAAACCCGAGGCACAGCGCCCAGGGCCGATCCTGGCATGTGCGCCCCAAGCGATCGAGCTCGTCCAGCGCGAGCTCGGTGCGGATCGTGTCGACCTGCTGCGTGCGCGACGGCTCGGACAAGGGGCTCGACTTGCGCACGTACCCCGTGCCCATGCGCGCGGAGTTGGGGGACGGCGCGGCCTCCCAGTCCGTGTCGCTGCCCGGATTCGTAAAACAGATGCGCTTGGGCGCGAGCCGCTCGAACCCGTGCACCACGTCCGGCCCGTGGAAGTGCTCGCGGCCCACGTACACGGTGTGGTACCCGGCTCGGGCCAGCACGTGCGCCCAGGTGGGGTCTTCCGTGCGAACGGGCGCGCCGAGGTCCCAGACTCCGTGCTGTGGGGTGAGCTTGCCCGTGAGGAAGCTCGCTCGCGCCGGGGTGCACAGGGGGTTGTTGCAGTACGCGGAGGTGAAGGTCACCCCGCGGGCGCTGAGCGCATCCAGGTTCGGGGTGCGCACGGGCGCGCCCAGGGCGCCGGTCATGTCGGGATGATGCTGGTCGGAGAATAGGACCAGCAGGTTCGGAGGTCGCTGTGCCACGTCGGTCTCTCCTTAGCAATCAAGGACGAAACGGGTACCCCGGTGCTGGAAGAAGCGAGTATACCGGCTCTGAGTATCCGGGCAAGGAGATCCCGGCCGCTGGCTCGCCGCGCGCCCGCGAAAATATCTTGCGCGCGTTTGGACTTCTCTCTATAAGCGCGGTTTCCGCTCGTTTCCGTTCGTTGTTGCAGCCGTATGCGATGGGAGACCACTGATGCCCGAACGCACCCGCCTGGGGCTTGCCGGCGCGGGCCGCGGCGGGGGGCTCATCATCCCCGCCATCCGCGACCACGGCGCCGAACTCGTAGCCGTGGCCGAGCCGTTCCCCCGCCGCCGCGAGCTCTTCGGTGAGCGCTGGACCAAAAACCTCGGCGACAAACCCCTGCCCGAGTTCCTGGACACCTACGAGGCGCTGCTCGAACGCAAGGACATCGACGCGCTGGTCATCGCAACGCCCGCGCCCATGCACGCGCCCCAGGCCGTCCAGGCCCTGGAGGCCGGGTTCCATGTACTCAGCGAAGTCCCGGCCGCGCACACCCTGGACCAGGCCCGTGCCCTCGTGCGCGCTGCGCGCGCCGCGAAAGGCAGCTACTTCTTCTCGGAGAACTGCTGCTTCTGGTACTTCGTCAAGGAATGGGCGCGCATGGTGCGCGAGGGGCGCCTGGGCGAGGTGCAGTACGTGGAGGGCGAGTATGTCCACCGGCTGGGCTTCAAGTTCTGGGGTCGACCGTCCTGGCGGGCCTCGTACGAGCCCATCCGGTACTGCACGCACGAGACCGGGCCCCTGTTGGACATCCTGGACGACCGCGTGGTGCAGGTGAGCGCCTTGACCACCTCGAACAAGGTCTTCTCCGACAAGGCCTCGGACGACATCCAGGTGGCCCTGTTCAAGACCGCCAAGGGGGTGGCGTACAAGCAGCTCAATGCCTTTGGCGTGAATCGCCACCACCTCAGCCAAAACACCAGCCCGGTGCACCACTACTACTCCCTGTACGGGTCCCGGGGCTTTCTGGAGACCACGCGCCACGGCGAGTTCAAGACGCTCGCCTGCTTCCAGGAGGACCCGTCCGAGAACAAGGAACACGAGGTCCTGGACCTGCCCAAGGAGGACCTGACCCTTCCCGAGCAGGCCCGCGGCGGGCACGGCACCGCAGACTGGGAGATCATGCGCGACTTCCTCGCCTGCATCAGCGAGGGCCGCGCGCCCACGATCGACGTGTACCGCGGGCTGGACTACACCCTGCCCGGCATCTGCGCGGTCGAGTCCATCGCCCGGGGTGGAGCGCCCGTAACCGTGCCCGATCCACGCGAGTTCTGACCCTGAGGACTAGGAGAGCCAGTGATGTACAAGTTCGCGCATATCGGCAGTGGCGCCATGGCCTGGCCCCTGTGCCTGAGCCGAGACGTAGACGTGCGCGCGATCTGCGACGTCCACGACAAGCGCCGCAACGACGCCATCAAGGTCCTGGAAGGCATGAAGGCCCAGATGACCGCGGACAAGGAGCTCACCCCCACCGCCGGATACACCGACTACCGCGAGATGCTCGACAAGGAGCCGCTCGATATCGTGGGCATCGGCACGCCGCACCAGCTGCACGCCGAGATGGCCGTCGCCGCGCTCGAGGCGGGCTGCCACGTGTTCTGCGAAAAGCCCATGGCCGTGACTCTGGAGGAGTGCGACCGCATGGTGGAAGCCGTGCGCCGCACCGGACGCCGCCTGTGCATCAACGTCGGCCTGCGCGCGGACGCCGCCGTGCACACCGTGCTCCTAGAGCGCGAGTCCGGCGACCTGGGCGAGCCCTACTACGTGAAGAGCGACTACATCCACCACGGATTCCCGGCGAGCAGCAAGGACAACTGCCACTTCCTGTACAGCCCGCTGCTGTCGTTCGGCAGCCATCCGCTGGACCTGATCCTGGGCATCCTGGGCGAGCAGGCTTCCGAAGTGTACGCCGCGGGTACGCGCAAGATGGCCGACCCCGACTACAAGTTCCACGACACGGAGTCCGTGCTCCTGAAGACCGCGGACGGCCGCGTGGGCCATTGCCTGGTGGCCACGGACGTGCGGCGCGCGGGCTTCAACACGCTCCAGATCTACGCGCCCGGATGCGACGTGATTCAGGTCGAGAACGAGTATCCCCGAGACGACAACTTCCACGGCGCGGCGTGGGCCTTCTGGCGTGGCGACGGGCAGCGCACCGTGCGCACGAACCTGGACCTCGCCCGCCCTTCAGGCCACACCCACGCGGATTGGGGCGGCCACAAGCCCACGATCTACAAGCACGCAGAAAGCCTGATCATGGCCATTGAGCACAACGTCAAGCCGCTCACCATGGCCGACGTGGTCGACGGCGCCCGCGCGGTGGCCGTGGCCCTGGCAGCCGAGGAGTCGCTGCGCACCGGGCAGCCGGCCTCCGTGCGCCAGTACGCGCCCCTGGACGCCTATGACGAGAACGCGCCCCAGCCCGGGATCGACGACTATTTCGGCTCGGTGCTCGGCAAGTACTTCTATCTCCAGGAGAGAGGCTCGCTTCGCACGCTGCTCTTCGCATGAGGGCAATGGATCGGATCGATGGTACGCAGCGCCCCGTGGCGCATGCGCCGGCCAGGATGAGTGTTGTCTGTTCGCGACGAGGAGAACCAGACTATGTATAAGCTCGGTACGATCGGCAGCAGCCACATGGCCATTCCTCTGTGCCTGCACCCGGACGTGGACGTGCGCGCGGTCTGCGACGTCAGCGACAAGCGCCGCAACGACAATGTCAAGGTGTTCAATGCCACCAAGGCGCAGATGGCCGCGGACAAGGAGCCTACGCCCGTCACCGGGTACGCCGATTATCGCGAAATGCTCGACAAGGAGTCCCTGGACATCGTGGGCGTGGCGACCCCGCACCAGTTCCATGCCGAGATGGCCATCGCCGCGCTCGAGGCCGGGTGCCACGTGTTTTGCGAAAAGCCCATGGCCGTCACCCTCGAGGAGTGCGACCGCATGGTCGAGACCGTGCGCCGCACCGGGCTGCGCCTGTGCGTGAACGTCGGCCTGCGCGCGGACGCTGCCGTGCACACCGTGCTCCAGCAGCGCGAGTCCGGCGACCTGGGCGAGCCCTATTACGTGAAGAGCGACTACATCCACCAGGGGTTCCCCGCGAAGAACAAGGAGAACTGCCACTTCACCCACAGCCCGCTGCTCTCGTTCGGCAGCCACCCGCTGGACCTGATCCTGGGCATCCTGGGCGAGCAGGCGTCCGAGGTCTATGCCGCGGGCACGCGCAAGATGGCCGATCCCGACTTCCGATTCCACGACACGGAGTCGGTGCTCCTGAAGACCGCGGACGGCCGAGCGGGCCACTGCCTCGTGGCCACGGAGACGCGGCGGTGGCAATTTCATGTGCTCCAGGTGTATGCCACCGGATGCGACGTGATCCAGGTGGAGAACGACTTCCCGCCGCCGCAGAATTTGCACGACGCCTCGTGGGCGTTCTGGCGCGAGGACGGCCAGCGCACGGTGCGCCGCGATCTCGATCCCGCCCAGTTCGCCCGCCTGCCCCAGTTCCACCATGGCGGGCACCTGGCCACGAACTACAAGCACGCGGAGAGCCTGATGATGGCCATTGAGCACAAC
>CAZOBJ010000068.1:0-17428 GCA_964577825.1 uncultured Planctomycetales bacterium
ACCCGCCAGAGCCCCCGGTTCCGCGAGCGGGGCATCGACCCGGTGGACCGCATCGCCGAGTACACCCCGCGCGCGATCGTGGACCATCTGGACTGGTGCGTGCGCAACCGGTGGAACCGGTTCTACGTCATGCTGCGCACGGACCGGCCGTATGTGGTGAGCACCCTGCTGCCGCGGATCGCGCGCGAGGCCGCGCTGCGGGGCATCGACGTGGTCCTGCCCATCAATGCCGTGGACGTGGTCCCGCGCGAGCTTGTGCACGAGCATCCGGAGTACTTCGCGTTCCAGAAGGCCGGGGCCGGGCATGGGGGCGGGGTGTCCGTGGAGGGCGGGGTGCGCGTGGCCTCGCAGCTGTGCATGACCAACCCCGCCACGCGCCGAGCGTACGGCGAAGGCCTGCGCCGGCTGGTGGACTCGTTTCCGGACACGGTGCGCCACTTCACCGTGCTCGGCAACGACGGCAAGGGATACTGTACGTGCGAGAAGTGCCGGGACCTCGCGCCCGCCGACCAGGTGCAGCTCGTGTGGAACGCCGCGCACGAGGCGCTGCGCGACTATCGGCCGGACATCCGGCTGTCCAGGCTCGCGTACACCTCGTGGCAGAGTCCGCCCGAGCACGTGCCCGTGCCGGTCGAGGCCACGCATCGCCTCGTGTACGACATCTTCTGTCGCAACGACGAGATCCCCATGGACTCCGGGGAAGCGAACAACTCGCGCGCCGCCGGGACCGAAGGCTACCCGAACATGCACGCGTGGCTGATGGGCGAGATGAAGGCCTGGATCGAACGGGGGCTGGACGTGGTGCCCTGGCACAACTCCATGAAGATGTACCGGCGCGGCACGGCCGCGGGTCTGGTGCGAATCTTTGCGCACGACCTGGACCTGTACGAGCAGGCCGGCGCGGCAGGCAGCGAATTCGAGTCCTACGCCCAGTACTGGCACGGATTCGCGCAGAACTTGTTTGCGGCGAGCCGGCTCTTGTGGGACCGGAAGGCCACGGCGCGCGGGTGCCTGGAGGACTTCTCTCGGCTCTCGTTCGGCCCGGCGGCCAAGCCCATGCTCGACTACCTGCGCCTGCTCGAACGCCTCACCCAGGCGAGCCGCAAGCGCCGGCGCGGCGGGGTGATGGACCGGTTCGCGGACCGCGACGTGGAGAAGGCCGAAGAGGCCTTCGCCCAGGCGCGCCGCCTGGCCAAGGGGCGTGCGTGGCGCGCGCGGGTGCGCGACGTGGAGCGCCACTTCCGGTATCTCATGGCCCTGCGCGAGGAGCACCTGTGCGTGCGCGACGCGAACGGGGCCCTGCGCCGCGGCCGGTGGGACACGGCGGCCCAGGCCCTGTGCCGGGCCGCGGACCAGGTGGAGGTCGCCGCGCAGGTGGGCGGGGCCATCGAGTCCGAGTACGCGCTCTACGGGTTCTTCTGGCCCGACTCCCACCGGCGGCGCATCTTCGACCTGCACGACCGGGCGCGGCCCGTGTGCAAGGCCGCGGCGTTCGGCGTCGCGCCGCTGGGCCCGGGCACGCACGCGTTGGACCTGGCTCTCTTTGACACGCCGCACTTCGGCCCCTTCGGCGGGTTCATGCGCGCGGGCGTGCGGGTGGTGAGCGAGTTCCACATTCACAGTGGGCGCAACGAGCTCGCGTTCTTCTTCCGGTTGGCCCAGCCGGACGGCCCCGTGCGCCTGCACCTGCACGGCGGGGCCGTGGTCCCGGGCCTGGACCAGCGCGACGGGATCAAGCCCTCGGCGCGCGTCACGGTCAACGGCAAGCAGGTCTTCGCCGGCCCGGTCGGCGTGCCGCTGATCCAGGTAGACCTGGTCTCCGGCGCGCCCATATCCACGGAGGGGACCTGGACGCTGGACATGCCCGCGCGGCTGCTGGGCAAGCGCAACATCGTGGTGCTGAGGCTCACCGACGAGCGCGACGGGCGGTCCGCGCACTTCGACGCGGTGTCCGTGGAGGTGTAGGTCAGGCGCGGCCCCGGCCGTGCCGGGCGAGCTTGTAGGAGAGTTCGGACAGTCCCACGGACAGGAGCTCGTCGCGCACGATCACGTGGGGCGGTACGCGCAGGTGCATGGGCGCGAAGCTCCACAAGGCCCGCACGCCCGCGTCGATGAGCAGGTCGGCGACCTCCTGGGCCGCGTCGGGCGGGACGGTGAGGATCCCCAGCTGCACGTGCTCGGCGCGCACGCACCCGGGCGCCTTGTCCAGGGCGCGCACGGTCAGCCGGCCCACGCGTTGGCCGATCTTGTCGGGATGCAGGTCGAAGATGCCCCGGATGCGCAGGCCGAGCTCGTCGAACCCGCGGTAGGCCACGATCGCCCCGCCCAGGCGGCCGTACCCCACGAGCACGGCCGGGATCTCTCGCTCGAAGGCCAGGATCTTGCGCACCGCGTCCAGGATGTCCCGGCAGCGGAAGCCCACGTTGCGCTGGCCCCGCACCCCGATCAAAGCCAGGTCGTGGCGCACCAGCGTGTCGTCGATGCCCAGCAACCGCGCGAGCTCGGCGCTGGAGACCACCTCGCGCTGCGCGGCCGCGAGCTCGCGCACGTAGTTCGCGTACCGCGGCAGCCGTTCGATCACGTTGCGACGCAGAAGCTCCACTGCGTCCCCCTCACGCCGTGGCGCGCTCGGCGCAGCGCTCCAGCAGGAACGCGCACAGCGCGTCCATGCCCTCCCCGGTGCGCGCGGACACGCAGAAGGTCTGGCAGCCCTCATTCAGGCTGGCGCATTCGCGCACCACTCGGTCCACATTGAAGTCCATGTGGGGCAGCAAGTCGATCTTGGACAGGACCAGGACCCGGCTCTGCCGGAAGATGGACGGGTACTTGAGCACCTTGTCGTCGCCCTCGGGGAGGCTGAGCATCGCGGCCTTCATGTGCGCGCCGAGCTTGAACGAGGCCGGGCACACGAGGTTGCCCACGTTTTCGATCATCAAGAGCTCGGGAGGACGGTCGCCCAGGACCTCGTCGAGCACGTCGGCCACGTTCTTGGCGCTCAGGTGGCAGGCGCCGCCCGTCTCGACCTGCACGGCGCGCACGCCCGCCTCGGACAGGCGCTCGGCGTCGCGGCGGGTCTGCACGTCGCCGACCACCACGGCCAGCCGGTCGCCCAGGCGCCGGCCCAGGACCTCCAGGAGCGTGGTCTTGCCGCTGCCGGGGCTGCTGATCAGGTTCACCGCGTACGCGCCGGCCGCGTCCAGGCGCTTGCGCACCTCGGCGGCGATGCGGTCGTTCTTGGAGAGCACCGGTTGGTCGATCGAGACCTGGTCACGGGACGTGCGGCTCATGGGGTATCTCCTCCACTTCTACGGATTCGAGGCACAGGTCGTCGCCGCCTTCGAGCGTGCGCTCCAGGGCGCCGCACTGCGGGCAGACGGCGAACGCGTCGTGCATGGCATAGGCCGCTGCGCAGGCGCGGCACACGGCGCGCGCGGGCACGGTGCGGATCTCCAGCGCGGGCCGACCGAAGCCCAGGGCTTCGGCGGCCTCGGGGAAGGCGAACTCCAGCGCCTGCGGGTCCACGCCCGAGAGCACGCCCACGCGCGCGGTCGCGGCCACGAGCGGCCGCGGCCCGCCCAGGCGGTCGGCCACGAGATCGAGCATGCTTTCGGCCACGGACAGCTCATGCATGGACAAGCCCTTGCGCGGGGCGGATTTCCCTTGCGGGGTCCGTCGGCGGCGCGATACAATACATACTTCGCAAGGCCGTGCGCCGTCGGTGCGCCGGCCCAATTCGTCGATGCGCGGAGCAACGTCTCATGTGCCTGTCCCTCCCCGGACAGCTTGTAGAACGACGCGGCAGCGCCGGCGTGGCGGACGTGGACGGCAACCGGGTCGAGGTCGACCTGTCGCTGCTCGACGACGTCGATGCGGGCGACTGGGTCCTGGTGCACGCCGGGTTCGCCATCCAACGATACGACGAAGCCGAAGCCCTGGCCACCCTCCGCGCCGTACGGGAAGCCCTCGGTGCAGCTGCAGAACCGGTTCCGGGACCCCACCCTCGTCCGTGAGCTGGCGGGCCGCATCCGGGCCGCCGCCTCCCACCGCGAGACCTACACCTTCATGGAGGTGTGCGGCACCCACACCCAGGCCATCGCCCGGTGGGGACTGCGGGAGCTCTTGCCCGATCACGTGCGCCTGGTCTCCGGCCCCGGGTGCCCGGTGTGCGTGACCCCTGGCGGATACATCGACCAGGCCGCGCGCCTGGCCATGGACGGGGACGCGGTGGTCGCCACGTTCGGGGACCTGCTGCGCGTGCCCGGCGACACCACGAGCCTGGAGGCCGCGCGCACCGCCGGGGGCGACGTGCGCGTGGTGTACGCGCCCACCGAGGCCCTGGCCCTGGCGCGCAAGCTGGACCGCGAGGTCGTGTTCCTGGCCATCGGGTTCGAGACCACGGCCGCGGGGAACGCGGCGGCCGTGCGCGCCGCGAGAGAGGCGAACCTGACCGGGCTCTCCTTCTACGCGGCCATGCGCCGCGTGCCGCCCGTGCTCGACGCCCTGGTGCGCGACCCGCAGGTCCGCCTGGACGGGTTCCTGTTGCCCGGGCACGTGAGCGCGGTGCTCGGCCGCGGGCCGTACCGGTTCCTGGAAGAGCGGGGCGTGCCCGGCGTGATCGTGGGGTTCGAGCCCGTGGACATCCTCCGGGGCGTGGAGGCACTCCTGGGCGCGGTCAACCGGGGCGCGGCGGACGTCGAGAACCTGTACCCGCGCGCCGTGCCCGAGGCGGGCAATCCGCAGGCCTTGGCGCTCTTCGACCGGGTCTTCACAGCCGAGGACGCGGTGTGGCGCGGCATCGGCGAGATCCCGGGCTCCGGGTACGGGCTCGCGCAGGACTGGCGGGACCTGGACGCGGCCGCGCGTTTCGGCCTGGGGCCCCTGCAGGCAAGGATGCCCGCGGGCTGCCAGTGCGCGCCGGTGCTCAAGGGGATGATTCTGCCGCAAGAGTGTCCTCTGTTCGCCACTGCGTGTACGCCGGAGCACCCGGTCGGCCCGTGCATGGTCTCGCGCGAGGGCAGCTGCGCGGCCCACTACCGGTACCGGGCCTCCTGAGCGCGAGGGGCCGGCGCCCTATTGGCTCAGCTTCGCGCGGAGCGTGGACAGCAGGGTGTTCGGATCCAGCGGCTTCTGGAAGACCCCGTCCACGCCCAACTGGTGGACGTCCACGCTCAGGTTCAATTCGTCGCCCACGGAGCTGAGCAGGTACACGGGCGCCCGGCACCCGCGGGCCTTGAGATCCTTGACGAGGTCCGCGCCCGCGTCGACTTCCTCCATCATCAGATCGATGATCAGGAGGTCCGGCTGCGACGCCTCGTAGGCGCGCTGGCCCTCCTCGGCGCTCTTGGCGCCCACGAACACGTACCCGCCCTGTTCGAGCGCCAGGCGCAGGGTCTCGAGGATGTCCGGGTCGTCGTCCACGCACAGAATCACATGTTTGCCGTCCTGCATCGAAGCTCCCTCGCTCACTGGGGCCCGCGAAGCGCGCACTCGGCTTCGACCTCCGGGGACGGGTCGTCCTCGAACCGTCCGGTACGCAACACCTCCGCAAGAAACGCAACCGCCGCGGCCAGGTTGCGCCGCGCGCCGGGGCTGAGCCGCTCGCCGAACGCGTCGAACGCGTACCCGCGCACGGCCAGCACGTATGCCCGCGGCTGCGCGCCGAAGCAGGCGCTCGCCACGCCGAGCACCGCCTGCGGCGTGACGCTGTGCGTGGTGAACGAGCTCGCGCCCTCGGGCCGCACCCGCGTCCAGGCGTAGGGCGCGGGGCCCTGCGCGGCCGCGTCGGCGAAGATCACGACCTCGTGCCCCGCGGCCGCGTATCCGTCCTCGACCGTGAGCTGGTAGTCCGCGCTCGCGGTCACCCCGTCGAGGCGCCACCCGTCCACGGCCTCGGCCACGGCCGGGCCCAGCCCGTCGTCCAGCCGGCCCGGATTGCCGTATCCGAGCACGAGTACGCGCCCCTGGGAGTCAATGCCGGGTGCGTTCGTCAAGGACTTCTCCCTCGGGGTCCACGAGCTGCACGCGAAGCTGCATCTTCCCGAGCGCGTGCGTGGCGCACGAGAGGCATGGGTCGTAGGCGCGGATGGCCACCTCGATGTGGTTGAGCAGGCCCTCGGTGATCTCGGGCTTGCCGTCCAGGTGCGTCTGGGCCACGCGCTGGACCGCGCGGTTCATGGGTTCGTTGTTGCTGGTCGTGCTCACGATCAGGTTCGCGGCCTCCACCTCGTCGCGGTCGTTGACCCGGTAGTGGTGGAACAGGGTCCCGCGCGGGGCCTCGAGCAGGCTGACGGCCTCCTCGCGGCGCTCGCCCTCGGTGACCAGGTCCGTGCCCTGCAGGTCCGCGTCGTGGAGAAGCTCGTTGATCTTCTCCGCGGCGTGCAGGGCCTCGATCATCCGCGCCCAGTGGTAGGCCATGGTGACGTTGTTCGGCTTGCCGTCGGTGAGGCCGGCGAACTCCTTGCGGGCCGCCTCAGCGAGCGGGGTGTCGATGCGCTCGCAGGTGTTCAGGCGCGCCAGGGGCCCGACCCGGTACCAGCCCCGCTCCGGGCCCAGGGACTTGATGAACGGGAACTTCATGTAGGACCAGGACCGTATCTCCTCGCTGATGTAGTCGAGGTAGTCCGCGTAGTCCACGTCGTCGATGACGCGGTTGCCCTGCGCGTCCACGGCGCGCAGCACCCCGTCGTACAGGTCCATGCTCCCGTCCGGGGCGAGGATGGACAGGTGGTTGCTCTCGAAACTGCCGAAGTCGGCCAGCTCGTCGAGGTGCTCGAGCGTGTAGTCCTTGGCGAGCTTGACCGCGCCCTGGGCCCATTCCACGATCTGGTCGATGTCCTCGAGGAACCCGTCGCGCTCCTCCACGGACAGGTTCTTGTTGATGCCGCCCGGGATGGCGCCGGTGCCGTGGATCTTCTTGCCGGCCGTGGCCTTGATGATCTCCTGGCCGTAGCGGCGCAGCATCACGCCCTGCACGGCGAGGTCGCGGTGCTCGGCGATCACGCCGATCACGTTGCGCTTGGCCGGGTCCGCGTCGAACCCGAACAGGAGGTCGGGGCTCGCGAGGTGGAAGAAGTGCAGCGCGTGGCTCTGGAGCACCTGGCCGTAGTGCATGAGGCGGCGCATCTTCTCCGCGGTGGGCGTGAGCCGTTCGCCGCCCACGATGCGGTCCATGGTCTTGGCCGCGCACAGGTGGTGGCTGACCGGGCAGATGCCGCACAGGCGCTGCACGATCATGGGCACCTCCCAGTAGGGGCGGCCCTGGATGAAGCGCTCGAACCCGCGGAACTCCACGATGTGGAACCGCGCCTGGGTGACCCGGTTGTGTTCGTCCATGAGCACGGTCACCTTGCCGTGTCCCTCGACGCGGGTGACCGGGTCGATCACAATCCGTTTGGTCTTGCTGGTTTGGGCGGTGGACGCCATCGGTTCTCTCCCGGTTGGTTCAGTCGTACTTGATGAGCTCGTAGGGCAGCTCCACCGGCTTGTCGCTGAGCAACGCGGTGAGCGCCTGCCACAGGGTGTCTCCGCTGGGCGGGCAGCCGGGCAAAAAGTAGTCGATCTTCACGATCGCGTGGTTCGGGTAGACCTTGTCCAGGAGCAGGGGCAGCTCCGGATCGTTGGGGATGCGCTTCTCCGGGTTGTGCGCGGTCGGGGAGTGCAGGTACGCCTCCTCCAGACACTCGGTGAGCGACAGCCGGTTGCGCAGGGCGGGGATGTTGCCCCGGATCGCGCACGCGCCCATGCTGATCAGGATGTCGCAGTGCTTGCGGAAGTCACGCAGCACCTCCACGTTCTCTTCGTTGCAGCACCCGCCTTCGAGCAGCCCGATGTCGCAGCGGCCGGTGAACCGCTTGATGTCGTCGATGGGCGAGCGGTCGAACTCCACGAGCTCCACGAGGTCCAGGATCCGGGCGTCGATGTCCAAGAGCGACATGTGGCATCCGAAGCACCCGGTCAGAAACGCGGTCGCAATCCTCGGCTTGGCCATGGGGATGTCCTTTGTGCTCTCCTAGGCGTCTCGGCGCTTGCGCTCGACGTCGCTGCCGATGGGCACCTTGTCATACTTGCGTTGGCCGACCGGCGTGCGATAAGCGCGGCGCTTGATCACGATCGCGCCCACCGGGCAGATCTCGGCCGCCTTGTCGAGCTCCGAGAGGTCCGTGTCCGCGAGGTTGGCCTCGGCGTTGACGATCAGGCGCTTCTCGGGCCCGCGTCCGGCGAACTCGAACACGCACTTGCCGTCCACGTCGCGGCTGGCCTGCACGCACCGTCCGCACAGGATGCACCGGTTGCGGTCGATGAAGACCTCCGGGTGCGAGCAGTCCAGCTCGCGCCGGGGCCACAGGAACTGGTACTTGGGCGCGGTGATGCCCAGGCGGTACGCGGTGGCCTGGAGCTCGCACTCGCCGCTCGCCTCGCAGAACGAGCAGAAGTGATTGCCGTCCACGAACAGCATGTCCACGAGGTCGCGGCGCATGTCGTTGAGTTCGTCCGTGTCGTTCTCCACGACCGCGCCGTCGGCGGCCGGCTGGGTGCAGGCGGTCTGGAACCGTCCGTTCACCTTCACCGTGCACACGCGGCAGCTGCCGTGCGGGGTGAGGCCCTCGGCATAGCACAGCCGGGGGATGTAGATCCCGGCCTCGTCCGCGGCCTCCAGGATGGTCTGGCCCGGACGCGCCTGGACCTGTGCGCCGTCGATGGTGAAGGTGATCGTCTCGTCGGTCATGGGCTGTCCTCTGGCTTCGGGGCCTTGTTCAGTGTCCGTGCACGGACGACCGGCCGGCCACGGTCTCGGCCTCGCGCAGCGCGGCGGCCAGGTCGAACGAGGGCTCGAACCGGTCCGCGGGCTCGTGCAGCCGCGGGCCGAACAGATCCGGAAAGTGCTCCATGGCCGTGAGCACCGGGTTGGGCGAGGTCTGCCCCAGTCCGCACCGGGCCGTGGCCCGCATGGTTGCGCCCAGCCGCTGGAGGAAGGGCAGGTCGTCGGGCTCGCCCCGGCCGGCCATGATCTTCTCCAGGCGGCGCTGGAGGAGGACGTTGCCCACCCGGCAGGGCGTGCAGTAGCCGCAGCTTTCCTCGATGAAGAACTCCAGGAAGTAGTGGACCACCTCCAGCAGGTTGCGCTGCGCGCCGAAGACCATCACCGATCCGCCGGTGGCCAGGTCGTCGTAGCAGATCGCGCGCGCGAAGTCGCCCGGGGCCACCAGCGTCCCGCTGGGCCCGCCCATCTGCACGGCGGCCGGGTCGTCGGCCGCGCACAGGTCCAGCACCTCGCGCAGGGACATGCCGAAGGGCACCTCGTACACGCCCGGCCTGCGGCAGTCGCCGCAGATGCTCAGGAGCTTGGTGCCTGGGCTGCCTTCGCTGCCGATCCCGGAGAACCACCCCGGACCCCGGTCCAGGATGGGGGGCACGCAGCACAGGGTCTCCACGTTGTTGACCGTGGTCGGATATCCCAGGTACCCGCGGTTGGCCGGGAAGGGCGGGCGGGTCTTCGGGTCGCCGCGCAGCCCCTCGCACGAGCTGATCAGGCTCGTCTCCTCGCCGCACACGTACGCGCCCGCGCCGAGCTGAATGCGGATGTCGAAGTCGAACCCCTGCTTGTCGCTCACGCCCCGGCCCAAGAGCCCGGCCTCGCGGCGCGCCTGCAATACGTGCTGGAGGAAGTTGTACAGGTACGCGTACTCCGCGCGCAGGTACAAGACGCCGAGGTCCGCGCCGACCGCGTAGGCCGCGATGGTCATGCCCTCGAACAAGAGGTCCGGCCGCTCGGTCAACAGCACCCGGTCCTTGAACGTGCCCGGCTCGCCCTCGTCCGCGTTGCACAGCACGCACCGGTGCTCGCCGGGGCTGGAGCGGGTGAAGTCCCACTTCATGCCGGTGGGGAACCCGGCGCCGCCGCGGCCGCGCAGCCGCGCGGTCTTCACGTCGCGGATCACCTCGGCCGGGGTCATGGCCAGGGCCTTGCGCAGGCCCTCGTTCGCGTGGTGGTCGCCGAGGAGCACCTCGCCCGCGCGGCGCACGTTGTTGTACACCATGGAGCCCACGAGCTCGTGGGCGTTGTTGCCGTCCCCGAACTTGGTCACGAGCTCGGCCGGGTTCGGGTCCTTCTTGAGCGCGCGCGCGATCCGGCGCGCCTTGTCCGGCGACAGATACGTGACCACCACGTCGTTGACGAGCGCGGAGGGGGCCTGGTCGCTCATCCCGATGCAGGGCGTGGTGCGCAGAGCGATCTTGCCGTCGGGCGTGGTCTGGCCGGGGGCGATGCCCAGCTCGTCGCCGAGCACCTGCAACACGCGCAGGGCCCCGGCGTGGCGGTCCACGATGTCGTCACACACGCGGATGACCACCTCGCCTGTGGGCTCCTCGGAGAGGAACGCGTAGAAGGTGACCACGCTCTCGACTTCGTTGCGGTGGGCGCCCACGGCCGCGGCGATCCGGTCCATGGCCGCGCCGGGCACGCACCCGAGGCGGCGCTGCACCTCGCGCACGATGTCGAGCATCCGGGTGCGGTCCTTGCCCTGGGCTTCGCAGACTTGCTGGACCGTGGACTCAAGGTCGTTGCTCATGAAGCTTCCTCACTGTCTCGGGGCGCTCGTCCTGCGGCCGGCCCGTCGCCACGGGGGCGGAGGACACCACTTGCGGGTGTGTACTCTATCAGACCGGGACTTGGGTGCAAGGGAGTTCGTGAAAAAAAACACAAAATCGGGCCCACGCCTGCCCCCCCTGCGATCCGTGCGCCGCCCCTTGTCCGCAAATGCCCTCCGACGCTCACCCGGGGCCGCGCTCGCGCGACCGGCGCGCGGCCGCGTGCACCACCTGGCCTACGGACACCGCGCCGTCGCCGGGCGGGAGCAGCGTATGCGCTGCGACGCGGAAGCCCGCCTCGCGCAGGCGCGCGTGCGTGGCGGCCAGGAGCCGACGGTTTACAAAGCATCCGCCGGATAGCAACACGCGTGCCAGACCGCGCTCTGCGCGCACGCGGCGCGCGATGTCGACCACCAGGTCCGCCAGGGTGTTGTGGAACCGGCCGGCCACCGCGCCGACCGGCGCGCCGCGGGCCAGGTCCTCGGCCACCCCGCGGATGACCCCGCCCGTGCGCACCACCGGCCCGTCCAGCGCAAAGGGATACGCGTCCGGGGCGTCCGTGGCCGCGGCCTCCAGGCGCATGGGCGCCTTGGCCTCGAAGGTGTTCTCGTCGCACAGCCCGCACAGCGCGGCCACCGCGTCGAAGAGCCGGCCCATGCTGCTCGTCTGGACTTGCGGCAGGGGCCCGGCCAGGAGGCGGGCCACGGAGTCCGCGCGCGGGTGGGCCACCCACCGCGTCCAGTCCAGGCCCTCGCGCACCAGGTACGCGAGCGCCATGCGCCAGGGTTCGCGCGCGGCCCGGTCGCCGCCCGGCAGCGCGACGTGTTCCAGGTGGCAGACCCGCTCGTACCCGAGCGCGTCGAAGACGAGCGCCTCGCCGCCCCACACCGTGCCGTCGGGCCCGTACCCCGCACCGTCGAACGCAATGCCCAGGGCGGACGCGTAGTCCCCGGTCTCGGCCAGCAGGGCGGCCAGGTGCGCATGGTGGTGCTGGACCCGCACCACGGGCAGGCCGCTCTGCGCGGCCATGCGGGTGGTGGGGTAGTCCGGGTGCAGGTCGCAGGCCGCGAGCGTAGGCGCGACCCCGAGCACCTCGGCGAGGTGGGCGCGCACCTCGTCGAACATCTCGAGCGCGCGCACGTTGTCCAGGTCGCCCACGTGCTGGCCCGGGAACACGGTGGTGCCGCGGCCGAGGGCCAGGGTGTTCTTCAGAAGCGGCCCGAAGCCCAGGATCCCGTCCGCGTCCAGGCCCGCCTCCAGGCCCGCGGGCACGTACCCGCGCGCCCGGCGCAGCAACGTAGGCCCGGGGTCGGTGGCCAGGAGCACCGAGTCGTCCACGCGCAGGTGAATGGGCCGGTCGTGCACAAGGAACGCGTCGGCTACCCCGCTGAGGCGTTCGAGGGCCTCCCGGTTGCGGATGCAGATGGGCTCCTCGGACAGATTGCCGCTCGTCATGACAAGGGGCACGTCGCCCAACTCCTCGAACAGGAGCACGTGCAGAGGCGTGTACGCGACCATCACGCCCAGGGTGTCCGTGCCCGGCGCCACCTCCTCGGCCACGGGCGAGGCGGCCCGCTCGGGCGCGACCAGGATCGGGGCCTGCGGGCCTGTGAGAAGCGCCCGCCCGTAGTCGGGCAGGTGCACGAGCGCTGCGGCCGCGTCCGCGTCGGGGACCATCACGGCCAGGGGCTTGTCCTCGCGGTGCTTGCGCGCGCGCAGCCGCGCCACGACCGGGGGCCGGGTCGCGTCGCAGGCGAGGTGGAACCCGCCGAGCCCCTTGACGGCCAGGATGCGCCCCTCGCGCAGGAGCCGCGCGGCCCCGCGCACCGGGTCGCCGTCGAGGGGCTCGCCTTCGCCGCCCAAGAGGCGCACCCGGGGCCCGCAGGCCGGGCAGCAGGTCGGCTGCGCATGGTGGCGGCGGTCGGTGGGGTCCTCGTACTCGGCGCGGCACGCGCCGCACATGGGGAACGCGCGCATCGTGATGTTGGGCCGGTCGTAGGGCACGGTCAACAGGATCGAGTAGCGCGGTCCGCACTGGGTGCAGTTGAGCAAGGGGTAGCGGTACCGCCGGTCCTGGGGGTCCAGGAGCTCGCGTCTGCACGCGTCGCAGATGGCCGCGTCCGGGGTGACGGCCACCGCGGGGGCGCCCTGTGCGTCGGAGGGCAGGATGCGGAAGTGCGCATGCTCCTCGGCCGGGATCGGCCGCGCCTGCACGCACGAGACACGAGCCAGGGGCGGGGCCTCAACGCGCAGCGCGGCCACGAACGCGTCCACGTCTCGGGCCGGGCCGAACACGCGCGCGACCACGCCCTGGGCGGTGTTCCGTGCCTCGCCCGTGAGCCCGTGCCGTTGGGCGAGCGCGTACAGGAAGGGCCGGTACCCGACCCCCTGGACCATGCCCTGCACGCGCACCTGGCGGCCCACCGGCGTGGTCATGAGCGTGTTCTCCCCAGGATGGGAAACGGTCCTCTGCCCGGAATGTCGGCGCGCGGGGGCCGATCCCGCAGGCTCAGCAGATGCGGGGCATCTCTTCGCCGCGGGGTGCGGCGAGCACGCGCCGGGTGCCGATCGCGGTGACGAGCTCCACGGGCACGCGCCCGCGCTCGCGGATCGTGCCCGCCACGGCAGCCGCGCGCGTGACCGGATGCGCGGTGAGAATCTGCGCCGCGCGCTCGGCGTCCCGTGCGTCGACCACGGCCAGGAACCGGCCCTCGCAGGCCACGGTGAGCGGGTCGATGCCCAACAGTTCGCACGCGGCCGCCTGGGTGGCGTCCTCGGGCAGGGCGGCCTCGTCGATCTCTACGGTTACGCCGCTCGCTTCGGCAACGTCGTGCAGGGCCATGGCCAGGCCGCCGCGCGTGAGGTCGCGAAGCGCCCGCACCCGCACGCCCGCGTCCAGGAGCGCGCGCACGGGCGCGGCCAGCGACGCCACGTCGCTTTTGAGCGGCGTCTCCAGGCTCAGGTCCCCGCGCGCGAGGAGCACCGCCAGCCCGTGCAGGCCCACGGCCCCGGAGATGAGCACCCGGTCCCCGGGCCGGGCCGCGGCCACCGACGGACCGCCCGGGTCCGCAATCGTGCCCAGGCCCGCGGTGTTCACGTACAGCCCGTCGGCCTGGCCGCGGGGAACCACCTTGGTGTCGCCGGTCACGACCTGGACCTGGGCCTCTTCGGCGCGGGCGCGCACGCTGTCGAGTACGCGCGCGAGGTCCGCGCGCAGGAACCCCTCCTCCAGCACCAGGGCGAGGGACAGGAACCGCGGCGCCGCGCCCATCATGGCCAGGTCGTTGACCGTGCCGCACACGGCCAGGTCGCCGATGTTCCCGCCCGGAAAGAACACCGGCTGGACCACGTAGGTGTCCGTGGTGAAGGCGATCCGGCCCGCACCGGGTTCGAGCACGGCCGCGTCCTCGAGCGCGCGCAGGGCCGGGTGCCCGAACCGGGGCAGGATCTCGTCGGCGAGAAGCTGTGCGGTGAGCGTCCCGCCGCCGCCGTGGGAGAGGAGAATCCGCTCGCTCATGGTCGCTGTTGGTGCAGGGTCGTGCGCTCCTGGAGCAGGTCGTCGTGCACCAGGCTCCAGTAGCGCCAGTTTGTGACCAAGGCCCAGGCACGGGCCTCGCGGCCCTGGTCCAGGTCCTCCTGGGCCGCGCGCGCCTGTTGCGCGAGCCAGGCTCGGTCCTCGGCCGAGATACGGCCGGCCGCCTCTTCGTCGTCGAGCAGGCGCAGCGCGGTCTGGATCTGCGTGCGCACGTGCGCAAGCTCCTGCTCGTCCGCGGGCGCGGCCTGCCACTGCGCGACCTGTGCGTCCTCGCCGGTCACCCGGTAGGCTGCCACGCCGAACGGGCCCAGGCGCACGGGCAGCACGGTGCGCGCGCCATCCTCTTCCGTGGGCGTGGGGTCGCCTGTCACCAGGTCCGAGACCCCGTCCGCGCCGGTAAGCGAAACCGAGCCCTCCACGGTCCAGTAACCCGGGTTCGCAACCACAAGGTAGGTGGTCGCCCCGTCCCGCCACGCGCGCAGGGCCAGGTTCGTCTCGAACCCGGTGCCGACCACAGGGTCGAGCTTGTGCGCGGGCAGGGCACGCAGCACGCGGGTGAACTCGCGCATGGGCTGCTCATGACCCACCATGCGGCTCACGTGGCTGAACGCCCACAGCACGAACTGCGGATCCCCGCCGATCAGGCCGTGCGTGAACGGCTCGCGCGCATATGGGCCGGCTCCATGCGCTTGGAGCGTAGACTGGTACGGATAGGCCCATCCTTCGCGTTCGGGCATGGCGAAGGCCGCGCGCTCCATCTCCATCCAGTGGTGCATGATCATCTGGGCGCGATGGCCGTCGCGGGCGTAGAGCGCATAGTACTCCGGATCGCTCATCATCTCCCACGCCGCGGCGTACCCGGGTCGGCGCCGGACCGGGCGGTAGCGCAGGGACTCCGCGTGCATCCAGTGCGTGCACCACAGCCCGTCCTCGCCCCGGAACTGGGTCGGGTCCCAGCCGAACTGGCGCAGGAACTCGTGCAGGGAGAGGCCGGATTGCCTCCAGTACAGGGCGTGCCGCACGCCTACGTACAGACTGGCGAACACGTCCAGGTCCGGCCGGACCGCGCGCACGCGGCGGCGTGCCTCCTGCCAGAACTCGAGGAGCTTCTCGCATCGCCAGGAGATCCATTGCTCGCGCAGGTCCGGCGCGGTGAGGAACGCGTACCGCTTCTGGAATCGCTCGGGGTCGTCCGGCGCCCCGGGCACGGACAGGCCCGTGTCCTCCTGGAACTTGCGGATCGTCACGTCGTCATAGGAGACACCCAAGGGGTCGAAATCTCCGCGGACGTAGTCGTACCCGGTTCGCGGCGCTAGAGTCGGGATCGAGAAGTTCCCGTCCACGAACGTGGTGTAGTTCACGCCCAGGAAGCCGGGCACATCCTGCCACTTGGACGCTATGTCCGCGGCGATGACGTGCAGCAGATTCTCTACCTCCGGGTGCAGGAAGTTGAACACGCCGAGCACGCTCTTGAGCTGTTCGCCCCGGCTGTTGACGAGCATGGCCGTGTCCGCGCCCAGGGCCACCTGGGCGTCGCTGTATCCGCCCTTGCGGCGCATCAGATCGCGCTGGTAGCAGAACTCGATGCTCGGGACCGGCGCGATACCGTTGGCGCTGAGCACCCTTGCGGCCGTGTCGCGCAGGTCGGTCGTCAGCCGCGCCATGGGCATGCCCCAGCCGGGCGCGTATGCGTTGTTGCCGTCATCGTATTGCCAGACGCCCATCACGGACGCGTTCTCTCCGGTCCAGCGCAGGTATTGCGCGTAGGCCTCGCATGTGTCCAGGTTCCAGGACAACAGGTCGCAGGCGGCAAGGACCGGGTCCTGGTTTACGGATGCGCTGCCTCCTCCGATGCGGGGGCCCTCGGACCGGTCCTCGCGCATCACGCCGAAAGTGGCGCCGAATCCGTTGACGGGGTTGTCGTTTTCCGTGAGGATGCCGATGCGCCGCGCGCCGCTCTGGTGTCCGGCCATCTCGGGCAGGCCGCCCTCGATGTGGTACACGGTCAGTCGGGCCGCGGCGGCGGTGCTCCCCGGCTGGCTGTTGATCACGTTCACAGCGTGCGGTCCAGGATCGGGACGGTACAGCCACTTGAGCTCGCGCATCCGGCCGGAGACCGGGAACTTGAACCCGGTGATGACCGCCGGGCCCAAACGCGAGTAACTTGTCTTGCCTCGCCACCGGGCGGTGCACGAGGCGCCCATCCACCGCTCCTGGTCGTCCGGGTACTCGAGCACCATCAGGTACCAGTCGCCCGGATGGGCGAAGGTGAGCTTGACGCTGAACTGGGCGCCGGAGTTGGCGCGGGTCTCGCGGTAGGTGAGCTCGTTCTTGTCCACGATGCGCGGCTCGGTGACGGGGGCGCGCTCGGCCTCTTCATAGTCTGCGCCTCGCGGCGGGACCGTGGTGCCGTCGACTTCCAGCCACTCGTAGGTGTCCGGCTCCGTGTAGTCGATCGTCTGTTCTTCCGCGAGGTCCATGCCCGACTCGTACGAGTTGGCAGGCGCCGCATCCATGGCCAGTCGGCCGTAGACCACCAGGGGCTCGCGGATGCGGGTCTCCGCAGTCTCGCCGCCCAGCACGAGGCGCGTCTGCACGGTGTACACCCCGCGGGGAAGCGCGCCCAGATCCAGGAGGTAGACAAGGTGGTCGCCGTCCTCCTGGTACTCGGCCTGCACGCCCTCGGCGCGTGCGCCGGGGGCGGTCACGGGCGCCAGGGTGCCGGGGAACTCGTAGCGCAGGACCTCCCAGCCCACGGCCGAGTCCTGGTCGGCCAAACCCGCGGGCACGCGCACGCGCACCTGCACGGGCCGCGTGTCCAGGAAGAAGAGCCGCTGCTCGCGCGGGTTGTCCAGCCACATGCGGCTCTCGTCCGCGGGGCGGTTCGTGGCCGACTTGTACATGAAGGACCAGTGTGCGTGCGCCTCCGCGTCGGTCTCCCCGGCCTCGTCGTCGCGGGCCTTGGTTTGCTGCCAATCCGTGTCGTCGAAGCCCGGCTCGTCCCAGTCCTCGGGGGCGGTGCGCGACCAGCGCCAGGTGGCGTCCGTATCGAGCCGCATGCTCGTGCCGTCCGTGAAGATCACGCGGCACTGCAGATACAGGTGCTGTTGATACGGCCCGCCGCGCCAGCCCCACACCCCGACGCAGTTCTCGCCGGGGTGCAGGTACGCGGCGAGGTCCATCTTCTTGGTGCGGTACATGTGCGCGCCGTAGAAGGCTGGGCGCGGTCGGACGGGACTCGGATCCGGGATGGGCTGGCCGTTGACATGCAGCAGGGTCATGTTCCCGATGGTCGCGGGCGCGCGC
>CAZOBJ010000069.1:0-15063 GCA_964577825.1 uncultured Planctomycetales bacterium
AGCTCGCGCGGCACCAGCAACACGTAACGCGCGCGGGCCACGGGCGCGTGGAATTCCTGGAACCGGACCTCGTCCGCGAACGTCGTCGAGCGCCCGCCCGAGCGGGTCTCGCGGAACGCGTACTCCAGGACCGCCCCCGGCACCACGCGCACCATGCTCGCGTTGGTGAAGTCCAGGCGGCGCAGGTTCGTGGGCGTGAACACCCGCCCGTCGGGCAGGATGGTGCGGCAGTACAGGATGTCGTCCGCACGGTCCGGGAGCTGCAATTCGCCCAGCCGGGCGATGCCCTGCTTGTCAAAGACCTTGACCGCGTGGTGGACCAGGCTCTCGGCCCCGCGGCCCGGACCCAGGCGGCGGACCACCACGCGCAGGAGCACCGCGTGGTGCGCGGTCGGGAAGCGCTCTGCCGTGTAGTCGTCCGGGACCACCTCCTTGAGTCCCAGGTCGTATGCGAACTGGGGCCAGGTGTTCTCTCGCAAGGCGCGCACGCGCTGTTCCAGGTCGAAGTCCGTGCGGCCGGCCCCGCGCCGGCGCGCGAGCGCGCGGTCGAACCACGCGAGCGCGGCGTCGCGGTCCTCGGCCCGCAGCGCGAGCTCGGCACGTTCCACGCAGGGCCTGGCGTCCGTGGGCCGCTCGTGGGCCAGGGTCTCCAAGAGGCGGGCGGCCGTCTCGAGCTCGCCCCGGTCGCGCGCGGCCTGCACCCGCCAGCGCAACGCGTCCCGCCGCGCGGCCGGGTCGCGCGGGCGCAGCCGCGTGTACTCGGCCGCAAGCTGCGCGTGCGCCTGCCAGTCGGCCCGGTCGCGTACCAGGGCCTCGTAGCGCCGGGGGTCGAGCTCGCCCGCCTCCCACGCCGCGGTGCGAAGCCGCGCCGCCTCGGCGAGGCGCCCCTCGCGCGCGAGCACGTCCGCGAGCGCCGTGCGCGCGCGGTCGTGGTTGCCCTGCGCCGCCTTGAGCTCCTGCTCGGCCAGGCCCAGCCACCCGCGGTCGGCCAGGGCCTCGGCCAGGCGCAGCCGGGCACGCGGCCAGTCCGGCGCGGCCTGCGCCGCGGCGCGCAAGTGCTTGAGCGCCTGTTCGCGTTCGTCGCGGCCGTCCAGGTACATGCCGAGCAACAGGTGCGCGCGCGGGTCCTCGGCCCGAACGGCAATCGCCCGGCGCAGCAGGGCCGCAGCCTCCTTGTGCAGGCGCTCGGGCGCGTCGATCTCGTGGTCGGACTCGCGCAGGCGCGCCATGGCCGCCTCCACCAGCACGAGCGCGGACCGCGGGTGCGCGTCCGCAAGCGCCTGCCAGCCCCGGCGGACCGCCTGCACCCGGCCCGCGTGCTCCAGGGCCTCCAGCGCGCGCAATCGCGCATGGACCGGGGTTCCCTCGTCGAGTGGCGCGTCTTCCGGGGGCGCGCCCGGCTCGCGGGCCTCGCGGCCGGAGAGGATGCCGTACATGCGCCGCGGCCGGATGCGCGCGCCGCCGCGCTCCTGCCACCCGACCGCGCGCACGCTCGGGGTCGGGCCGCCTTCGGGCCCGAGCACCTCTACGCCTACGCGGGCCTGGCTGTGGACCTTCACGAGCAAGGCGTTCACCCCGGCGCGCAGACGCACGCTCACGAGCGCGCGCGGGCGGCGGTAGGTGGGGTAGGGGACCGTGCGGTGCACGGGCGCGCCGCCCAGCCACACCCGCGCCGCGCCGGAGAGGTGCAGGCCCAGGAGCACGTCCTGCTCGGTCTCGGCATGCAGAAGCGCCACGAGGTAGGCGCTGGCCTCGTGCCGGTGGGGCAGGTGCGCGCCCAGGTCCACCCGGCCCGCGCGCGTCGCGCGCAGGTCGGTGCGCACCCGCACCTCGCGGCCGAAGCCGTCCGTGTACGCGTCGCGGTCCGGGTCCTGTTCGAAGACCTCGGCACGGTCGATCTGGAAGGGCTTCGGTCCGGCGAACGGGCCCACGACCCGCGCCCAGGTGCGCACCCAGGCGCCCGCCGCGTCGAGCTTTGCGAGCGCCTGTGCGTCGCGCGCGGCGAGCGCCAGGTCCAGGCGCAGGTCCTCCACGGCCGCGCCCAGGGCCGGGTGCAGGTCGCTGCGTTCCTGGAGCTCCGCGAGCAGGGCGCGCAGGTCGTCCGTACGCGCGCATGCGGGTGCGAGCTCGCGGACGCGGCGCAGGTCCGTGAGCGCCTCGGCCCGGGTGGCGCGCGCGCGCAACAGGCGCACCGCCGTCGCATACGCCGCGGGCACGTCCGCGCGCGCGCGCGCCGCGTAGTAGGCGGCCTCCAGGTCCGCGAGGCCCGCGCCCTCGGGCGCCGCGACCTGGAAGTCGTTGGCGAGCACCCGGTCCCAGGGACCCGGCTCGGCCGCGCCCGCGCTCGCCCCGCACACGAGCGCAGCCGCGCACAGCATGCCTGCGCATAGAAGACGGTTACGCGCCACGGTCGGCCTCCTCGGGGCCGGAGCCTTTGCGCCGCCGGGCCGCGCGGATCCACAGAATGGCCGTGAGCGCCGCGGCGGCCACGAACACGGGTGCGGCCACGAGCTGGCCTTCCTTCAGGTCCCACAGCCGCGGGAGCGTGTCCGCGCGGAAGAACTCGATCAGGAATCGCGCCGCGCTGTACAGAAGCACGAACGCGAGGATCATCTGGCCCGGGAACCTGCGGTACCGGAAGAGCAGGAGAATGAGCCCCCCGATCAGGAACCCGGCAGCGGACGCGAAGAGCTGCGTGGGATACACGGGCAGGCTGGCCCCGCCCTGGGTGAGCCCGAGCTCGGCGTGCTGCAAGGCCGCGGGCGCATCGGCCGGGAAGCGCACCGCATACCAGGCGTCGACCGGGCAGGGGGCCCCGAAGCAGCAGCCGTTCAAGAAGCACCCGATCCGCCCAAACCCCAGGCCTACGCCAAGGCCGGGCGCGAAGCAGTCGGCGGTCCGCCCCAGGGGCAGGCGCTTGTACAGCACATAGGCTGTGCAGGTCGCCAGCGCCAGCAAGAGCCCCCCGTAGTACACAAGGCCCCCGTTCCACACCGCGATATAGTCGATCGGGCCCTGCAATTGCCAGGGCTCGGCGAAGCGCCACACCCACATGACCCGCGCGCCCACGATGCCGCTCACGATCGCGCAGATAGCGATGTCGTAGATGGCGCTCTCCGGGATTCCCTCGCGCCGGGCGCGCCACACCGCCAGCGCGATGCCGGCCAGGAACCCGAGCATGAGCATGAACCCGTAGGCGAAGATGGGCGGCCCCGGATCGCCGAAGGGCAAGTGAAACAGGACGCGGCGCATGCGGGCGGTCCTTTCGCGGCGGGGCCTTGTGCGGGCGCGCGCGGCACGGTCGGCGGCGGCCGGCTAGGTCTCCCAGGGCCCCTCGTCGGGGTGGACGAGCAGGTTGTCGATGAGGCGCACCTGACCCACCTCGATCGCCCCGGCCATGAGCACGGCGTCGTCGATCCAGGCGACCTCCTCCAGGGTCTCGGGGTCGACGATCTCTAGGTAATCGAGCTGTACGCCCTCGGCGGCCATGATGCGCTCGGTCATGGCCTCCAGGAGCACCATGCTCGCGCGCTCGCCGCCGCGGAGCATGTCCCGCGCGGTGGCGAGCGCCCGGTACAGGCACAGGGCCCGGTCGCGCTCGGCCGGGGTCAGGTACGCGTTGCGGCTGGATAGGGCCAGGCCGTCCTCCTCGCGCACCGTGGGGCAGACCCGGATGTCGATCGGCATGTTGAGGTCCCGGACCATGCGGTTGATGATGAGCGCCTGTTGCGCGTCCTTCTGCCCGAAGTAGGCGCGGTCGGGCTCCACGATGTTCAGCAACTTGCACACCACGGTGGCCACGCCGCGGAAATGCGCCGCGCCGCGGCTGATCCCGCACAGGTGGTCCGGCAGCTTGCCCACCACCACGGAGGTCAAACACCCGTTGCCGTACATGGTGGCCGTGTCGGGCATGAACACCGCGTCGATGCCCGCCATCTCGGCCTTGCGCAGGTCGCCCTCCGGGTCGCGCGGGTACTGGTCGAAGTCCTCGCCCGGCGCGAACTGCGTGGGGTTGACAAAGATGCTCATCGCGGCCTGGTCGTTCTCCTCCACGGCGCGGTCCACGAGGGAGAGGTGCCCCTCGTGCAGCGACCCCATGGTGGGCACGAACCCCAGGGTGTGCTCGTACGCGCGCCGCGCCCGGCTGTAGGCGCGCATGTCGTCAATCGTGCGGAATACTTGCATCCACGCGGTCCCTTGTCCGGTTCCTCTGGCGGTCGGCGTATGCGTGCGGCCCGGTCCGCACGGCCGCGCAGCGGGCCCCGGACCGGCAAATGATTCATTGTACCCGGCGCCGGGGCGCACGCAACCGGTCGCCCGGGCCCGCGGGCCCTTGCGCGCCGAGGGGCGGCCCTCGTATAGTTTTGTCTGCGGATCAGTTACGTCCCTCGCGTGGGAGAGGCGCCATGCCGCCGCGGATCAAGTTTTGCGGACTCCAGACCCCTGAGGACGTGGCCGTCGCGTGCGCGGCGGGCGCGTGGGCCGTGGGGTTCGTGCTCACCGAAGGCCCGCGCCGCGTGTCCGTGTCCGCGTGCCGCGAGTTGGCCCAGACCGTGCCCGAGGGCGTGACCAAGGTGGGCGTGTTCACCCACGAGCCCCCGAAAGAGATCCGCGAGGCCGTGGACGCGTGCGGGCTCGACCTCGTGCAGGTGCACGTGGAGGCGCTCGAGGACCCGCAGGCCTACGCGGGCCTGCCGCTCGTGCGCGCGTTCCGGGTGCGGGGGCCCGAGACCCTGCGCAAACTCGCGGCGGTGCGCGGAGAGCTCTTCCTGCTGGACGCGTACGTGCGCGGCCGGCCCGGGGGCACCGGGGCGAGCTTCGACTGGACGCTCGCCCGCCGGGCCGCCGCCTACGGCCGGGTGATCCTGGCCGGGGGCCTGACCCCCGAGAACGTGGCCGAGGCCGTGCGCACCGCCCGGCCCTGGGCGGTGGACGTGTCCTCCGGGGTGGAGCGCACCCGCGGGGTGAAGGACCACGACCGCATGCGCGCGTTCGCGCAGGCCGTGCGCGGGGCCCGGATTTCCGAGCGAGGTTGACAGGCGGGCTGCGGTGCGTACAACAGGCAAGGCCCTCAGCCAGGAGGCCGTCGGATGCCCCAGCGCGAGGCGGCGGGGCCGGCGCGGCCCTATGTGTCCGTGTTTTTCGACTGCTGCAAGGTGTACGCGCGCGTGTACCGCAACCGCGCGGGCACCCATTACGTGGGCTGGTGCCCCCGGTGCGCGCGCAAGGTGACCCTGCGCATCGGCCCGGACGGCATGGAGGGGCGCTTCTTCCGGGCGCGGTAGTCCGCCCCGGCGCGCAAGGAGACCGACCCGCATGACCGACTGGAACGTACGGCGCCCGGACCGGCGGTGCGCGGCCACCGGACGCGAGTTCGAGGAGGGCGAGGTCTACTACAGCGCGCTCATCGAGCGCAAGCAGGGGTTCGAGCGCGTGGACTTCTCCGCCGAGGCCTGGGCCGACGAGCCGCAGGAGCGGTACTTCAGCTTCTGGCGCACCCGCCGCCCCGAGGCGGGCGAGCCCCCGCGGCGGCGCATGGTGGACGTGGAGGTGGTTCACCAGTTCTTCAACCGGCTCGCGGGCGACGACCGGCCCGAGCGCCTGACCCTGCGCTACCTCTTGGCCCTGATCCTCATGCGCAAGCGCGTCCTGCGCCTGGACGCCACCGAGCACGAGGGCGAGGCCGAGGTGTTGCGCGCCTACGACCGCCGCGCCGAGCGCCTGGTCCGCGTGCGCAACCCCCACGCCGGCCCGGACGAGCTCGCCGCCGCGCGCGAAGAGCTCGCCTGCATCTTCGACATGCCCCTGCCGGAGGACGAAGAGCACCTCGCGGCGCCCGAACCGGCCGAGCCCCATGACGCTTCGCATTCTCGCCGCGATTCTTGAGATCTTCGGCGTCGCCGCCGTGGGGTGGCTGGCGCGGCGGCTGGGGTACCTGCGCGAGGCGGACATCGGCCGGTGGTCGCGGGTGGTCATCGACTTCCTGTTCCCGCTTCTCATCTTCGACACGATCGCGCGCGACTTCCCCTCCGACCGCCTGGCCGAGCTGTGGCCCTTGCCGTTCCTGGGCCTGGGCATGGTGGTCGTGGGCGGGCTGGCCGGATGGGGCCTGCGCCGGGGGCTGTCCACCAGTGACGGCGCGGTGCGGCGCACCTTCCACCACGTGTGCGCGGTGAACAACTACGGGTTCCTGCCCATGGTGCTGGTGCAGAGCCTGTGGGGGCCGGTCGCGCTGGCGCAGCTGTTCTTCTTCAACCTGGGCTCCACCGTGGGCCTGTGGACCGTGGGCGTGGGCGTGCTCGGGGGCGCGGACTTCCGGCGCGCGGTGCGCGGGATGTTCAGCCCCAGCCTCGCGGCCGTGGCCCTGGCCCTGGCCCTGGCGCTCACCGGCGCCCACGAGGCCGTGCCCGAGATCGTCTACCGCATGGCCGCGTTCGGCGGGCAGGCCACGATCCCCAGCATGCTGATCCTGTTCGGCGCGGGATTGTGGCCCCTGCCGCGGCTCACGGACAAGCGCGACCTGGCGTACCTGGCGCTCGTGCGCGACGTGGCCCTGCCGGCGCTCTTCGTGGCGGGGCTGTTGGCCCTGCCGCTCGCCGAGGACGTGCAGAATGTGGCCCTGATCGTGGCGCTCATGCCCGGAGCGGTGACCGCGGCCGTGCTCACGCGCCGGTTCGGCGGCAGCCACGACTTCGCCGCGCGCGCGACGCTTGTGACCACGGCCTTGAGCGTCGCGACCGTGCCCCTGTTCTGGATGCTCATCGAGCTCCTGCGCGGGTGAGCGGTCCGGAACGGGGGTTGCGGAGCGTCACGGGGCTTTTCCCTTGAGGGATGCGTGGAATTGCGGTAACGTCTACGCGCGTCGGATAGGGGATGTCGCGAGGAGACGGAAGGACCGCCGATGGACCGGATCCTGATTGCGGCCAACCGCCTGCCGGTCACGGTGGGCGCAACCATCCGCAAGTCCTCCGGCGGGCTGGCGTCGGCCATGCGGGGGCTGCGCGACCGGTTCGAGAACCTGTGGATCGGGTGGCCCGGGTCCGCGGTCATCGACCCCCAGCGGCGCGAGGCCCTGCGCGACGAGCTGCGGGACGAGTTCGGGTGCGTGCCGGTGTACCTCTCCCGCCGGCAGGTGCGCGACTACTACCAGGGGTATGCCAACAGCGGGCTGTGGCCGCTTCTCCATTACATGGCCCACTACGTGCGCCAGAACAACAACTGGTGGCAGGCCTACCAGCACGTGAACCGCCAGTTCGCCGACACGGTCCTGGAGGTGGCCCGGCCCGAGGACTACGTGTGGGTGCAGGACTATCACCTGATGCTGGTGCCCCAGATGCTGCGCGAGGCGCGGCCCGACCTGCGCATCGGGTTCTTCTTGCACACGCCCTTCCCCAGCTACGAGGTCTTCCGGTGTCACCCGCAGCGCACCGAGCTCCTGGAGGGGTTGCTGGGCGCGGACCTCGTGGGGTTCCACACGTTCGGGTACATGCGCCACTTCCGCAGCGCGGTCCTGCGGCTCTTGGGCCTGGAGAGCGAGTTCGACTTCATCCGCCTGGGCAGCCGCCGGTGCAACATGGGCGTGTACCCGATCGGCATCGACGCCGAGGGGTTCGCCCAGGAGCTCGCCAGCGAACGCCTGCGCCGCCGGCGCGAGGGCCTGCGCGAAGCCTACCAGGGTAAGCGCGTCGTGCTCGGGGTCGAGCGCCTGGACTACACCAAGGGCCTGCCCCGGCGGCTGGAGGCCATCGACCGGTTCCTGTCCGGATGGCGGGACAAGAACAGCATCGTGTTCATCCTCGTGAGCGTTCCCAGCCGCGGCGAGGTGCCCCAGTACCGCGAGCTGCGCGAGCAGGTCGAGTACGAGATCGGCCGCATCAACGGACGCCACTCCACGGTGGAGAATACGCCCATCCACTTCATCCACAAGTCGGTCGCGTTCACGGACCTGTGCGCGCTCTACTCCATCGCGGACGTGGCCATGGTCACCCCGGTCATGGACGGCATGAACATCGTGGCCAAGGAGTACGTGGCCTGCAAGCGCGACCAGCCGGGCGTGCTGATCCTCAGCGAGTTCGCGGGCGCGGCCGGGGAGCTGTTCAATGCGCTGATCGTCAATCCCTACGACGTGGACAGCATGGCCAGGAGCCTGCACCAGGCCCTGACCATGTCCGAGCAGGAGCAGCGCGAGCGCATGGACGGGATGCGCGGGCACGTGATCGACTTCGACGCGCGGGCCTGGGCGGGGCTGTTCCTCCACGACCTGGAGCATCGGCCCCAGCAGCGGCGCACGCTTGCCATCACCGCGCCGGACGTGGGCGCCCAGGTCGTGGAGCGGTTCGCTAACTCCACGCGGATCGCGTGTTTTCTCAACTATGACGGCACCCTGCGCGAGCTGGAGAGCGCGCCCGACCGGGCGCTTCCCACCGGCGGGATGCACGACCTGTTCGACCGGCTCCAGCACGAGGGCCGCGTGGACACCTACATCATCAGCGGCCGCACGCACGAGGACCTGGGCGCCTGGTTCGCGCCGTACGACTTCACCCTGATCGCGGAGCACGGGTTCGCGGTGCGGCTCGCAGGCCAGGCGCAGTGGGGCCCGCTCGACGACACGATCGACGTGTCCTGGAAGGAGCAGGTCAAGGGCATCTTCGAGCAGTACGTGGGCACCACCCCCGGCTCGTTCGTGGAGGAGAAGGCCTCGGCCGTGGTCTGGCACTACCGCCGCTCGGACCCGGAGTTCGGCCGGTGGAAGGCCGAGCAGCTGGTGAGCAGCCTGTACGAGATGCTCGGCAACCTCCCCGCCGAGGTCCACCACGGCAAGTGCATCGTGGAGGTGAGCAGCGTCCAGGTCAGCAAAGGCGCCGCGGTGCGCCACTTCGTGGCCGACACCCCCTACGACCTGGTGCTGTGCGCGGGCGACGACCAGACCGACGAGAGCATGTTCCGGCTGCGCGACGACCGGCTCTTGAGCGTCAAGGTGGGCGAGGGCGACACCGAGGCCGCCTACCGGGTCGACTCGCCCGAGCACTTCCGCGACATCCTCAACCGGGCCCTGGACGCCCTGCCCGGAGACTGACCGTCGCCGGGCCTCCCTCCCCAGCCGCACGGAGCCGCCGCATGGACAACCTGGACTACGGAGTGATCGGCAACTGCATGAGCGCCGCGCTCGTCAGCCGCCGCGGGGCGATGGACTGGGCATGCCTGCCCAACTTCGAGTCGCCGAGCGTGTTCGCGCGCCTGTTGGACGCGGACCGCGGCGGGTACTTCGCCATCGAGCCCACGGCCCAGGAGTACGAGACCGAGCAGCGGTACCTGGACCGCACCAACGTCCTGGTGACCACCTTCCGCGCGGGGCGCCAGGCCTGGGAGATCATCGACTTCATGCCCCGGTACAAGCCCGAGAACGGCGGCTACCACTGCCCGCCGGAGATCGTCCGGCTCGTGCGCACGATCCGGGGCAAGCCGACCGTGCGGGTGCGCTACGACCCCCGGCTGCGCTACGCCCAGTACCGCACCCAGACCGAGGTCCAGCACGAGTACATCAAGAGCTTCACCACGGCCGGCAACTACGAGTCCCTGTACCTGTACACGGACCTCGACATGCGCAAGGTGGCCGCCGGCGACCCCATCCGCCTGGAGGGCCAGCACTACTTTCTCATCAGCTACAACCAGAAGATCCTGCGCCCGGACCTCGACGACATCCGGCTCGAGTACGAGCGCACCAAGGTCTACTGGATGAACTGGGTGGCCAAGGCGAACCCGATCGTGCACTACGAGGATGCGGTGGTCCGCAGCTCGCTCGTGCTCAAGCTCCTGGCGTACCAGAAAACGGGCGCGATCCTGGCGGCCATCACCACGAGCCTGCCCGAGACCATCGGCGACGTGCGCAACTGGGACTACCGCTACTGCTGGGTGCGCGACGCCAGTATGACCATCAACATCCTCAACCGCCTCGGACACGCCAACGTGGCCCGCCGGTTCTTGCAGTTCATCCTGGACATCGTGCCCTACAAGGACGAGAAGATCCAGATCGTGTACGGCATCCACGGCCAGAAGCGCCTCCAGGAGCGCACCCTGGACTGGCTGGCCGGCTACCGGGACTCGCGGCCTGTGCGCGTGGGCAACGCCGCGTACCTCCAGAAGCAGAACGACATCTACGGAGTGCTCGTGGACGTCATCCACCAGTACCTGTCCCTGTACCGCAATACCCTGGACAACTGCGAGGACTTGTGGACCGTCGTGCGCACCCTGGTGCGCCACGTGCAGAACAACTGGACCCGCACCGACCGCGGCATCTGGGAGTTCCGCAGCGAGCGCAAGAACTTCACCTTCTCCAAGGTCCTCTGCTGGGTGGCCACCGACCGCGGCGCGCGCATCGCCGAGCAGTTCGGCAAGCGCGCCTACGCGCGCGAGTGGCGGCGGCTCGGGGCGCGCATCCGCCGCGACATCATGCACAAGGGCTGGCACCCACAGCGGGGCGCGTTCACCCAGGCCTACGGCGAGGAGCACCTGGACGCCTCGAACCTGCTCATGGAACATTACCACTTCCTCTCGCCCAAGGACCCGCACTACGTGAAGACCGTGCACCAGACCTACAAGGAGCTGTGCGTGGACGGGCTCATGTACCGGTACCGCAACCGCGACGACTTCGGCCTGCCCAAGGCCTCGTTCGTGGTGTGCACGTTCTGGATGATCCGGGCGCTGTGGCGCATCGGCGACCGGGACCGCGCGCGCGAGATGCTCGAGAACGTGCTCGCGCACAGCAACCACCTGGGGCTGTTCAGCGAGGACCTGGACTTCACCACCAAGCGGCTGTTGGGCAACTTCCCGCAGGGGTACAGCCACCTGGCCCTGGTGGACACCGCGCTCGCCCTCGACGGCGCCGAGGACCGCCAGGCGCGCAAGACCGCGATCCTGGGCCGCCAGGTGCCCGGCCCCGCGCCCGAGGGCGGACCGCAATGGGAGGCGAAGAGCGGCTGACCCGCGCCCGGTCCGCGCGCGCGGACGGGCGCGCAACGGAGGAGCAACGCGCATGGGCATGTTCAAACGCGCCGGCCTGGCCGTGGGCCGGGCGCTGAAGTATTATCTGATCGCCGGCCTGGCCACGGTCCTGCCCATCTTCATCACCGGGTACGTGGTGGTGCTCGTGGTGCAGATTTCCGACAAGCTGGTGGGCAAGTACCTGAACCCTATCCTGCGCGAAGAGCTCGGCTTCACCGTGCCCGGGCTGGGCGTGGTGTTCATCGTGTTCGTGGTGCTGGTGGCTGGCTACGTCTCGCGCCTGTACGTGGGCCGCAAGCTCCTGCCCGTGGGCGACTGGCTCCTGCGCAGGCTGCCGCTCGTCTCGCAGATCTACCCGTCGGCCAAGGAGTTCTCGGACCTGGTGTTCACCACCAAGGAGCGCAAGCACTTCAACCGCGTGGTGCTCGTGCCGTATCCGAGTGAAACCTCGTACGCGCTCGGGTTCGTCACCAACGAGTCCGTCGCTTATCTGAACGCGCGCGCGGGCAGAGAGCTTGTGAGCGTGCTCGTGCCCTTCGGGCCCACGCCGTTTACCGGGGTGCTCCTGTACTACCCGCCCCAAGCGGTCATCGACCTGGACGTGCCCGTGGAGGCGGCGATCAAGACAATCGTCTCCGCCGGGGTCATCGCCCCGGGCGAGGCCCGCGCGCGCGCCCGCCAGGTGGAGGCGGGCGAGGGCGGGCCAGAGACCGGCGAGCGAGGACCGCATGCGGACGCCTCCGCGCAGGAAGACCGCTAGCCGGCTGCGCGGTCCCCGGATCTCTGCATCACGCTCGATGGCGCGCATGTGCTGAGCCGGGAATGCGCCCGGGCACAACCCGACGCCATGCGGCGGAACCGTGGGCCGCCGCCACGGTGCGGGCGTGCATGCTCGCGGGCCCGAAACGCGGCATGCATCTCAGGGCATCCCGGACGGCCCTTCAAACCAATCGCGAACAAACGCGAGCAGCTTGCGCAGAAAGAACACGCCCACGAGTCCGCACAGAACGGGGGCCGCGGCCATGAGAAGCCAGAACCACTTCGACGCCATCAGCTCGAAGTCGGGGCCGTAGTATCCTGTGGCCAAAAGCGAGAAGTCGATGAACAGCCCGAAGAACGCTCCGACCGCGAACCGCATCGCGATCCGACCCGGGGTGTAGCCGTCTATGGGGGATGACGGCCGGTCGGTCATGGCTTGGTCCTTTCCTGGTGCGGTCGCGTGAGTCGCTTTGCTCTCTTCCCCGAACGCAGTCCATTCTAGACTTCTCGGGCTGCGCTGCAAGCCTTGCACCCGGGCGCGTGCTCCGACAGGGGCGCATCCTCGCGTCTCGGCGGAAGGCCGCAGCTTGCGGACGCGGAGAATCCCTCGGAATTCTCTTGACTCCGCGCGGCGAACGCGCATAGTGCTATACTGGAGAACCTGTATGGGGTCCGAGCCATGAGCACGAGCGAGCGCCATTCCCATTCGACGCCTCTCAACCGCGCGTGCGCGCGGTACGCGAGGACCGCTGCGTTTGCCGGCGCCGTGGCCGTACGGCTTATTGATATCGCTAAGCCCTTGTTCGGCGGAGGAACGGCACCCTAACAGGCGGACAGAGTCGCGAGACCTTCAGAAGCCTTCCGGGTGCCGGGCCCGGAAGGCTTCTTTTTTTGGCTCCCGGTGGAAGGAGGACGACGATGGACCGTTTGACCGTGCGCGCCGCGACCCCCGCGGACGCGCAGGACCTGGCGCGCCTGTGCGCCCGGGCCCACGCGCCCCCGCAGGCCCGCTCGCCGGGCGAGGGGGATCTGTTCGAAGCGCTGGCGCACGGCGCTTCGTACCCGGACCGGTGCGCGGCCGTGGCCCTGGACCAGGGGCGGCCCGCGGGCTGCGCGCTCGTGACCGTGGACGCCGCGGCAGGCGCCGCGCGCGCAACCATGCGCCTGTTCGCGGTCCCCGCACAGAGGTGCGCGGCCGAGGCCGCGCAGGCCCTGTGGGCCCACGTGAGCGCGTGGCTGGCCGCGCGCGGGGTCGACCGCCTGGAGCTCGGGCCCGGCGTGGCCCAGGCCATGGCCCGGGCCCTGTGGCCGCAACAGGCGCCTGCGCGCCGCGCGCCCGCGCAAGCGGCGGCCGTCGGCGGCCAGGGCCTGTTTGCCGGCTGCTGGGCCACGTATCCATAGCCCGGGGCGGGCGCGCCATCTTGACGCGCGGGCCGCGTTGGCGCATTCTGGAGTCAACGCCTCAACGGCGAGGAGGGCGCGATGGACATGTCGCACGCTGCGGTGCAGATCGCGGCGCTCGGGTCTGCGGACAAGCGGGTGGCCGACCGGCTGGCGGACCGGCTGGCGGGCCTGGGCCAGGCGCTCGCGCAGGCGGGCGCAGTGGTGCTCACCGGCGCGGGCGGGGGCGTGGGCGACGCGGTGGCGCGCGCCGCGCGCGAGGCCGGGGCCCTGTGCCTGGGCGTGAGCCCGTTCGCGAGCCCGGCCGAGCACGATCGCGTGCTCGGGCCTAAGCCCGACTGCTTCGCCGCGATGCTCTACACCGGGTTCGGGTTCAAGGGCCGCAACGTCGTGCTCGTGCGAAGCGCGGACGCGGTCGTGAGCGCCCACGGCGAGTCCGGCACGCTCAACGAGCTCACCATCGCGTACGACACCCGGCGCCCCATCGGCCTGTTCGCGGGCACGGGCGGGATTACCGATCGCGCCGCGGATCTGTTCGCATCGTTCGCCAAGCCCGGGCCGCCGCTCGCCGCCCACGAGGACCCCGACCGCCTGGTCGCCGAGCTCGTGGCCGCGGTCCGCTCCCGGCCGGGCCTGTAGAGGAGGAGACCATGACTCGACTGAGCGTGAACCTGAACAAGGTGGCTCTGGTGCGCAACGCGCGCGGCGGCGCCCAGCCCAGCGTCCCCGAGGCCGCGTGCGTGTGCGTGGACGCGGGCGCGCACGGGATCACCGTGCATCCGCGGCCCGACCAGCGCCACATCCGCCCCGGCGACGTGGACGACCTCAAGTCCATGCTCGCCGTGGAGTTCAACATCGAGGGCAACCCCTTCGCCGGGCCGGAAGGCACGTACCCCGGATTCTTGGAAATCCTGCGCCGCGCCCGGCCCACGCAGGCGACGCTGGTGCCCGACGCGCCCGCGCAGCTGACCAGCGACCACGGCTGGACCCTGTCCCGCGACGCGGCGCGCGTGGCGCCCGTGGTCCGCGAGCTCACGGACCTGGGCATCCGGGTGAGCCTGTTCATGGACCCGGTCCCTGACGAGATCCGCCGGGCCGCGGACTTGGGCGCGGACCGCATCGAGCTCTACACCGAGGGGTACGCGGCCGCGTTCGCCCGCGGCGAGGACGAGGCGCGCCAAGAGCTCGACCGGTACGCGCGCGCGGCCGAGGCCGCGCACGAGGCGGGCCTGGGCGTGAACGCGGGCCATGATCTGAATCAAGAGAACCTCGGCCCCTTCTGCCGGGCCGTGCCCCGGGTGCTGGAGGTCTCCATCGGCCAGGCGATCGTGTCCGAGGCCCTGCTGGGCCCGGGCCTGGCGGACACGGTGCGCGCGTACCTGGCCGTGCTCGCGGCCTGCGACCGGGAGGTCGGGGCGTGAGGGTGGCCAAGTTCGGCGGCAGCGCGCTGGCCGGTCCCGAGCAGGCGAGCCGCGTGTGCGACATCGTCACCGCCGAGCCCGACCGGCGCGTGGTGGTCGTCTCCGCTCCGGGCCGCCGACGCCCCGGCGACCGGAAGGTCACGGATCTGTTGATCGACGCGGGCCGCGCGCGCCTGGCCGGCCGGGCCGGGGACGCCCCCCTGGCGGAGGCCATCGCGCGGTACGAGGCCGTGGCCCACGGCCTGGACCTGCCGGCCGAGGCCGTGGCGCCCATCGGCGACGACCTGCGCGCACGCCTGGACGCGCCCGCCGCCGACGAGGACCTGTACCTCGACGCGCTCAAGGCCGGGGGCGAGGACAACTGCGCGCGGCTGGTGGCCGCGCTCTTGCGCGCGCGGGGGTGCGAGGCCCGCTATCTGAGCCCGCGCGAGGCGGGGCTCTTGCTCTCCGAGGAGCCGGGCAACGCGCGCGTGTTGCGCGA